>CBIMKI010000163.1:0-7043 GCA_966244395.1 uncultured Sphingobium sp. | reverse complement strand
GGCATCGACCAGATTGCACAGATTGCGCCGCAGATGCAGCGGCGACATGGTGATAAGCTCCATATGCTGGGGCTCGACATAGCCGGTGATGTAGTTGAACACCGCCGCCGCATCCCGCCCCGCGCGCGGATCGGCCGTGAAGAAGCTGAGGTCGGTGTAGATACGGGCCGTCACCGGATGATAGTTGCCGGTGCCGAAATGGCAGTAGGTGCGGAACACGTCGCCCTCGCGCCGTACCACCATGGAAATCTTTGCATGGGTCTTCCACTCGATGAAGCCGTAGACGACCTGCACGCCGGCCCGTTCGAGCTGGCTCGCCCAGAGCAGATTCTGCTCCTCGTCGAAACGCGCCTTCAGCTCCACCACCGCCGTCACCGACTTGCCGGCCTCGGCCGCGTCGATGAGCGCGCGGATCACCGCCGATTGCTTGCCGGCGCGATAGAGCGTCTGCTTGATCGCCACCACGTCCGGATCGGCGGCCGCCTGCTTGAGGAAGGCGATGACGACGTCGAAACTCTCATAAGGATGGTGGACCACGATGTCCTTGGCGCGGATCGCCGCGAAGCAATCCCCGCCATATTCGCGGATGCGCTCGGGAAAGCGGGGCACATAGGCCGTGAACTTGAGGTCCGGCCGGTCCTCCTCGACGAGTTGCGCCAGGTCCGCGATACCCACGAACCCGTCGATGTCGACGGTCATGGCGTCCTCACCCTGCATCAGCGTCTGAAGCATGTCCTCGACCGGCTCGGCGACACGTGCCTCCATCTCCAGCCGGATGATGCGGCCGCGCCGGCGCTGCTTGATGGCCGAGCGATAATAGCGCACCAGATCCTCGGCCTCTTCCTCGATCTCGATATCGCTATCGCGCAGGATGCGGAAAAGGCCGCTGTCGCGCACCGTAAAGCCGGGGAAGAGCAGGTGCGAGAAGCGGCGCACCAGCGATTCGATGGAGATATAGCGCGCGGCCTTGCCCGGCACGCGGATGAAGCGCGGCAGCGTCGCGGGCAGGATGACCAGTTCCTGCACGCCCTGATTGTCCGACTGGCGGACGAGGTCGAAGAAGAGGCTCAGCCCCTTGTTGGGAATGAAGGGGAAAGGATGCGCCGGGTCCAGCGCCTGGGGCGTCAATATGGGGAAGACCTGATCGAGAAAATGCGCCTGAAGCCATTTCTCCGCCCGCGCATCGACCGCCTCGGGCCCGATCACGCCGATGGAGGCGGCGCGAAGCAGATCGCGCAGATCGTGCCAGACGCGCTGCTGCCCGGCCATCAGCGCGTCGGCCTGGCGCGCGATGCCCTCAAGCTGCTGCGCGGGCGTCAGCCCATCCACCGAGCGCAGGTCCACGCCCTGCAGCTGCTGCCCCTTGAGACCCGCCACGCGGACCATGAAGAATTCATCGAGATTGTTGCCCGAGATGGAGAGGAAGCGCAGCCGCTCCAGCAGGGGATGGGCGGCGTTGCTCGCCTCCTCCAGCACGCGCTGGTTGAAATTGAGCCAGGACAGCTCGCGATTGAAATAACGCGCTTCCGTGCCTGCGATCGTCGCGATGGGATCGGCCTCAGCCACTATGCCCTGCTCCTTCGTCCCCGCTGCCATGCCCTGCCCCGTCCGCTCCGGCGAGCCCGCCCTGATCGAACAGGGCACGGGCCGTGGCGACCGTCAGCTTGCGCCCCGATGCCAGCGATTCGGCATTGAGCGCGCGCACGGCCGTATCGACCATTTCATAACAGCGTGTGACACGCCGGGCGACATATTCAGGCAGGCCGGGCGCGAAGGCCGAGCCTGCCTGCTCAAGCCCATGGGTGATGAGCGCCGCGACGATCGCCTCGTCCGGCTCGGCAATGCGCGCCACGGCAGCCGTCGCGAGACGCGTGCGCAGGTCCGGCAGCGTCACGCGCCAGAGCGGCGGCGCCTCGCGCACGACGAGCAGCAGCGGCCGGCCGCTCTCGCGCGCATCGTTCCAGAGATTGAACAGGCGCTCCTCATCCTGCCGGTCCGCATCGTCGACAAGATCGCCGCCGCTTTCGGCCACGAACAGGCGGGCGAGCAGTGTGCGCCCCGAGCGGGCGGGGCCGGCGAGCAAGGTGACAGGCGAAGGCCAGCGCCGCCAATCGCGCAGCAGCGCGATCGCATCGGCATTGGCCGCGGTCATCAGCAGCCGCCCCGCCTCTTCCCGCTCGGACAAGGCGATGGGCAGCGGGAGCTGGGTCATTGCCCGTCCCCTCCGCCTCCGCGGCGCGCAATGCGCAAGGTCGAGCCAGAGCCGGTGACCGCGAAGCCGCGCGCCTCCAGCGCCGCGCGGAGCTGGTCGGAAGAGCCATCGAAGGCGACCTGCATGACCGACGTGCCGCCGAGCGCCAGGCTGGTCGTGGCCGCCGAACGCACGCCCGGAATGCCGCGCACCGTCCGCTCGGCCGCGCCCACCGATTCGGCACTGGGCGTCTCGAACTGCACCGTCACCGATCCGGCGGCGGGCGCGACGGCGCCCTCGCTCGGCAGGCTGGCGACGAGCGCGCCGAGATCGGTGATATTGGCGAGCGCGTCCGCCTCCAGCGGGTCCTCCACGATCAGCGAGGGATCGGGCCGCAGCACGCCGGCATGGAGCGCGCTCGTATAGAGCTGGTCCATCCGCGCGACGGCACGCACCAGCATGTCCGGTATCGCGTCCGGACTGGCGGCGCGCAGATCGAACGTGGCGACGAGCTGGTTGTCAGGGCCATAGCGCGCGGCGAAGCGTCCGGTGACCGGCCCGCCCGGCCAGCTGCGCTCCAGGCGCGCCAGCGGCATGATGACGTCCGCCGCGCCATATTGATCGAGCAGCACGCGCCACCAGCCGCGCCCGCGCCGGTTGATCTGATTGGCATTGAGCAGGAGCGCGTCCGGCCCGTCACCCGCGGGGCGCACATAATCGATGGCGCTCTCCCCGGTGCGGAACATCGCCCAGGCCTTCTGCCATTCCGTGCGCGTCTCGAAGGCGGTCGAGACGCCGCCGTCGGTGATGACCGGAATGACCAGCAGCGGCGGCGAGCGCATGATCTGGCCCGAGACACCAAGCGCCTGGCCGGCACGCGCGCGATCGAAGAGGACGGCGAGCGTCGCGATATAGCGATTGGGGCCGATCTGCTCGCGCTGCACCTCGATGCCGGAGACCAGACCGTCGAGCACGCTGTCGCCCA
The DNA here is from genome assembly GCA_966244395.1 of uncultured Sphingobium sp. Classification (GTDB taxonomy): domain Bacteria; phylum Pseudomonadota; class Alphaproteobacteria; order Sphingomonadales; family Sphingomonadaceae; genus Sphingobium. The sequence continues at coordinate 3,867 of CBIMKI010000163.1, read as the reverse complement.
GCGCGGGGCCTTCACCGCCATGGGTGCGCTTCCAGAGCGCCTTCCAGGCCAACCTTTGCGCCAGCCTCCAGCCCGATTGCCGCGCCGAGTCCGCATTGAGGCCGTAGACGTCGACATGGACGTCATCCACCTGGAAGTCGCCCGCCGAGGCGATCGGCGCGATGCCGCGCTCCCCCTCGATCTGCGCCACCAGCATGGCCGCGAAGGCCGCCAGAGCCAGCGCGACGAGCAGATGGACGGAACGAAACTTGGGAAAGGTCAGTGTCACGGCGCCCTTTTGGCGGCATTGCTCTGGAAAACCAAGCGCGATTTGGTAAGGCGCCGTGATGGACAGCAAGCACAATCAGCCCAAGGGCTACACCTATGCGCAGGCCGGCGTGGACATCGCCGCCGGAAACGCCCTCGTTCGCGCCATCGCGCCGCTGGCCAAGGCGACTCGGCGGCCCGGCGCGGACGCGGACCTCGGCGGATTCGGCGGCTTCTTCGACCTGAAGGCAGCCGGCTTCAAGGACCCGCTGCTCGTCGCGGCCAATGACGGCGTGGGCACCAAGCTCAAGCTCGCCATCGACTCCGGCAGGCACGACACGGTCGGCATCGACCTCGTCGCCATGTGCGCCAACGATCTCATCGTGCAGGGCGCCGAGCCGCTCTTCTTCCTCGATTATTTCGCGACCGGCCGGCTCGACAACGGTGTGGCCGAGCGCGTCATCGCCGGCATCGCGGAAGGCTGCAAGCAGGCCGGCTGCGCGCTGATCGGCGGCGAGACGGCGGAAATGCCGGGCATGTATGCAGACGGCGACTATGACCTCGCGGGCTTCTGCGTGGGCGCGGTCGAGCGCGACGCGGTGCTGACCGCCGGGCGCGTGGCCGCGGGCGACGTCATTCTGGGCCTGGCCTCCTCGGGCGTCCATTCCAACGGCTATTCGCTGGTGCGGCGCCTCGCGGCCGACAAGGGCTGGAAGCTCGACCGCCCCGCCCTGTTCGACCAGGACGTGCTGCTCATCGACGCGCTGATGGCGCCGACGCGCATCTATGTGAAGCCGCTGCTGCCGCTGGTGCGCAAGGGGCTGGTCCACGCCATGGCGCACATCACCGGCGGGGGCCTGCTGGAGAACATCCCGCGCGTGCTGCCGGCGGACCTCCATGCCCATGTCGACGCGGACCTCTGGGCACAGCCGCGCCTGATGGCATTCCTCCAGGCGCAGGGCGCCATCGAGCCGGCAGAGATGGCGCGCACGTTCAATTGCGGCATCGGCATGGCCGTGGTCGTGGCGCCGGGCGATGTGGACGCAGCGACGGCCGCGCTCAGCGAGGCCGGGGAGACCGTCCACCGCATCGGCGAAATCCGCGCGGGGCGGAAGGGCTGCACCGTCACCGGATCGGCCGAGACGTGGAGCGCCACGGCGCACTGGACCGCGACGCATAACGACTAGGGCCGTTTCCGCGAGGGCGGGAAGCCGGCGCCCGGCGTCCCTTTCAAGCTTCGAAGCAGAGGGTATCTGAATGGCCAAAGCAAAAGTCGCCGTCATGCTGTCGGGCACGGGCACGACCATGGCCGCCTTGCTCTACGCCTCGCGCCTGCCGGACTCGCCCTATGAGATCGTGCTGGTCGCGTCCAACGTGCCGGAGGCTTATGGGCTCGCGGTCGCCCGCGCCGAGGGCATCTCCACCTTCGCGCATCCCCACAAGGGCATGACGCGCGAGGCGCATGAGGCCATCATGCAGGCGGCGCTGGTGCGGTCCGGCGCGGACCATGTGGCGCTGTGCGGCTATATGCGCATCCTGACGGCCGGCTTCGTCGAACGCTGGGCCGGACGGATGCTCAACACCCACCCCTCCCTGCTGCCCAAATATAAGGGCCTCGACACGCATCAGCGGGCGATGGACGCGGGCGAGACGCATGGCGGCTGCACCGTGCACCTGGTGACGCCCGTGCTGGATGACGGCCCGATCCTGGGGCAAGTGCCCGTCGCGATCCTGCCCGGCGACACGGCCACGAGCCTGGGCGACCGGGTGCGCATGGCGGAATATCAGCTCTATCCCCGGATGCTGGCGGCCTATGTGAGCCGCGAGAGCGACCCGGACTGGATCGTGGCCAAGGTCGGCGAACTGGCCATGGCCCTTCCGGAGACCGACGCCCGCGCCTCGCACGGCACGCCGGGCTGGCGCGTGGGCGGCGAGAAATCGGGCAAGTTCTTCGCTTATGTCTCCGTGCGCCATCATGGCGAGGACGCGGTCGCGCTCCTCGTCAAGACCAGCGGCGCGGACGAGATGAATGCGCTCATCGAGGCCGAGCCGGACGTCTATTACCGCCCGGCATATTATGGCGCGAGCGGCTGGATCGCCATGAAGCTGGACCGGCCCGGCGTGGATTGGGAGCATGTGGCCGCCTGGCTCGGCAAGAGCTGGCGCGCCGTCGCGCCCCGGCGCCTCACGCGGATGCTCGACATCGCCGACGCATTCTAGCGCGATTGCGCTTGGTTGGAACGTGGTGTGGAGCGGGGACCGGAGCGGTCCGAGGCAAGGCCAGTGTGGGGACGCCCTGTATCCCCGCTTTCGCGGGGACACATGCTATAGCGACCTGAGAAGATCACGCTCCAAAGGACGGTCTATCTGGTCGGACGAACATAAGACGGCGCATCGGCCGCCGGGCCTGCGCTCAGCGAAAATTGTCGGCGTAGGCCTGGATCTTCAGGGCCTTGGGCGGCGTGCTGACGACATGATAGGCAATGCCGTTGCGGTCCGCATAAGCGCGCGCGGCATCCTCGTTGGGGAAACTCAGCTTCACTTGCTGCTGGGTGTCGCCCGATCCGGCCCAGCCCGTCATGGGATCGGGCGTCTTGGCCTCGGCCGGCTCGAATTCCAGCATCCAGGTCTGCGTGCGCGCCTTGCCCGACTGGAGGGCGTTCTTGGGCATCTGGTAGATTCGCGCGGCCACTGGTGTCACTCCATCATTCAAGCGGCCTTGCCGTCGCCCAAAGGAGGCCTTGCTGTCAAGATTGCGTGATGCGCCTTCCTCCTTGCCGCTACGGCGACCCGGCGCCCTTCATGCCGCACTTGCGAACACGAGAATCGGCGGTAGACCTTGGGGCATTGGCCCGATCCGGGCACTCCCCATGAAACCGAGGACCATCTTCGATGCATCGCAAACCCGTCCTGACCGCCATGGCCGCCGTCGCGGCCGCCGCTCTTGCAGCGCCAGCCGGCGCCCAGCCGCCGGCCAATCCGCTGACCGCGCCCTGGACCGGCCCTTATGACGGCGTGCCCGCCTGGGACAGCTACAAGGCCGCCGACTTCCCCGGCGCCTTCGAGGTGATGATGGCCACGACCAAGGCCGAGTTGGAGGCAGTGCTCGCCAATCCGGCGCCGCCGACCTTCGACAACACCATGCGCGCGCTGGAACTGGCCGGCGGTCTCGATGATCGCATCTCCGCCATATGGGGTGTCTATGTCTCCAATCTCTCCAGCGCCGAGGTCCGCGCCATTCAGGCCGAGTGGAACCCAAAGCTCAGTGCCTTCTACAATGAACTGACGCTCGATCCGCGCTATTTCGCACGCGTGAAGGCGCTCCATGACAAGCGCGACATGCTGGGCCTCGACGCCCGGCAGATGCGCCTGCTCACCCGCACCTATGACAGCCTCGTCGCCAATGGCGCGCTGCTCGACGCGGCGCAAAAGGCCGAACTCATCCGCATCGAGACGGCGCTTGCCCAGCAGTTCAGCGCCTTTGCCAACAAGGTGCTGGCGGACGAGGAGACATATCTGACCTTCGCCAAGGCCGAGGACCTCGCCGGCCTGCCGCAGGACTTCATCGCGACCATGAAGGCGGCGGCGGACGAACGGAAAGTGGACGGCTGGGTGCTCGTC
>CBIMKI010000162.1:0-7230 GCA_966244395.1 uncultured Sphingobium sp. | reverse complement strand
CGCCGCGTCGAATTCATCGTCGCTCATCTGGGCGCGCAGGTCTTCCAGCAGCGCGCGGCTGAAGCTTGCGATCATGCCGCGATTCTTCGCCAGCTCCGCGCAGGCCTCCGGCCGGCTGTAGCCGCCCGAGAGTGCCACCACGCGCAGCACGCGGGGATGATCCACCAGCGCGTCATAGAGGCCGGGCTGTGCGGGAATACTGAGCTTCTGCATCACCTTGTCGTCGCCCGGCATGGTGTCGAGCGCCTTCAATATCTCTTCCTTGAGCATCTGGTCGCATTGCGCGCGGCTGGGGCTCTTGATGTTCACCTCCGGCTCGAGGATCGGCATCAGCCCGGCGGCCAGCACCTGCTGCCCCACAGCGAACTGCTGCGCAACGATCGCCGCGATCCCTTCGCGATTGGCCGTGTTGATGACCGAGCGTTCCTTGGTGCCGTAAACGCCGAGACCCTTGGCGCGCGCCAGCAACGCGTCAAGATCCGGCATGGGCTTCATGAGCTGGACGCCGTTCGCTTCCGCCTCCAACCCCTTGTCGATCTTGATGAAGGGCACCACGCCCTTCTCCATGAGCGCGGCAGGCACGCTCTTGCCATCCACGCTGCCGTCCATGGTGCGCTCGAAGAGGATGGCGCCGATCACCTTGTCGCCGGTGAATGCCCTGGAACAGATGATGCGGCTGCGCATCGCGTGGATCAGGCCGAACATCTCCTCGTCGGAGGACCAGGCGCTCTCGTCGACACCATAACCCTTGAGCGCCTTGGGCGTCGATCCGCCACTCTGGTCAAGCGCTGCAATGAAACCACGGCCCTGCGCCATCTTCGCGGTCATCTCGGAATGCTGCACCATCCCCTCCTTTTACCAAGCCAAATCTTTCCCGATCGCGTGAAAAGCCATGGGAAGAAAGAAGAACAACCATTCGCCATTTCGTCCGGGGAATGCAAGTCAATCAACCACGGGCACCCGGTTCCGTTCCTTGCGGTGGTTTTCGGCCTTGCAGGAGGCAAGAATAGGCGGTTTTCCAGGCGCCATGATGAGGCACGCTGGGCTGCTGTGCGCCGGCACCTTCGATGCGCTGGTCATTCCATTGCCCCTTCCAGTGCGCCTGCGAAGGCAGGAGCCCAGGGCGCAATGGCAGTGTCCTATCGCCCTGGGCTCCTGCCTTCGCAGGAGCACATTGGGGGATGAGCCAACGTGCAGGACGGACGACATCATCGCCCGCCCACTTCCGGCCTTCAGCCGATCAGCGCCGCGACGCCGGGCAACTCCTTGCCTTCCATCCATTCGAGGAAGGCGCCGCCGGCCGTCGAGACGAAGGAGAAGTCGCCCGCCACGCCGGCATGGTTGAGCGCCGCAACCGTATCGCCGCCGCCCGCCACGGAGACCAAGGCACCCTCGCGCGTCAGGGCCGCCGCCGTCTGCGCGAGCGCGACTGTCGCCTTGTCGAAGGGGGCCAGCTCGAAAGCACCGAGCGGGCCGTTCCACACCAGCGTGCGGCAGGTCTTGAGCACGTCCGCCAGCGCTTCCACCGCTGCCGGGCCGACGTCGAGGATCATCTCGTCCGGCGCAACCTCGTGCACGGAGCAGATCCGCAGGCTCGGCGGATTGGCGGCGAATTCCTTCGCCACCGCCACGTCATAGGGCAAGTGAACGGTGCAGCCGGCCCGCTCGGCCCGGTCGAGAATCTCGTTGGCGGTGCCGACCAGATCATGCTCGCACAGCGACTTGCCGACATTCACGCCCCGCGCCGCGAGGAAGGTGTTGGCCATGCCGCCGCCGATGATGAGATGATCCACCCTGGCGACCAGATTGTTGAGCACGTCGAGCTTGGTCGAGACCTTGGCGCCGCCGACCACGGCCGCGACGGGCTTCTCCGGCTGGCCGAGCGCGGCTTCGAGCGCGTCCAGCTCCTTCTCCATCTGCCGCCCGGCGAAGGCCGGCAGGCGATGCGCCAAGCCTTCGGTCGAGCAATGCGCCCGGTGCGCGGCGGAGAAGGCGTCGTTTACATAAAGGTCGCCCAGCGCGGCCATCGCATCCGCGAGCGCCGGGTCGTTCTTCTCCTCGCCGGCATGAAAACGCGTATTCTCCATCAGCGCGATGTCGCCGCTTCGCCCTGGCAATCGGGAATGAACTGCACGTCGCGGCCCAGCAAATGGGTAAAGGCGCGCGTCACCAGGCTCAGCGAGAGGTCCGGCGACTTCCTGCCCTTGGGCCTGCCGAAATGCGCGAGCACCAGCACCTTGGCGCCCCGGTCCGCCAGCTCCAGCACGGTCGGAACGGCCGCGCGCAGGCGGGTATCGTCCGTGATCGTGCCCTCCTGCATCGGCACGTTGAGATCCTCGCGGACCAGCACCGTCTTGCCGGCGATGTCGCCCATGTCGTCGAGCGTCTTGAAGGGCTTGGACACGTCTCATTCTCCCGATAGCCGTTCCGGCCGAGCGAAGTCGAAACCCCTTGCCGAGCGGAGCGGGGCGCACATGCCCTCGCCTCCGCTCAGGCTCGCCCTTCGACTTCGCTCAGGGCGAACGGAGACGGGTTTTACATCAGGCCCGCGACCACCTTGGTCGTGTCGATCATGCGGTTGGAGAAGCCCCACTCATTGTCGTACCAGCTCAGCACGCGCACCAGATTGCCGTCGATCACGGCCGTCTCCAGGCTGTCGATGGTGGAGCTGCGCGGATCGCCATTATAGTCGATGGACACCAGCGGCTCGTCCGAATAGCCGAGCACGCCCTTGAGCGGCGCGGTTTCCGAGGCGGCCTTGAGCAGCGTGTTCACTTCCTCGACGCTGGTCGGGCGCTTGGCGATGAACTTCAGATCCACCACCGAGACGTTGGGCGTCGGCACGCGCACAGACGAGCCGTCGAGCTTGCCCTTCAGCTCGGGCAGCACCTCGCCCACCGCGCGGGCGGCGCCCGTCGTGGTCGGGATCATGGAGAGCGCGGCGGCGCGGGCGCGACGCATGTCCTTGTGAAGCTGGTCCAGCGTGTTCTGGTCGTTGGTGTAGCTGTGGATCGTGGTCATGAAGCCGCTCTGGATGCCCACGGCATCGTTGAGCACCTTGGCGAGCGGGGCGAGGCAGTTGGTCGTGCAGCTCGCGTTCGAGATGACGACATCGTCCTTGGTGAGCGACTGATGGTTGACGCCATAGACGATGGTTTTGTCCACGCCCGTGGCGGGCGCGGAGATGACGACGCGCTTGGCGCCGGCCTTGAGGTGCGCGCCGGCCTTCTCCTTGGAGGCGAAGATCCCGGTGCATTCCAGCGCGATCTCGACGCCGAGCGCCGCGTGCGGCAGGTTCGCAGGATCGCGCTCGGCCGTCACCTTGATGCGCTTGCCGTCGACGACCAGCGTGTCGCCATCGACCGAGACCTCGCCCGGCCAGTTGCCATGCACGCTGTCGCGCTTGAAGAGCAGCGCGTTGGATTTGGCGTCGCCCAGATCGTTGATCGCCACGAGTTCGAAATCGTGATCGGTGCGGCTCAGAATAGCGCGTGCGACGAGGCGGCCGATCCGTCCGAAGCCGTTGATTGCAACTTTGATGGCCATGATCTCTAAATCCTCCTCTAGCGTTTAGCCGAGCGCCGCGACGATGCGGTCAGCAATGGCGGGCGCAGTGAACCCGAAATGCGAATAGAGCGCGCCGCCCGGCGCGGAAAGTCCGAAGCTGTCGATGCCGATACGCAGACCCTCAAGACCCGTGATCGCCTGCCATCCGAAGGTGGTGCCGGCCTCGATGGTGACGCGCAGCGCGCCCTGCGGCAGCAACGCGGCCTGATAGTCGGCCGGCTGATCCAGGAAGCGCATCAGGCTCGGCATGGAGACGACGCTGGCGGCAATGCCCTTCTCGGCGAGCAGCCCGGCCGCAGCAACGGCGATCTCCACCTCGGAGCCCGTCGCGACCATGACGACCTTGGGCGCATCGGCCGCATGGATCACATAGCCGCCCTTGGCGCTCTTGTTCTCGGCGACGTCCGTGCGGACCTGGCCGACATTCTGGCGAGTCAGCGAGAGCAAAGTCGGGCCGTCCTTGCGCTGGAGCGCCAGCTCCCAGCATTCCGCCGTCTCGATGGCGTCGCACGGGCGGAAGACCTCCAGATTGGGGATCATGCGCAGCGACATGACATGCTCGATGGGCTGGTGCGTCGGCCCGTCCTCGCCCTGGCCGATGCTGTCATGCGTCATCACATAGACGACGCGTTGCTGCTGAATGGCCGACATGCGGATGGCGTTGCGGGCATAATCGGAGAAGACGAGGAAAGTGCCGCCATAAGGAATGACGCCGCCGTGCAGCGCGAGGCCGTTCATGGCCGCCGCCATGCCGAACTCGCGAATGCCATAATAGACATAGCGGCCGGCATAATCGTCCCTGGTGAAGCCGGTGAGATCCTTGGAGAGCGTCAGGTTGGAGCCGGTGAGGTCGGCCGATCCGCCCATCGTGTCGGGCAGCTGCGGATTGATCGCATCGAGCACCATTTCGCTGGCCTTGCGTGTCGCGACCTTCTGCGGATTGGCGAGCAGGCTCTCGATATAGGGCTTGAGCGAGAAGCCGGCGGGTAGGTCGCCCTTCATGCGGCGCTCGAATTCAGCCTTGTTCGAATGACTTGCAAGGCGCTTCTGCCAATCGGCATGAACGCTCTGCGAGCGCTTGCCGATCTCCAGCCAGGCCGCGCGGACATCGTCCGGCAGTTCGAAGGGCGGCAGGTCCCAGCCCAGAGCGACGCGGGTGGCGGCCACTTCGTCGGCGCCGAGCGGCGAGCCGTGGATCTTGTGGCTGCCCGCCTTGTTGGGCGAGCCCATGCCGATGCGCGTGGCGCAGGCGACGAGCGAGGGCCGGGGATCGGCCGCAGCCTCGGCGAGCGCGCGGCGGATATCGGCATAATCATGACCATCGCAGCTCGTCACATGCCAGCCGGTCGCGGCATAGCGCGCCTTCACATCCTCGCTCGACGCCATGGAGACGGCGCCGTCGATGGTGATCTTGTTATCGTCCCACAGGACATTGAGGTGCCCAAGGCCGAGATGGCCCGCAAGGCCGATCGCCTCGTGGTTGATGCCCTCCATGAGGCAGCCGTCGCCCGCGATCACCCAGGTGCGGTGGTCGACCAGGTTGTCGCCGAACACGGCATTGAGGTGCCGTTCGGCCATCGCCATGCCGACCGCCATGGCCAGACCCTGGCCGAGCGGGCCGGTGGTGGCTTCCACGCCCGGCAGTTCGAAATTCTCCGGGTGGCCGGCGCAGCTGCTGCCGAGCTGACGGAAATTGGCGATGTCCGCCATGGTCGGCTCATGATAGCCGGTGAGATGCAGCAGCGCATAGACGAGCATCGAGCCATGGCCGGCCGAAAGCACGAAGCGGTCGCGGTCCGCCCATTTCGGCGCGGCGGGATCGAACTTCAGGAAGTCGCTGAACAACACCGTCGCAACGTCCGCCATGCCCATCGGCATGCCGGGATGGCCGCTGTTCGCCGCCTGGACCGCATCCATCGCCAGCACGCGGATGGTGTCGGCGAGACGCTTTTCTGTGACGGACATTGCGGAAGGCCCCTTTATGCTCTGATGCCGCCCGGACAGGCGGTACTGGAATGTCGCGCGAGCGATCCTCCAAAGGCAGAAAGCCGCATCGAGTCGCCGCGCGGCTTCCAATGTCGGTTTGGCGCCCCACCGTCAACCTGCGTGCCGCTACTGCGCCAAGTGACCGCCGCGCCCAAAAGCTGCTTTCGCTTTCGCTTTTCGCCATGTTAAGGACCGGCCATGGCAAGTGATGCAATGATGCAGGCAATCGGACGGATCGAGCGCGCGCTTTCGCGCGCCGAGGGCATTGCCCGCCAGCTCGCCGAGGCGCGGGCGCGGGCGCTGGACGAGCGGCTCGCGGCGATGGAGGCCGGCTCCGGCGAGCCCGCCGTCGATATCGACCCCTTCTCGCGCGAGAAGGCCATTGCGGCGCTCAAATCCCTGGATGCGCTGATCGGCGATCTCCAGAACGCCCGGAGCGAAGCCTGATGGCCGAAGTGAAGATCATGGTGGGCGGACGGCAATATGCCGTCCACTGCCGCGATGGCGAGGAAGACCGGCTGCACGAACTGGCGACCATGATGTCCCAGCGGGTCGACCAGGTCTCGCAAGGCAGCCCGCACATCACCGAGGTGCGCCAGCTGCTTTTCGCCGGCCTTCTGCTCGCCGATTCCCTCTCCGACCAGCAATCCGGCCCCGCTCGCCCGGCGAGCGCGCCGCCGCCGGCCGAGCCCGCCCCGCCGCAGGACGATCCGGCCCTGCTCGCCGCGCTGGAGCGGCTGGCGCAACGGCTGGAAGCCCTCGGAGACAGTCTTGCGGCGGACCTGCTCAACGCCTAGAGAGGGCGCGACGGGTACTGCCCGGTGCGCGCTTTAGCGAACATCCCTGAGGCGATAATCCATCCAAGGGGGCTGTCTCTGGTCGGATCCTGGTCCGAACTAAATGGTCCCCACCTGACGTTGAGGCGTCAGAGGATTTTCCAGCAAACGGCCATGGCGGTCCCGTCACCCACCATGGCGTCTCTATGGGGGCCTGCACCATGACCGACCTTCTCGACCGCGCGGCGCTGCGCAGCGAGATCCGCGCGCGCCGCAAGGCCTTCGTCGCGCAATTGCCGGCCTCGGTGCGCAGTCTCTCCTTCCGCGTGCTGCCCTCGCCAGTGCTCTCGCTCATCCCGCCCGGCGCGCGCATCGCCATCTATCGCGCCATGGGTTCGGAAGCGCCGACCGCCAATCTCATCAATTTCCTGCATGAGCGCGGCTTCCCGCTCTGCCTGCCGCGCCTGGGCGACGACACCAGCGTCGAGATGGAATTCGCCGCCTGGCATCCCGACGACATTCTCGTCCCCGGTCAGCTCAGAATCCCGCAGCCGCAGGACAGCGCCCCCGCCGTCGTGCCGGACGTAGTGCTGACCCCGCTGGTCGGCTTCGATCCCCAGCTCAACCGCATGGGCAACGGCGCGGGCTATTATGACCGCTATTTCGCCCGCCACGCCATCAAGCTGCGCATCGGCCTGGCCTGGAGCGCGCAGATGGTGGACGCGCTGCCGGTCGAACCCTGGGACGTGCCGCTGCACATGATCGTCACCGAACAGTCGATCATCGAGCGCCATGCCGACTGAGGGGCCCGACATCGTGGAGCATCGGCCGAGCTGGCGCAAACCCGCCGGCATGTTCATCATCCTGGGCACGATCGCGCTCTGGGCCTTCATCGTCGCCA
>CBIMKI010000161.1:0-7231 GCA_966244395.1 uncultured Sphingobium sp. | reverse complement strand
AACCGCCCCATGTCATCGGCCGCCTCGAACAGCCGCGCCACATCGGCAGGGCGGGCGGTATCGGCGCGCACGGCCCGTGCCTCGCGTCCGCCTGCGCGAATCGCGTCCACGACAGCCTGCGCCCGCGCCTCGTCATGCGCATAACTCAGCAGCACGTCATAGCCCGCCTGCCCCGCCGCCCGCGCAATGGCGGCGCCGATGCCCCGGCTGCCGCCGGTGACCAGAAACAAGGATGCCGCCATCGTCACGTCTCCCAAATTCATCTCATCCAGGCAGCGCTATGCCCATCGGCGCCGCGCGCTTGCCTGCGATGGCACTCAGACTTGACGCCCCTGCCCTGTTCCCTTCGTCCCGCCAGAAGGCCGCCGGGTCAATGCTGGATGCCGATTTGAGCAAGCCGGGCGCGTGGTTTAGGCTCAGGGGAGCGCGTTGGAGACATGGCGGAGATCGACGATCGTGCAGGAAAGCAGGCCCATTGCGCTCATCAATGTGAAGACGGTCCGCTTCGGCACGGATGCCGCCCTGCTCTGCGCCTCGGACTTCGCCGAGCGCGGCCTGCGGTCCGCCTTTCTCGTCACCGGCGCGCCCACGCGCGGCCTGTGCACGCCGCTGGTGGCAGCCTGCGCGGATCGCGGCTTGGCCGTCACCATCTGGGACGGCATCGCGGGAGAGCCCACGCTCACGGAGTTCCGCGCGGCCATGGCGGCGGCGAAGGCCTGCGGGGCGGACTGCGTCATCGGCCTGGGCGGCGGCAGCGCCATGGACGTCGCCAAGCTGGTCGCGGCATTGCTCGACGGCGCGCAGACAATCGAGGACGTGATCGGCGTCGATCTGCTCCGGGGCCGCGCCCTGCCGCTCGCCTGCATCCCCACCACGGCCGGCACGGGCAGCGAAGTGACACCCATCGCCATATTGGAAGACGAGGCGGCCGACCTCAAGAAGGGCGTGGTCAGCCAGCATCTCGTGCCCGATCACGCCTATCTCGACCCGATGCTCACCGTCTCCATGCCCCAGGCCGTCACGGCGGCCACCGGCATCGACGCGCTGACCCATTGCATCGAGGCCTTTGCCAACAAGTTCGCGCATCCGCTCATCGACATATTCGCGCTGGAAGGCATCCGCCTCATCGCAAGCCATATCGAACGGGCCTGCGCGGACGGAACGGACCTGGAAGCGCGCGCGGCCATGCTGCGAGCGAGCTATTATGGCGGCCTGTGCCTGGGCCCGGTGAACACCGCCGCCGTCCATGCCCTCGCCTATCCGCTGGGCGGCGAGTTCCACGTGCCGCATGGCGTGGCCAATGCCATCCTGCTGCCGCATGTGCTGCGCTTCAACATCGAGGCCGCGCCCGCCCGCTATGCACAGGTCGCGCATGCCATGGGCATTGTGCGCACCGGCAATGATACCGCCGACGCCGCGCAGGGGGTGGAGCGCATCGCGGAGATTTCGCGCCGCATCGGCATTGCCCCTGGCATGTCGCGCTATGGCATCAGTTCCAATGCCATCCCGCACATGGCCGCCGCCGCGATGACGGTGCAGCGGCTGCTGATGCGCAATCTGCGTGAAATGACGCAAGACGACGCCGCGCGCATCTATGAAGCCGCGCTGTAGGAGAGAAATGCCAATGTCCGATTTCGCCGCCCGCATCCGGCTCAATGAAGAGCTGTCGCTCCAGCTTGCCGATTATTGGCACGAGATCGACTTCAACGGCGGACGGGGCGCCTCGGCTTATTATACCGAGGATGCCGAGTTCCACGGTCAATATGCCTCTTATGTGGGGCGCGGGAAGATCCAGCAATTCTACGACTGGCGCGTGGCCCAGGGACCGCGCCTCTCGGTGCACAGCTTCACCAATCATCGCGCCTGGTTCACCGGGCCCGACACGGCCGAAGCCACCAATTTCCTGATGCTCTACGCACGCAACGGCGAGAAGATCCTGCCCAGCCACGCCCCGATCACCATCAGCCTCGCGACCGACCGATACCGGCGGGTGGGCGATCGCTGGCTCTGCACATGGCGCCAGTTCGAGCATCTCTTCGAGGGCGATGTGCCGATCACCAATCCCGACCTCAGCGACAAGTAAGCCCGGCCGGCGTCGCGGCGGAGATCAGGAAAAATAGAGATCGAGCGCCGTGCGGTCGATCTCGGCCCGGACTGCCGCATCGGGCACCCAGCGATAATAGCTTTGCAGCACCCGCGCGTAATTCACGCGCTTCTCATAGCCGACGAAAGGCGCATCACTGCCCCAGAGCAGCCGCTGCGGGCTCACCCGCGCGAGAATATCGGCCGCGACGCGATCCGCCGGCATGTCGATGTCACCCTCGGGGTCTTCTCGCCAGGCCTCCGTCCCCGGCAGGCGGAACCCCGCCGCGAGCTTGATCCAGACGCGCCCGCTGCGCACGGCGTCGATCATCGCGCCATAGCCGGCGCAGCGCAGCGGATCGGCCGGATCGGGATGCCCGAAATGGTCGATGACGATCCGCACGCCACTCTCCATCAGCGCATCGAGCACCGGCGGCAGGCGCGGCCCCTCTATGGCGAGGTGAACATGCATGCCGAGAACACGCGCCGCCTCCAGCAGCGCGCGATAATCGCCGGAGCGGAAGTCCGGCGCGGTGGTGCTGCGCGCCAGTTGAAGCCGCAGACCGACAATGCCGGCCTGCTGCATCTGCGCGAGAATCTCCGGGCTCGCCGGCGGATCGAGGATGACGGTCCCGCGCAGGCGATCATGCCGCCGCACCAGTTCGAGCGTATAGTCGTTCCACGCGCCCGCGATGCTGAGGCCAGACACCACCGCGAACCGGACGCCATGCGCATCCAGCATGTCGATGAGGGCACGGTCGGTGAACTCATAGTCCAGCCGCGTCCAGGCGTCGGGCGCCACGGGCATATCCGCGCGGAAAGCATGGACATGCGCGTCGACGAGCGGAGCCGGGCCTGCTTCCTCAGCCATGATCCCTACCGCTCCGCCGGTCAGCCCGGCATGGGATAATCGGCGGCATTGAGCACCCATCCAGCCATGTTGGAGAAGTCGGCGCGCGGCGGCGAGAAGATGTCCACCAGCAGATTCACGCCCGGATCAACGGCGGCCGATGTGTGGATGACGCGCGGCGGAATGACGCAGATCGAGGGACTGGCGCACGCCTCATGCTCGTCCTCGCGCCAGTCGGCGAGATTTGCCGTCCAGGGCCAGCGCAGATGGTGCACATAGCTGCCGCCGATGGCGAGCGAGCATTGCTCGAAATCGTCATGATGATGCGGCGAGAGCTTGGCCGGATCGCGCGGCCCGTTCTGCGGCGGGAAGATGTTCACCATGAAGGTGGTGCAGCGGAAAATCTTGCCGAAGCGGCCCGGCTCATCGGGGACGTCAAGGCTGTAGCTGCGGAGCCTGAAGCCGCCCACCGGCTCCGGCCACGCCGCGAACGCGGGAATTTGCGGATGCGGCCCCGCATAGGTTGCGGCATTGGAGGCCAGCGCCGCCATGTCGGCGGACTGCGTCGTGAAGAGGCGCACCACGGGGCCGCCGGCTTTGACTGTCACCTTGCTATCGCCGGGCGGAATGAAGCTGATGGTGAAGCCACCGATCTCCTGTGTCTCGCCATTGGCCTCCACCGTCACGGCGCTCTCGCGCTCGGGCAGCAGCAGCACATATTCATCGGCCTGCCCGGCCCGCTCGAAGACCGCCCCCGACTGCGCCTGCGAATAAGCGACGACGAAATTCTGCCCGCGCGCATACCAGCTCTTCTGCACATCGTCCGCGGCCTGCGGCGGCGAATCGTAGAAGCGCGCATAGGTCGAGCTGCCGAATGCCGAAGCGGTCGGCGCGGGCGCCGCGCTGGCGGTCGAGAGACGCGATCTGGGGTCGTCTGTTTCGTACATGCTTCTTCCTGCTCCTATGGCGGCGCTCAGGCCGGCCCCAGCGTCTGCGAGACCGCGTCCTGCGCCGCGCGGCCGAACAAGGTGGCGTCGTTGCTCACCATCACCAGCGAATAGCCAAGATCGAGATAGCGACGCGCCTCCTGCGGGCCGGCTGCGGCGATGCCGCTGAGCTTACCCGCCACAGCCGCCGCGCGGGCAACCGCCTCCACCAATCCCATCACCTCCGGATCGGACGCGGGCTTGCCGCTGGAAAGGAAGAGGTCGCCCAGGCCAACGAACACGCCGTTCACATGCGGCAGCGCCAGATAATCCGCCGCCGCTTCGAGGCTTGCCCAATCCTCCAGCTGCACCATGCGCAGACACTCGTCATCGCCGCGCGCGACATAGTCCGCCATCGGCACCATGCCCCAGCGCCCGGCGCGCGAGGTCGCGCCGAGGCCGCGCTCGCCCTGCGGAGAAAAGACCATCTGCCGCGTGATCCGCCGGGCCGTCTCAAGGCTGTCGACGCGCGGCACCAGCAGTCCGTCCGCGCCGCCATCGAGCAGCCGCTGGATGTCGCTGCCGCCCTGGTCGGGCAGGCGGACGAGTGCGGCCATGCCGCAGGCCTGCGCCGCGAAGATCAGCCGATAGGCCAGATCCAGCCCATGGGGCGCGTGCTCCATGTCGATCACCACGAAGTCGAAGCCGGCATGGCCGAGCAGTTCCACCGTTTCGAGCGACGGGATCTTCACCCAGGTGCCCAACATTCCGGTGGGCCTGGCCGAACAGGCAGAGATGAAATTGTTCAAAAGGCTATCCTCGAGCCATGAGGCCCATCGCTTCTGGCGTCCGCGATGCGGCCATTCTTGCCCAGAATGGCACTAGCAATTGCCTCGTGCGCACCGCTTTGCATCGATATTCTCCCCGCCGCGTTTGCGAATGAGGCGCCGGGTGACGCAAACATCCGCGCCGCAATGGACAAGTGGCAGCCGAAGGTTGAACCTATCAGCGGCGAATATCCGCCAGCCGACCGACCGAAAATGGAGCGCAAGTTGACCACGCAATCCCCCCAGGGCCGCGACAGCATAATGAAATCCGGCCTCCTGCGCGACCAGGCTTTCGTAGCAGGCCGCTGGCAGGCCGCGACATCGGGCCGCACGATCGCGGTGGACGATCCCTTCACGGGAAAGACCATCGGCAGCGTGCCCGAGCTGGACCGGGGGGAAGCGCAGGCGGCGCTGGATGGGGCGCAGACGGCCTTTGCGGACTGGTCGCGCCGCCCGGCGCAGGAACGCGGCGCGCTGCTGCGCCGCTGGCACGCCCTCATCATGGCGCATCGCGAGACGCTGGCCGGGCTCATCACGCTGGAGAACGGCAAGCCGCTCAAGGAAGCGCGGGCCGAAGTCGATTATGGTGCGGCCTTCGTGGAATATTATGCGGACGACGCGACGCGCGCGCTGGGCGAGATCATCCCGCCGCCCGCGCCCGGCCGCGAACTGCGGGCGACGCGCGAGCCCATTGGCCTGTGCGTGGCGATCACGCCATGGAACTTCCCGCTGGCCATGCTGACGCGCAAGCTCGCGCCCGCGCTCGCGGCCGGCTGCACCATGGTCGCCAAGCCCGCCAGCCAGACGCCGCTCTCCGCCCTCGCCCTCGCCGCGCTGGCGCAGGAGGCTGGCTTTCCCGAGGGCGTGCTCAGCGTCATCACCGGCAAGGCATCCATGATCGGAGAACTGGTCACCGCCTCGCCTGTCGTGCGCAAGATCAGCTTCACCGGCTCAACCGGCGTGGGCGCATCGCTGATGCAGGCCTCGGGCGCCACCATCAAGCGGCTCTCGCTGGAACTGGGCGGCAATGCGCCGCTGGTGGTGTTCGACGATGCCGATCTGGAGACGGCGATCGAGACGGCGATGGTCGCCAAATTCCGCAACAGCGGCCAGAGCTGCATCGCGGCCAATCGCCTCTATGTTCAGGCCGGCATCCATGACCGCTTCGTGGACGCGCTGGCGGAGAGGATCGCCGCGCTCAGGATGGGCGACGGTTTCGAGGAGGCGACCGACATCGGCCCGCTGATCGACACGGCGGCCGTCGACAAGGTGAACGAGCATCTGGACGAGGCCGTCGCGGGCGGCGCGAAGCTGCTGGCCGGCGGGCGCGGCGAGGGCCGGATGATGCCGCCTTCCCTCGTCACGGGCGTGGCGCAGGACGCACTGCTCACGCGGGAAGAAACCTTCGGCCCACTCGCCTCCGTCATCCGCTTTTCCGGCTATGACGAGGTCGTGCGCCTCGCCAACGACACGCCATTCGGGCTTGCCGCCTATGTCTGCTCGTCCGATCCGCGCACCATCGCGCGGGCCACGCGCGACATCGAGTGCGGCATGGTGGGCATCAACACCGGCCTCATCTCCAATGCCGCGGCGCCCTTCGGCGGGGTCAAGCAATCGGGCCTGGGCCGTGAAGGCTCGCACCACGGTCTGGAGGAATATCTCAACATCAAATATCTCTGCCAGGCCGGTCTGTAGGGCGATGTTCAACCAGGGCCGCGACCGCAAGGTCATCATCACCTGCGCCCCCACGGGCTCCATCCACACGCCGTCCATGTCGCCGCATCTGCCCGTGACGCCGGACGAGATCGCGCAGGCTGCAATCGATGCGGCGCAGGCGGGCGCGGCGATCCTGCATCTTCATGCGCGCGATCCGGCGGACGGCAGCCCCTCGCCCCGCGCCGAGGATTTCATGCGCTTCCTCCCGCGCATCAAGCAGGCGAGCGACGCCGTCATCAACATCTCGACCGGCGGCAGCGCCACCATGAGCCTGGACGCGCGGCTGGAAGGCGCCAAGGCCGCCCGGCCCGAACTCGCCTCGCTCAACATGGGGCCGCTCATCTTCGACTTCTCCGGCGCGGCAGCGCGTGTGACGCAGTGGCAGCACCCCTGGGAGCAGCCTTATGTCGAAGGCGCGCGCGACCGCATCATGTACAATGACAGCGGTTTCATAGAGCGGATCATGGTGGACGTCGGCCAGGCCTTCGGCACGCGCTTCGAGTTCGAATGCTACGACATCGGCCATCTCTACACGCTCGCGCATTTCGCGGACAGGGGCCTCATCAAGCCGCCTTTCCTTATTCAGGGCATCTTCGGCATATTGGGCGGGATCGGCGCGGATGTGCGCAACATGGCGCATATGGTGAGCGTGGCGGACAGCCTGTTCGGCGCGGACTATCATTTCTCCGCCTTCGCCGCCGGCCGGCACCAGATGCATTTCTGCACCCAGAGCGTGTTGCTGGGCGGCCATGCCCGCGTGGGTCTGGAAGACAGCCTCTATATCGGCCGGGGCGAACTCGCGACATCCAACGCCCAGCAGGTCGCCCGCA
>CBIMKI010000160.1:0-7232 GCA_966244395.1 uncultured Sphingobium sp. | reverse complement strand
GCCCGCGCCATTCCCCGGATCTCCGTGATAGAACTCGCCCGCCGGCGCAATCAGCTGGCCTCGCTCCTGCGTATCCATCGGCTGACGGAAGAGCGGGAGATTTTCGAACCGCTCTACAGGTCAGGTGGACTGGAGCAGTTGCCGCAGGTCGCGGCGGCCCTGCGCAAGGTGCAGGAAGAAAAGACGCAATATTCCGCAGATATCCGGCACTGGACGCTCCAGGCCATCGAGAAGGACTGGGCGGGCTATGCCGATTCCGTCGCAAAGCGCATGACGGACATGCACAGGCTGATCCGCTTCGAGGAAGAGCATGTCTACAAGCCGATCCTCGCATATCGCTCCAGCATGAGGCTGAACGAGCGCGTGGCCGCCATGCGCTGACATTTGCGTGACCGGCGCTATAGCGAAGGCATGGCCGCGCCGCTCCCCTCCCCTCTCCCCCTCGCCCTCTATGTCCACTGGCCTTTCTGCGTTTCGAAATGCCCTTATTGCGATTTCAACAGCCATGTGCGCGCGCATGTCGACCATGATGAATGGCGCGGCGGACTGCTCGCGGACCTCGCATATGAAGCGGCGCTGACGCCGGGGCGCACGCTCGGCTCCATCTTTTTCGGCGGAGGCACGCCCTCGCTGATGGCACCCGCCACGGTGGCCGCGATCATCGAGGCGGCCGCCGGGCACTGGACGCTGGCGAACGGCATCGAGATCAGCATGGAGGCCAATCCCAACAGCGCCGAGGCCGCCCGCTTCGCCGATGTCGCGGCGGCGGGCGTCAATCGCCTCTCACTCGGGCTTCAGGCGCTGGACGACGCGGCGCTCAGGATGCTTGGCCGCGCCCATGACGTGCGCGAAGGCCTGGCCGCGCTGGATGCCGCGCAACGCGCCGTGGACCGCGTCTCCATCGACCTCATCTACGCACGGCCGGGCCAGTCCGCCGCCGACTGGGACGCCGAGCTTGCCCGCGCCCTCGCCTTCGGCACCGAGCATCTCTCGCTCTACCAGCTCACCATCGAGCCCGGCACGCGCTTCGAGACGGACGTGCGGCTGGGCAATCTGACGCCCGCCGAGCCGGACCATGCCGCGACGCTCTACGAGCTGACACAGGCGCGGACGCGGGCGGCCGGACGGCCCGCCTACGAGATTTCCAATCATGCCGCGCCCGGCGCGGAAAGCCGGCACAATCTCGCTTATTGGCGCTATGCCGACTATGCCGGCATCGGCCCCGGCGCACATGGCCGGCGCGGGGCGCTCGCCACGACGCGGCACCGCAAGCCCGAAAACTGGCTCGCCGCATTGGCGCGCAACGGCCACGGCCTGCAGGAGGAACGCCCGCTCGGCCCGGAGGAACGCGCCGGCGAAGCGCTGATGATGGGCCTGCGGCTGGCCGAGGGCGTGGACCTTGCCGCCATCGCGGCGCGGACCGGAGTTGCGATCGAAGCCCTGGTGGACGAGGCGGCGGTGGCGCGGCTCGCCGGCCATGGGCTGCTCGATCGGACGGGCAGCCGGCTGGTAGTCACGCCGCAGGGCATGCTGCTGCTTGATGGGATAATGGGAGAGATCGTGCGCGTCTGACGCGGGACGTTGCGAAGCTGCGGATATGGTCCGATCCGTCTGGCGCTGGACGTCTTGGCTGCCGGGATGGGGTGCTCGCAGCCATCGAGCCATAACCGCCGTTCGCCCTGTGCGAAGTCGAAGCCTGTCTTGAGCTTGGTCGAAGGGGGCTCAACCGAGCTTGTCGAGGCCAAGCACTTCGCTTTCGCTCAGCAGGGCCCTTCGACTTCGCTCAGGGCGAACGGACCTATTGTCAGCTTCCACCCGATAACGCACTGTCCGCTGCTCCGAGGCCGGACGGGAAAGGCCCCGACGCACAGCCACGCCGGTCCGCGCCACCCCTAGCCCAGCAACACACCGATCATGTGCAGCGTCACGCCCACCAGGCCGCCGACCAGCGTGCCGTTGATGCGGATATACTGGAGGTCGCGGCCCACGGCGTTTTCTAGGCGGTCGGTGACGGTCTGGGCGTCCCAACCACGCACGGTCTCCGAGACCAGCTTGACGATGCTGTCGCCGTAGCGCGCAGCCGATCCCGCCGCCGCGCGGCGCACGAAGCGGTTGACCAGCGAGCGCAGATTTGGGTCGTCGCGCAGCGTGGCGCCGAGCTGGCGGAGCACTTCGCCGAGCTTGCCCGCGAGCGCCGCGTCCGGATCGCGCGCGGCGCGCAGCAGGCTGGCGCGCAGCTGCTGCCAGAGCCCGTCCAGCCAGCGCTGCATGGCGGGATTGGCCATCAGCTCGTCGCGAATATGGTCGACGCGCGCCTGCATGGCCGGATCGTGCTGGAGGTCGTAGGCGAGCGTCATCAGCCCTTCCTCCACTTTGACGCGCAGACGATGGCCGGGGTCCTCGGCAGCCTCCTGCAACATGCGGTCGAGCCCGTCGATAATGGCTTTGGCGAGCGTTTCGTCCAGGCCCGTCCAGCGCATGATCGTGCCGGCGCGCTCATGCACCATCTGCTGGATGAGCGCCTGATTCTCGTCGAGCAGGCGTGCGGCCCAGCGGATTAAGCTGTCCATCACCGGCTGGTGACGGCCTTCCTTCATCGCGGCGGTGAGCAGCTGCCCCAGCATGGGCGCGACCTTCATCTCCCCCAGGCGCGTCGCGATGGCCGCCTTGGCGACGCCGCCCAAGCGCTCGTCGTCTAGCGCCTCCACCACGTCCGCCATCATGCGCGAGGCGCCGCGCCGCAACCGCATGTCGCCTTCCGTGGGCGCCGCGAGCAGGCGGCCCGCCGCGCCCGCCACGTCGAGCCGGGCCATGCGCCGCGCCACCACCTGGGGCGTGAGGAAATTGTCGCGCAGGAAGGCGGCGAGCGTATCGCCGATGCGATCCTTGTTGCGCGGGATGATCGCTGTGTGTGGAATGGGCAGGCCAAGCGGATGGCGGAAGAGCGCGGTCACCGCGAACCAGTCCGCCAGGCCGCCGACCATCGCCGCCTCTGCGAAGGCGCGCACGAAGCCGACCGCGGGGTGCACCGATTCATAAGCGCGTGCGGTGGCATAGACGGCCGCCATCGCGACGAGCATCCCCGTCGCGATCCGGCGCATCCGGCGTCCGGCGCCGTTGACCGGCAGCGCTCTCATGGCCTCCCGCCCATCGTCATCCACTTGCCGTCATGATGCGGGAACGCTGGACTGGCAAGTCCGCTCCCGCCCATCTCACTCGGCGGGCTGCGTGGCCGGACCGTGATCGGCCTCGCCGTCATAAGTGAGCAGGCGCTTGCGCAGCCAGGGCCCGAGGCGCTTCTCCGCGCCGTCCGCCAGGCTGAAGCCGGCCGGCACGATCACCAGCGTGAGCAGAGTGGAGAGGATGAGGCCGCCGATCACGGTCACGCCCATCGGCATGCGCCAGGCGCCGTCGCCCGAAAGCGAGAGCGCCGTGGGAATCATGCCCGCCACCATGGCCACGGTGGTCATCACGATCGGCTGGGCACGCTTGTGGCCCGCTTCCATGATGGCATCATATTTGGGCACGCCGCGCTGCATCTCCTCCAGCGCGAAGTCGACCAGCAGGATCGAGTTCTTGCCGACGATGCCAAGCAGCATGAGCAGGCCGATATACACAGAGATGCTGATCGGCTGGCCCAGGATGAGCAGGAAAATGAGGCCGCCAAGAGGCGCGAGCGTGAGCGAACTCATGTTCACCAGCGGCGAGATGAAGCGCTTGTAGAGCAGCACCAGCACCGCGAACACCAGCGCCACGCCGGAGAAGACGGCGATGATGAAGTTCATGATGAGTTCCTGCTGCCAGCGATCGTTGCCCACGGCCTCGTTGGAGACGCCGGCCGGCAGGTTCTTCATGATGGGCAGGTTCTTGATCTTGTCCATCACCGGACCCTTGACGGTGCCCTGCGCCAGGTCCGCGCCCACGAAGATGCGGCGCTCCTGGTTGTAGCGCTGGATCTGCGTCGGACCGGAGCCGAAGCTGATCTCGGCGACGCGCGAGAGCGGCACGGAACCGCCGGTGGTGGTCGGCACCGGCAGATTCTCGATGGTCGAGAGATTGCGGCGCGAGGCCTCGGGCAGCATGACGCGGATCGGGATCTGGCGATCGGAGAGCGAGAATTTCGCGCTGTTCTGGTCGATGTCGCCCAGCGTCGCGATGCGGATCGTCTGGGAGAGCGCCGAGGTGGTGACGCCCAGGCGCGCGGCAAGGTCGAAATGCGGTTTGATGACTAGCTCGGGCCGGCGCATGTCCGCCTCGATGCGCGGCGCGACGGCTTCCGGCACGGCCTTGATCTGGTCGAGCAGGATGTTGGCGGTCTCTTCGAGCTGCCTGGGATCGCTGCCGGTCAGCATGACGGAGATGTCGCGGCCGGTGCCGCCGCCGCCCTGCTGCGAGGAAAAGGTGACGCGGGCGTCGGGAATGCGCGCGAGCTGGGGCGTCAGGTCGCGTTCGAACTGGATGGAGGTGCGCTCACGCTCCGTCTTGAGCGTGATGAAGACGCGCGCGAAACCTTCCTGCACGATCTCCACCGCCGAATTGACTTCCGGCTGCCCGTTGATGATCTCCGCGACGCGATCGGCCACGGCCTCGGTCTGCTTGATCGTGGTGCCCGGCACCATGTTGATGCGCACCTGGCTGAAATCGCGGTCCTGGTCCGGCTGGAACTGCTGCGGCATATTCGTGAGCAACAGGGCCGTGATGCCGAGCGCCCCGGCCGCCATGCCCATCATCCAGACGCGATGGTCGAGGAAGCGCGCCGCCGTGTAGCGCACGCGCTGCGTGAAGCCATTGGTGTCGAACCCGTTCATGCGGCCGTAGATGAGGCCCACGATGAGATTGACGATCAGGCCCAGCACATAGCCGCCGACCAGCACCAGCAGGACGATCACGGTCGAGAGCGCGAAGGCTTCGGCATTGGGGTCGGTCAGATGGTTGTAGGCAAGCAGGCCCGCGACGAGCAGGCCGCCGACGACCAGCGCCGCGACATGATAGCTCAGGCGCGTGGGCACATGCCCCAGCCGCTCGCGCATGGCGCGGAAGGCGCGCGTGTCGATGGACCAGGCGAGCAGGCTCATATAGCGGTCCATCAGCCAGCCCTCGCCATGAGCCTGCTGGCCCTTGTGCTCGAGGAAATAGGCCGCGATCAACGGGGTTATCATACGCGCGACGGCAAGGCTCATCAGCACCGCGACGACCACGGTGAAGCCGAAATATTTGAAGAACTGGCCGGAGATGCCGGGCATGAGGCCCACCGGCAGGAACACCGCGACAATGGAGAAGGTGGTCGCGACCACCGCGAGGCCGATCTCGTCGGCCGCGTCGATGGAGGCCTGATAGGCCGTCTTGCCCATGCGCATATGTCTGACGATATTCTCGATCTCCACGATCGCCTCGTCGACGAGCACGCCGGCCACCAGGCTGAGCGCCAGCAGGGAAAGCTGGTTCAGGTTGAAGCCGATCAGGTCCATGAAATAGAAGGTCGGGATGGCCGAGAGCGGGATGGCGATGGCGCTGATGAGCGTCGCGCGCCAATCGCGCAGGAAGATGAACACCACCACGACCGCGAGCACCGCGCCTTCGATCATCGCGTCGATGGAGCTGCGATACTGATCCTTGGTATAGTCCACGCTGGTGAAGAGCTGCGTGAACTGGACGCCGGGGTTTTCCTTCTCGATCTGCTCGATGACCTTCATCGACTCATCGTAGACGGAGACGTCCGAGGCCGTCTTGGCGCGCTGCATGGAGAAGGTGACGACCTGACGGCCATGCACCTTGGAGAGGCGCTTCTGCTCGCCATAGCCGTCATAGACCGAGGCGATGTCCGAGAGATGGATGGTGCGCCCCCCGCCCAGAGAAATCTCCGTGCGCCCCAGGTCGAAGGCATTGGAGGCATTGCCGAGCACGCGCACGGACTGGCGCGAGCCGGCGATCTCCGCCTGGCCGCCGGCCGCGTTCAGATTGACCTGGCGCAGGGCCTGGTTGACCTGCGTCGCCGTGACGCCCAGCGACTGCATCTTGGCCGGATCGAGGATCACGCGGATCTCGCGGTCCACGCCGCCCTGGCGGCTGACCGTGCTCATGCCGGGCACGGAGAGCAGGCGCTTGGCGACGGTATCGTCGACGAACCAGGAGAGCTGCTCGATCGTCATGTCGGTCGCGCCGACCGCGAAGAAGGCGATCTCGCTGTCCGACACTTCGAGCTTGGTCACCTGCGGCTCGAGAATGCCGTCGGGCAGGTCGCTGCGAATCTGGTCGACGGCGTTCTTCACTTCCATCGTCGCATCGTCGGGATCGGTGCCGATCTCGAACTCGACGGTGGTCTGGCTGCTGCCTTCGCGCGCCTGGCTGTTGATCTGGTCGACGCCGTTGATGGAACGGATCGCCGCCTCGACACGCTGGGTGATCTGCGTCTCGATCTCGGTGGGCGCCGCGCCCGGCTGGCTGATGAACACGCTCACCGCCGGGAATTCGATCGGCGGATCGTTCACCACCGCCATGCGGCTGAACGAGATCAGGCCCGCGATGGTCAGGCCGATGAACAGGACGATGGGCGCAACCGGATTGCGAATGCACCATGCGGAAATATTGCGAAAGCTCATGGCTCGGCGTCCTGTGTCATCGTCCATCTGTCGAGGCGCGCCACGGCGGCGCGCCCGTTCTTTTCTCGGCGGGAACTAGCGCGGCTCGCCGGCCTTCGCGACCCGGACCTGCACCGTCTCGCCCGGATTGAGGAAGCCGCCGGCATAGAGCACGATACGCTCGGTGCCCTGAAGGCCCTTGGCGATCGCAATGCCGTTCGGCGTCACCGTGCCGGTGGTCACGTTGCGACGCTCGATCTTGTTGTCCTTGTTGACGATGTAGACATAGCTACCGCTCTGGTCGCTCAGCACCGCCGATTCCGGCAGGACCGAGGCCGTCAGGTCGGCGACGTTGATCTGCGCATTGGCAAAGCCGCCGGGACGCAGCGCCGCGTCGTAGGGCAGGGCGATGCGCGCATTGCCCAGGCGCGACTGCGGATCGATCACCGGCGAGACCTGCCACACCGTGCCTACGAAGCTGCGGCTCGTGCCGACCGGCGTCACCGTCGCCTTCACGCCCGGCGCGAGCGCGGCAAGCTCATCCTCGGAAAGCTGGGCCAGCATCTCCATCTCGCCATCCTTGGCGATGCGGAACAAAGTGCCGCTGCCCGCAGTCACCACCTGGCCGGGCTCCACGTTGCGCGTCAGCACCAA
>CBIMKI010000159.1:0-7241 GCA_966244395.1 uncultured Sphingobium sp. | reverse complement strand
GCCCTCATTGTGGCCGAAGCGACGATAGCACCACATGTCGATCACGATGTCGCGGTGGAAGGTCTGGCGATAGTCGATGGCGAGCTTGCAGGCGAAGGTGACCGCCTCGGGATCATCGCCGTTCACATGCAGGATCGGCGCCTGCACGCCCTTGGCGACGTCGCTGGGATAGGGCGAGCCGCGCGAGAACTGGGGCGAGGTGGTGAAGCCGATCTGGTTGTTGACGATGAAATGGATGCAGCCGCCGGTATTGTAGCCGCGCACACCCGAAAAGCCGAAGCATTCCCAGACGATGCCCTGGCCGGCGAAGGCCGCGTCGCCGTGGATGAGCACGGGCAGCACCTGCTTGTGCTTGCCCGGGCCGATATCGTCGCGGAAGAGCTGCTGCGCACGCACCTTGCCGAGCACCACCGGATCGACCGTCTCCAGGTGCGAGGGGTTGGGCACCAGGCTCATATGCACCTTGATGCCGTCGAACTCGCGGTCGGTGGAGGTGCCGAGATGATATTTGACGTCGCCCGATCCGCCGACATCCTCGGGATTGGCGGTGCCGCCCGAAAATTCATGGAAGATGACGCGGAAGCCCTTGGCCATCACATTGGCGAGCACGTTCAGGCGGCCGCGATGGGCCATGCCATAGACGATTTCGCGGATACCGCTCGCGCCGCCATGCTTGATGATGGCTTCAAGCGCGGGGATCATGGATTCGCCGCCGTCCAGGCCGAAGCGCTTGGTGCCGACATATTTGCGGCCCAGGAACTTCTCATATTGCTCGGCATGGACGACCTTGGCCAGAATCGCCTTCTTGCCGTTGGGGGTGAAGTCGATGGACTTGTCGCCGCCCTCGATCCGCTCCTGAATGAAGCGGCGCTCCTCGACATCGGCGATGTGCATATATTCGAAGCCGACCGAGCCGCAGTAGTTGCGGCGCAGGATCTCCACCACCTCGCGGATCGTCGCCCATTCGAGGCCCAGCGCGCCGGCGATGTAGATCTTGCGATCGAGCGCGGCGCCGGAGAAGCCGTGATATTCAGGCGTCAGGTCGACCGGCAGCTCACGCTGCGCGACGCCGAGCGGATCGAGATTGGCCGCCAGATGGCCCCGCACGCGATAGGTGCGGATCAGCATCATGGCCCGGATGCTGTCGTCCGCCGCGCGGGTGATGTCCACCTCGCCCGCCGGCGCGCCGGCCTTGGCGGCGGCGGCCTTGATGGCGACCTGCATCTGCGTGGGATCGAGCGCGGCGGTGAGATCGTCCGTCGCGTCGAGCGGCCAGCCCTTGCGGGCCCAGCTCGGGCCCTGCTCGACCTCAGAGCCGCCAGCGAAATCCTGATGTTCCAAACCCATGGCCTGATCCTTCGTACTGCCACGCGCCGCCGGGCACTTGGTTCCCGGCGGGGCCGCCTCCCGCGCCTTACTAGCGGCGCGGGATTAACGGCCTGCTAACCATGTTCAGCCCTTCAGCACCTCGAGCAGCGTGGTGCCCAGTTCGGACGGGCTCGCCGCGACCTTGATGCCCGCGGCCTCCATTGCCGCGATCTTGTCTTCCGCGCCGCCCTGGCCGCCCGAGACGATGGCGCCCGCATGGCCCATGCGGCGGCCCGGAGGCGCCGTGCGGCCCGCGATGAAGCCGGCCATCGGCTTCTTGCGGCCGCGCTTGGCCTCGTCGATCAGGAACTGCGCGGCCTGCTCCTCGGCATTGCCGCCGATTTCGCCGATCATGATGATCGACTGGGTCGCCTCGTCGGCGAGGAACAGCTCCAGCACGTCGATGAAATTGGTGCCGTTGACCGGATCGCCGCCGATGCCGACCGCCGTGGTCTGCCCCAGGCCCGCATTGCTGGTCTGAAACACCGCCTCATAAGTGAGCGTGCCCGAGCGCGAGACGACGCCGACCGAGCCCTTGCGGAAGATGGAGCCGGGCATGATGCCGATCTTGCACTCGTCCGGCGTCAGCACGCCGGGGCAATTAGGGCCGATGAGCCGCGACTTGCTGCCGGAGAGCGCACGTTTCACGCGCACCATGTCCAGCACCGGAATGCCTTCCGTGATGGTCACGATCAGCGGGATTTCCGCGTCGATCGCCTCCAGGATGGAGTCGGCCGCGAATGGCGGCGGCACATAGATCACGCTCGCGGTCGCGCCGGTCTTCGCCACCGCTTCCTCGACCGTGTCGAAGACCGGCAGGCCGATATGGTTCGTACCGCCCTTGCCGGGCGTGACGCCGCCGACCATCTGCGTGCCATAGGCCAGCGCCTGCTCGGTGTGGAAGGTCCCGGTGGCACCCGTCATGCCCTGGGTGATGACCTTGGTATTCTTGTCGACGAGGATGCTCATGGGCAGGCCTGGTCCTTTTCATCGTCGCCCCGGCGAAGGCCGGGGTCCATTTCTACGCCAGCGTCGGATAGAGATCGGTCCGGTCGGGATTTGCCTCCCCGACCCGGCGGATCTTCCATGCCCGTCGCCACTCCTTCATCTGCTTCTCGCGCGCGATCGCGTTTTCGATCCGATCATGCGCTTCGAACCAGACCAGCAACCTGCATCCGTAGCGCTTCGTGAAACCGTCAATAACGCCTTCGCGATGCTCCAGACACGCTTCATCAAATCGCTCGTTACGCCAATGTAGAGCGTGCCGTTCGGCCTGCTCGCCATGATGTAGACGTAACCGCGCCTCTCCAAACCGCTCTTCTCCCGTCATACCGGCGAAGGCCGGTATCCATCCTCGGTCGCGCGATGGACCCCGGCCTTCGCCGGGGTGACGGCTTTGTTTCTGTGTGGACTCGCCCTCACCCCAGGCTCGGCTCGATGCCCTTGCACGCCACCAGCAGTTCCTTGACCGCGTCGACGCTCTTCTGGAAGTTCGTCTTCGCCTCGTCGTCGAGCGCGATCTCGATCACTTCCTCCGCGCCGTTCGCGCCGATCACCACCGGCACACCGACATAAAGCCCGTCCAGGCCATATTTGCCCTTCACATGGACGGCGCAGGGCAGGATGCGCTTCTGGTCGCCCAGATAGGCTTCGGCCATGGCGATGGCGCTGGTCGCGGGGGCATAATAAGCCGAGCCGGTCTTGAGGAGACCCACGATCTCGCCGCCGCCCGAACGGGTGCGCGCGACGATGGCGTCGATCGCTACCTTGCTGGACTTGCCCATCTTGACGAGATCGTCGACCGGGATGCCCGAGACGGTGGTGTAGCTGGTCACCGGCACCATGGTGTCGCCATGACCGCCGAGCACGAAGGCATTCACGTCCTTGACCGAGACGCCGAACTCCCAGGCGAGGAAGGTCGCGAAGCGGGCCGAATCCAGTACGCCGGCCATGCCCACCACTTTCTCGTGGGGCAGGCCGGAGAATTCGCGCAGCGCCCAGACCATGGCGTCGAGCGGATTGGTGATGCAGATCACGAAGGCATTGGGCGCATGCGCCTTGATGCCCTCGCCCACCGACTTCATGACGCCCAGGTTGATACCGAGCAGGTCGTCGCGGCTCATGCCCGGCTTGCGCGGCACGCCGGCGGTCACGATGACCACATCGGCGCCGGCGATGTCGGCATAGTCGTTGGTGCCCTTGATGTTGGCATCGAAGCCTTCGATCGGGCCGCACTGCGCGAGATCGAGCGCCTTGCCCTGCGGCATGCCCTCGGCGATGTCGAAGAGAATGATATCCCCCATCTCCTTCTTCGCGGCGAGGTGAGCGAGCGTGCCGCCGATCATGCCGGCGCCGATAAGGGCGATCTTCTTGCGGGCCATTGCGCGTGTTTCTCCTTGGAAACGGGGATTAGAGGCCGGCCATAGGCCCAATTGGTTACCGATTCAATGCGCAGACGACTGCAAGAAGCGCTTTTGTTTGATAATAGTTCGCAATTGCAATAAGCCCCCTTCGGCAACCTTGGGGCCGTCCTCCGTCATTGCGGGTCAGTGCTTTCGTCGCCATGTAAAGAGCGCGGACATGACATAGTTCCACACCACGCTCACCATGATGCCGGCGAAGGCCGAGAGCGCCCAGTAGGAATCGCGCTCGAAGAGCCAGTCCGCCACGCCGACATTGGCGGCCGCCCCGAAGGCGCAGACGAGATTGAACGTCGCCCAGCCGCGCAGCAGCCCCAAGCCGCGCAGGCGCTGGTCGCGATAGGTGAAGATGTTGTTGAGGAAGAAGTTGCTGGAGATGGCCACCAGCGTCGCGGCGGCCTGTGCCGGCGGGAACGGCAAGGCGACCAGCTTGTAGAGCAGGGTCAGCACGGCGAAGTGCACCAGCACGCCCATGCCGCCGACCGTGGCGAAGCTGAGGAACCGCACCGGAACGATGTGGCCCACCGCCTTGTCCATGAGAAGCTGGGCATATTCCCACAGGACGAGGCTATCGAGCTTGCTGGCGCCATGCTGCCGGCTGCGGAACACATAAGGCACTTCGGCGATGCGCAGCGGCACGGGCGCGCTGGCGGCAATGTCGAGCAGGATCTTGAAGCCCACGGTCGAGAGATGGGGCAGCGAGCGCATGAAGGCCTC
Source organism: uncultured Sphingobium sp. (assembly GCA_966244395.1). Taxonomy (GTDB): domain Bacteria; phylum Pseudomonadota; class Alphaproteobacteria; order Sphingomonadales; family Sphingomonadaceae; genus Sphingobium. The sequence continues at coordinate 2,736 of CBIMKI010000159.1, read as the reverse complement.
GCGCGTCATCATCATGAAACCGCTCATCGGATCGGAGAGCGGCGTGCGGGTGAGCATGACCGCCAGCTTCGTGGCAAGCGCACTCATCTCCCGCCGCTCTTCGCTGAGCGCCCCCATGCCGCCGCCGCGCGCATGGCGGCTGCCCACGACGAGATCGACATCGCCCTGCACGATGCGATCGAACATGACGCGCAGCGCCGTCTCGTCATGCTGGAGATCCCCGTCCATGATCGCGACATAAGGGGCGGCGGTGGCCAATATACCCTCGACGCAGGCACTGGCGAGGCCGCGTCGGCCGATGCGCTGCACGACACGAATGCGGGCATCGCGCCGGGCCAGGGCGCGCGCGGCATCGGCGGTGCCGTCCGTCGAATCATCGTCGACGAAGACGATCTCCCAGGCGATGCCGGCCAGGACCTGTTCGACCAAGGGCACGAGCAGGGCAACATTGTCGCGCTCGTTGAAGGTGGGAACGATGATCGCAAGCTCGGCCGGACGCATGGATTTCCCCCGCAGGCGCTTCAACTGGTGCGGCCCGCGCCGCCGCGCTGTCAAGCCGAATGCGCGCCGTGACCGAGGGCGAGATAGGCGTCCGACTGCATCTCCATGAGACGCGACACCGTGCGCTCGAACTCGAAGCGCCCGTCGCCCTCCGGATAGAGCAAGCCAGGCAGCGCATCGGCCCCGGCGATGAGCTTCACCTTATGCTCGTAGAGCGCGTCGATCAGCGTCACGAATCGCGCAGCCTCGTTGCGCTTCTCAGGCCCCAGCACGGGAATGCCGACGATGATGACGGTGTGGAAGCGCCGGGCAATGGCGAGATAGTCCGCCGCCCCCCGCGCCTCCGCGCACAGCCGCTTGAAGGAGAAGACCGCGACGCCCTTGAGGCTCTTGGGCACATGGAGCAGGCGCCCGCCGCCGACGTTCAGTTCTTCGGAGGGCACGTTCGCGCTGTCCTCGGGCGGATAGTCGGTGAGGCGGAAGAAGATCTCGCGCAGCGCCCGCGTCGTCTCCTCGCCATTGGGCACGTGCCAGGTGTCCATGCCGCCCAGGCGATCCAGCCGATAATCGGTGGGGCCATTGAGCGGGAGCACGTCGAGCCGGGCCTTGAGGAGCGCGATGAAAGGCAGGAACAACTCGCGGTTGAGCCCGTCCTTATAGAGATCGTCCGGCGGCCGGTTGGAGGTGGCGACGAGCGTGACGCCGCTATCCAGCAGCGCCGTGAACAGGCGCGACATGATCGCGGCGTCGGCCATGTTGTTGACCACCATCTCGTCGAACAGCAGCACGCGCACTTCGCCCGCTAGGGCGGCCGCGACGATGGGGATGGGGTCGCCCGACTCGCTCTCGCGCGCCGCGCGCAGCCGGGCATGCACGTCCAGCATGAATTCGTGGAAATGGATGCGCCGCTTGGCCGGCCCGTCGAGGCAATCGCGCAGCAGGTCCATGAGCATCGACTTGCCGCGCCCGACGCCGCCCCACATGTAGACGCCGCGCACCGGCTCGGGCGCCCTGCGCAGCATCCGCCAGAGCACCGAACCGCGCCGGGGGGCCGCCTCCAGCTCTTCCTGCAATCGGGTCAGCCGCAGCGCGGCGGCGCGCTGATCCGAGTCGGGCTTGAGTTCGCCCGCGGCGACAAGGGCGTCATAGCGGGCAAGGACAGTGGTCATGCGGCCCTGCCGCGCAAGGGAGCTGCTGCCGCCAGCGACGCGCCGGCCTGCGTCACATCGCGCGCTCGACCATCATCTTCTTGGTCTCGGCAATGGCCTTGGCGGGGTTGAGGCCCTTGGGGCAGACATTGGCGCAGTTCATGATGGTGTGGCAGCGATAGAGGCGGAAGGGGTCCTCCAGCTCGTCGAGGCGCTCGCCGGTCATCTCGTCGCGGCTGTCGGCCAGCCAGCGATAGGCCTGGAGCAGGATGGCCGGGCCGAGGAACTTGTCGCTGTTCCACCAGTAGCTGGGGCAGGAGGTCGAACAGCAGGCACACAGGATGCACTCATAGAGGCCGTCCAGCTTCTCGCGGTCGGCCGGCGACTGGAGGCGCTCCTTGCCGCTGGGCGGTGGCGTCACGGTTTGCAGCCAGGGCTTGATCGAGGAATATTGCGCATAGAAATGCGTGAAATCGGGCACGAGGTCCTTGATGACGTCCATGTGCGGCAGCGGGGTGATGCGCACCTCGCCCTTGCAGTCCTCGATCGCCGTGGTGCAGGCGAGACCGTTCTTGCCGTTGATGTTCATCGAGCAGGAGCCGCAGATGCCCTCGCGGCAGGAGCGGCGGAAGGTGAGCGAGCTGTCCTGCTCGCCCTTCATCTTGATGAGCGCGTCCAGCACCATCGGGCCGCAATCGTCGAGATCGATCTCGAACATGTCGTAATGCGGGTTCTCGCCCGTGTCCGGATCGTAGCGATAGACCTTGAAGCGCTTCACATTGGCGGCGTCGTCCGGCGCCTTGTGCACCGCGCCCTTGCCCTTGATCCTGCTGTTAGCGGGGAGAGTGAATTCGGCCATTGCGTGTCGTCGTCCCTGGGACTGGGCGCAGCCGCGCTGCGCCGCAAAGATGCCCGCCTCCTAGCGCGTCGCTCGACAGGGCTCAAGGGGCGGCCGTGTGGGCGCCCTTTTTGCGCGCCGGCTGTTTCCAGCGCGTAAATGATCGCATAACGTGCATGGCATGGACGGCACCTGGCTCATCTACAATCCGCGCAGCCGCACCGCCGACGCCCCGGCCTCCTTGGCCGC
>CBIMKI010000158.1:0-7275 GCA_966244395.1 uncultured Sphingobium sp. | reverse complement strand
TGGAGACCGATCGTGGCCTCAGCGGCACGGATTCGAGCTTCCGCACGCTGACGCCCGCCAGCCAGCAGCTCACGATCAACACGACCTATCATCAGATGCTCGCCGAGCGCCTTTCCGGCACGATCAACGGCACGCTGACCACGGACCAGAGCGAGGCGCTTATCGGGCGCGCGCTCTTTCCCGTCGCGATCCCGGCCAGCAGCCCCTATGCCATGAACGGCCTCGCCAGCACCTTTACGCCGAATGCGCCGGGCATCGGCGCGCTGGAGCGCTCATCGAGCCGCCAGCAGATGCAACTCGGCTTTGGCCTGTCACGCGATCACAGCAAGGGCACGATCACGCTGACGGGGAATTACGACCACAGCTTCACGCGGTCCATTTCCGATCGTCCGTTCGACCTTGCCGATTATGCGGCGGCCGTCGCCGCGGGCGACCCCTCGGCCAATCCGGCCGACGACATCGCACCGGCTTTTCTGATCGGCCCGGGCGCCGACGTATCGCGCAGCTATGCCGACACGGGCGAAATCAACCTGCTCTACAGCACCATCGTCGCCGAGCTGCCCTCGGGCGATGTTTCGCTCACCGCCAATCTTTCCGGCTCGACGCTTTCCTTCCGCAGCAACCGCCTGCGGGACGGCATCAACACGCCCTCGCGCGTCAAGCGCGACACGGGCGGCGCCTCCGTCAATCTGAACGTGCCGATCGCCGGATCGGGCACGCCGCTGACCGACGTGATCGGCCAGCTCTCGGTCAATGCCGATGCCGGCGTGAACGAGCTGTCGGACGCCGGCACGGTGCGCAACTATGGTTTCGGCTTCAACTGGCAGCCGCGGCGGGGCATCGCGCTCATCGGCAGCTTCAACGACCGCCAGACCGCGCCGACGCCCCAGCAGCTGGGCGATTCGCCGGTCGTGACCGTCAATGTGCCGATCTTCGATTATGTACGGGGCGAGACGGTGAATGTCTCGACAATCTCGGGCGGCAACCCCAATCTCGACAAGGCCGAGGCGCGCAACTACCGCCTGGGCCTCAATCTCTCGCCGCTGCGCGATCCGCAGCTCAACATCTCGGTCGACCTGACGCACAACAGCGCGCAGGGCGGAATCGCCGCGCTGCCCGGCATCTCGCTGGAGACGCAGACGGCCTTTGGGAATCGCTTCGTACGCGATCCGCTGGACCCCAATGATCCCGGCGATCTGGGCCAGACGGTGGGCCGGTTGACGCAAGTGGACCTGCGACCGATCAACATTGCCCGGCAGAAGTCGACGCAGATGCGCTGGGGCTTCAATTTCAACATGTCGCTGCGCACGCCGCAGCGGGACATTCAGGCCTTTCAGGAAGTCGCGCGTCGCCGCATCCAGGAAGGTATCGATAGCGGCCGCATCCCGGCCGAGGCAGCCCAACGCTTCAACCAGACCTCGCAGGGGCAGCAGGGTGGCCAGCCTGCCGCCAATGGACAGCCGGGCGAGGGGCAGACGCAGGCGTCGCAGCAAGGGCGGGCCCAGCAGCCGCAAGGGCAACCGGCGCAGGGACAGGGCCAGCCGGGCAGCGGCGATCCGCCGGCCGTGACTTTCGGCGGTCGCGGTGGACCGGCGGGGCCAGGCGGTTTCCGTGGTCCGCCCGGAGGATTTGGCGGCTTCGGCGGCGGGCCGGGTGGTCCGGGCGGCGGCAACCAGCGCGGCGGCCGGCTCAACTTTTCCGTCTATCACACCTGGCTGTTCGACAGCACGACGCAGCTCGCCTCCACTCTGCCGGTCATCGACCTGCTCAATGGCGGCACGCTGGGTGGCGGCGCGAGCCCCTCGCAGCATCAGCTCCAGATCCAGGCAGGTTATACGCAGAGCGGCCTCGGCTTCCGCACCTTCACCAACTGGCGCAGCGCCACGCGGAGCATCGGGGCCTCCGGCACGCCGGAATCGAACCTGCGCTTCGGCGCGCTGACCACGGTCAACCTGCGCGTCTTCCTCAATTTCGCGCAGAAGCCCAAGATGGTGGAGGCCGTACCCTTCCTGCGGGGCGCACGCCTGACGCTGGGCGTCAACAATCTGTTCGACGCGCGCCAGAAGGTGACGGATGCCAATGGCACGACGCCCTATGCCTATCAGGGCGCCTTCCTGGATCGGCAGGGCCGCTCGGTGATGATCGGCTTCCGCAAGATGTTTTTCTAGGGAGTCGTTCTCTGGTGCTCCTGCCTTCGCAGGAGCACTGGTTTCCTTGTGAAGGCGCGCGTTCTTCTTGCCGCTGCAAATCAGCGCAGGTCGACGATCTCACAGGGCAGCGGCGCTGTCGGCCCGCTCTCGGGCCAATGCGCGAAGGGCCGGACAGCGCCTTCGTCGCGCCAGCGGACCACGCGCGCGGGATCGACCGCGCCATAGACCCATTGGCCCATGCCCAGATCGCCCAGCGCCAGCACGCCGTCGTCCGGCGCGTCGCCGTCCGGTGGGCCGTAGAGGCCGGCCGCGCCGTAATTCTCGTCGATCACCGGCGACCATGGCGCCATGCCCACGGTTGGCGCCTGCCCGACGAAGCACTGATTCTCCAGCGCCCGCGCCTGCGCACCGATGCGCACGCGCCAATAGCCTTGCAGCGTGTCCGTGCAGGACGGCGCGAGGATGAGCATTGCGCCCGCCTCCGCCTGCGCGCGGGCAATGAGCGGGAACTCGACATCATAGCAGATGGAGAGGCCGAGGCGGCCCAGTGCCGTCTCGAACAGGCGCACCGGCGTGCCCGCGTCGATCATCCAGCGCTCGCGCTCGAAGCGCGTCATCACGATCTTGTCCTGATGCCCGGCCTTGCCATTGGGCGCGAACAGGCGGGCGCGATTGACGATACGGCCATCTGGGAGCGGGCAGGGGAGGCTGCCGGCGACGATGTGGACGCCATGTTGCCGGGCGAGCGCGGCGTGATGGGCGTCGACCTGCCCGATCAGGCCCGCGACGAAACGGATCGTGCCTTGAAGATCGGCCATGCTTTCAGGATCGAGCGCGGCCAGCTCCATCGCGGCATATTCGGGGAAGACCAGCAGTCGCGCACCAGCCTGCGCCGCCTCGCTCACCCAGGCAGCGATCTTCGCCTGCCAGGCCTCGAAACTGGCGATCCGCTCGATGGGATATTGGGCGAGGGCGAGGGTGAAGGCGCTCATAGCCGCCGATGCCAGAACTGCATGGGATGATCGCTCTCCATGTCGTGATCCACATCCTTCCACGCGAAGTTGCCGATCACGCCGTCGAGCGGCGCATAGCCCCGCGCGCGCCAGAAGGGGCCAAGGTCACGTGCGCCCTCTGGCCGCAGCGGATGATCGGCCGGGCGGATCACGCCGCAGAAACAGGCTGCGCTCGCGCCGGCCGCCTGCGCCGCCGCCTCGCGATGATCGAAAAAAGCATGGCCGATGCCATGGCCGCGATAGGCCGGGAGCAGCACGGATTCGCCAAAATAGCTGAACGTGCCGACATCGTGCCCGGCTGCTTCGAAGGGGCGACGCAATGCCTCCTCCTGCCCCGCCATGGGCGAGGCGGTGGCAGCACCGACGATGGTCTCGCCGTCTCGCGCCACCACCAGCACCGCGCCGGCTTCTTGGAGGAAATGCGCCAGATAGCGTTCCTCATAAGCGAGCGTGCCGTCATAGAGATAGGGCCATTCCCGGAACACCGCGATGCGCAGGCGCGCGAGGTCCGGCAGCGCCGCGGCCCGCGCGGCGGCGTCGTTCAGCGTCTCGACCCTGATGCCGCTCATCAGCCGCCGACCTGCGCGATCCAGTCGGCAAGATTGTAATAGACGGAGACGCGCGCGATCCGCCCGTCATCAAGGTCGAAGAAGGCACCGGCAGGCAGCACGTAGCGCTGGCCGCTGGCCGGGGGCAGGCCCTCGTCATCGGCGAGATATTGGCCGTGTACCGTGAACTCCGCGGCGGCGCGTGTGCCGTCCTCATTGGCCATGAGCACCATGTCCGCGAGCGTCTCGGCATAGGTGCGGTCCATATGCGCGAGGAAGTCGCGGAAGGCGGCCTTGCCGGTCTGGCGCGTACCCTGGTTGATGTCGTGCGCGACATCGTCGGTCAGGCAGGCGAGCATGGCCTCGGCATCGCCCCGATTGAAGGCGTCGTAGTAGCGCTGGAGTGTAGCGATGGCGCCTGTCCGGCCGGTCATGTGCATCCTTCCCTGTCGTGCTGGATTTTTCGCCCTAGCGCGCACGGTCCTTTTCGCTAAGCGTAATTTTATTCCAAAGGAGGCGCCCGATGATTGTCGGTACGGTGAAGGAGATCAAGACGCACGAATATCGTGTGGGTCTCACGCCCGAGAGCGTTCATGAACTGCATGTCCATGGCCATGAGGTGATCGTCGAGAGCGGCGCGGGGCTGGGTATCGGCGCCAGTGACAATGATTATCGCGCTGCTGGCGCTTTCATTGCGCCGGACGCAAGGACAGTGTTCGACAGGGCCGAGATGGTCGTGAAGGTGAAGGAGCCGCAGCCCGACGAGCGCGCCATGCTCCGCCCGGGCCAGATCCTCTACACCTATCTCCACCTCGCGCCGGACGCCGAACAGACGGCGGATCTCATGAAGGCGGGCGTCACGGCCATTGCCTATGAGACGGTGACGGATGCCCATGGGGGCTTGCCGCTGCTCAAGCCGATGAGCCAGGTCGCGGGCCGCATGGCGATCCAGGCAGGGGCCACCGCGCTCGAAAAGGCGCATGGCGGACGGGGCGTGCTGCTGGGCGGCGTACCGGGCGTGCTGCCGGCCAAGGTCTGCGTTATCGGGGGCGGCGTGGTCGGTTTCAATGCCGCGCAGATGGCCGCGGGCCTGGGCGCGGACGTGACCATCCTCGACCGCAATCCCGAAGTGCTGGAGCGGCTCGGCACCTATTTCGAGGCGCGGGCCAAGACGCGCTTTTCCAACAACGCCAATCTCGCCGACTGCGTCGCGCAGGCCGATCTGGTCATCGGCGCGGTGCTCATTCCGGGTGCGGCGGCACCCAAGCTGGTCAGCCGCGCCATGCTCGGCACGATGAAGCAGGGCGCGGTGCTGGTGGACGTCGCCATCGACCAGGGCGGCTGCTTCGAGACCAGCCATCCGACCACGCATGGCGAGCCGACCTTCATCGTGGACGGCATCGTCCATTATTGCGTGGCGAACATGCCCGGCGCCGTGGCGCGCACCAGCACCTATGCGCTCAACAATGTGACGCTGCCCCATGCGCTGTGCATCGCCGACCTGGGCTGGAAGGAAGCGATGCGGCGCGACCCGCATCTGCTCGACGGATTGAATGTGTGGGACGGCAAGGTCACATGCGCGCCGGTCGCCCGGGAGCATGGCTATGAGGCTGTGCCGGCCGAGGCCGCGCTGCGATAGGTCCAGACGCTATACCGCCGGGTAGGCGGCGGTCAGCCGGCCTTGCCGTAAGCCTGCTTCAATTCCACACCATCGAGCAACAGGCCGCCGGTTACGAACACGGCGAGCGTGCAGGCGAGAAACAGGATCTGCCCGCCGGTGCCGGGATATTGCTGCATATAATGGACGCCGCGCTCGCAGGCGCCGATGGCAATGGCATAGATGGCGAGGAAAGCCTCGAACTTGGTCCTGATCGTGAAAAGGCGGCTTATTCTTTTCATGTCGTTAACCCAGCAATGCTCGTGCCAACTGAGGAAATCTGCGGGTCTCGATGGTTAACGATGGGCTTAACTGTAAATCTTTCCGACAGTTGTTAGGAAATATATATGACGGTTGATAGGTGGAATGGCTATGGGCTCTTCCTCGCATTTGGAGCATGATCGTCTTTGACTGAAGCCATGTGGCCCCCGCGAAGGCGGGGGGCAGGGCGATCCAAGCCCAGGCCCGCGTCATGACGCCCTGGGTCCCTGCCTTCGTGGGGACACATGTTATGGAGCTAGCGCGGCAACTTGAGGCGATATGCTCTTAGAGGAGGGGGCAGGCGGTGGCGGGGCTGCTCGTAGTCGCTGCGCGAGCGATGCTGCGCATCGCCCCCACCCCCTTGCCCCTCCCCTGAAGGGGTGGGGTTAAGATCTGGTCTGCGCTTTGCCTTTTCGTTCGCGCTACAGCAGTGGGCGGAATTCCTCGACGACCTGCCGGTAGAGCGTGCGCTTGAAGGGAACGATGAGGTCGACCAGCCGGTCCGCCTCGACCCATTGCCAGGCGTCGAATTCGGGATGATGGGTGGTGATGTCGATGTCGCTATCCTCACCCTTGAAGCGCAGCAGGAACCAGCGCTGAGCCTGGCCGCGATAGCGCCCGCCCCAGATCTTGCCGACCAGATCGTCCGGCAGATCGTAGCGATGCTCCTCCGCCGCGCGGGCGATGATGTCGACATGGGCGGCGGCAAGCCCGGTTTCCTCGCCCAGTTCGCGAATCACGGCCACGTTGTCATCCTCGCCAGGATCGATGCCGCCCTGGGGCATCTGCCATGCATCCGGCTCGCTATTGGGCCGATCGATCCGGCGCCCGACGAACACAAGGCCGCTACGGTTTGCGAGCATGATGCCGACGCAGGGGCGATAGGGCAAAGCGGATTTGTCGATGGCGGTCACGGGTCCTGGTCTTCATGCTGGCCCGGCAAGGCGGGCGGTTGTCGCGCTAGGATGAGCCGGCCGGATGGCAAGTCCAGCCCCAAAAGGCAATGTTGTGGGTGGCCCGCAGCTTTTCTACTTTGAACTGCGCCCCAGGAAGGATTAGGTGCGGCCCCATTCTGGAACCCCATTTGAGTATCGCCATGGCCACTGTCGCCACCAATGACCGTTTTCCCCAGGCAGGCGCCGATGCCGCGCCCGAAGCCGTCGTCGTCCGCTTTGCCGGCGACAGCGGCGACGGCATGCAGCTGACCGGCGGCCAGTTCACCTTGTCGACGGCACTGGCCGGCAACGACCTCGCCACCTTCCCGGACTTCCCGGCGGAGATCCGCGCGCCGCAGGGCACGCTGTTCGGCGTCTCGGCCTTCCAGATCAATTTCGGCTCGACGGACATCACCACCGCCGGCGACGCGCCCGACATCCTCATCGCGATGAACCCGGCGGCGCTCAAGACCAACGTGATCGACCTGAAACCCGGCGGCCTCATCATCGCGGACACCGGCGAGTTCACGGAGCGCAATCTCGCCAAGGCGAAATATGAGTCCAATCCGCTCGAGGACGGCTCGCTCTCGCGCTGGCAGGTGCTGGCCTTCAACATCAGCGCGCTCACCATGGAGAGCGTCAAGCCCTTCGGCCTGGGCAACAAGGAAGCGCTGCGCTGCAAGAACATGTGGACGCTGGGCCTCGCGCTCT
>CBIMKI010000157.1:0-7304 GCA_966244395.1 uncultured Sphingobium sp. | reverse complement strand
TGATCAAGGCGGCTGCCGGAGGGGGTGGGAAGGGCATGAAGGTGGTGGCGAACGAAGACGAGTTCGACAGCCTGATGGGCCAGGCCAAGAGCGAGGCCAAGGCGGCGTTCGGCGACGACACCGTCTATATGGAGAAATATCTCGGCAATCCGCGCCATATCGAGTTCCAGATCTTCGGCGACGGCCAGGGCAATGCCATTCATCTGGGCGAGCGCGACTGCTCGCTCCAGCGGCGCCACCAGAAGGTGCTGGAGGAGGCCCCCTCCCCGGTCATCTCCTCGGCCGAGCGCGAGCGCATGGGCAGTCTGGTCGCCAAGGCCATGGCCGACATGGGCTATCGCGGCGCGGGCACCATCGAGTTCCTCTACGAAAATGGCGAATTCTACTTCATCGAGATGAACACCCGCATCCAGGTGGAGCACCCGGTGACGGAGATGATTACCGGCTTCGACCTGGTGCGCGAGCAGATCCGCATCGCCGACGGGCTGCCGCTCTCGGTCACGCAGGACGACCTCATCTTCACCGGCCATGCCATCGAATGCCGCATCAATGCCGAGGACCCGGAGACGTTCGCGCCCTCCCCCGGCAAGGTCAGCATGTATCATGTGCCCGGCGGCATGCATGTGCGCGTCGATAGCGCCCTCTACCAGGGCTATACGGTGCCGCCTTATTATGACTCGATGATCGGCAAGCTCATCGTCTACGGCCGCACGCGCGAGGGCTGCCTGATGCGCCTCAAGCGCGCTCTGGAAGAGTTCGTCATCGAAGGCATGAAGACTACCATCCCGCTCCATCAGCGCCTGATCGCGGACCGCGACGTGCAGAATGGCGACTATTCCATCAAATGGCTGGAAGAGTGGCTGGAGCGGCAGAAGGCGAGCTGAAGAACGGGAAAGGTCCTGCCATGAAAGCCACCATCTGGCACAATCCCCGCTGCTCCAAGTCGCGCGAGACGCTGGCGATCCTCGAAGCCGCGCCGGGCGTCGAGGTGGAGGTGGTGGAATATCTCAAGACCCCGCCGAGCCGCGAGACGCTGGCGGCGCTCTACGCCAGAGCCGGGATGAGCCCGCGCGATGGACTGCGCAAGGCGGAAGACGGCGCCAAGGCCCTCAAGGATGCGAGCGACGCGGCGATCCTCGATGCCATGGCGGCCGACCCGATCCTGATCGAGCGGCCGCTGGTGGAAACCGCCAAGGGCGTGCGCCTCGGCCGGCCGCCGGAAGCGGTGCGGGAGATTTTGTAGGCGCGCGGCGCTGCACGGCCAACCCTGGCTTGCTCCTGCGAAGGCAGGAGCCCAGGGCGTGCAGGCAGTTCGATCGAGCTTGAGTGCTGCTACTTTCGCGGGACTGCGGCACGCGCGTCTTTCCCTTCTACGGCACTTTCATCTCGCCCTGGGCTCCTGCCTGCGCAGGAGCACAAGGTGGAGGGAGACCGCACCGTCCCTGTGCCTATGACAACCCGCCCGATCCCCGTCACAAGACTGCAATGAAAGCGTCATAATGCGGTCTCGCCGGCCCTCCCGCCTGCCGGCAAGAGGGACCGTCGTGACCAAGGCCGCCATGAAGACCATTGCCGTCCATGCGCTCAAGGGCGGCGTCGGCAAATCGACCTTCTCGGTCAATCTCGCCTGGGCCTCCGCCACGCTCTCGCGGCGTCGGACATTGCTCTGGGACCTCGATCCGCAAGGTGCCGCGACCTGGCTGCTGCAACCGGAGCGAACGGGCAAGGATGCCGTGCAGGCCGCCTTTTCCAGGGATGTCGACCCGCTCACGCTCAGCCGGCCGAGCGACATCGATGGCCTGCATCTCATCGCGGCCGACCATTCGCTGCGCGGCCTGGAACGGATGCTGATGGAGCTGGGCAAGCGCAAGCGGCTCGCCAAGCTGCTGGAGGGGCTGGCAAAGCGCTATGACCGCGTGCTGCTCGATTGCCCACCCGGCCTCAACGAGACGGCCGACCAGATGCTGCATGCGGCCGATCTGCTCGTCGTCCCCGTCGTCCCCTCGCCGCTTGTTCAGAAGACGCTCGACGATCTCTCGACCTATCTCGCCCGGCGCGGCGGCAAGCATCCGCAGATCCTGCCGGTCTTCTCGATGGTCGACCGGCGACGCAAGCTCCACCAGACGGCACTGGAAGCCAATCCCGACTGGCCGGTCATCGCCTATGCCAGCGTGGTCGAGCAGATGGCGCTGAAGCGCCAGCCGCTGGGCGCCTTCGCCCCGACAAGCGCGCCGGCCCGCGCCTTCGCCGCGCTCTGGGCACTGATCGAGCGGAAGCTGGCCTGAACGTCAGGCCACGGCCGAGCCGCGCTCACCGACGAGGCGCACGGCATCGGCGGCGGACATGGGACGGCCGAGATGGAAGCCCTGGACCCGCGTGAAGCCAAGCGCGCGCATCCGGTCATATTCGGTGAGGGACTCAACGCCCTCGGCCGTGGATTCGATGCCGAGCGCCTCGGCCATGGCCACTGCCGCGCGCACGATGGCCATGCTCTCGCGCTGACCACGCGCCGCGCCGGCCACGAAGGCGCGGTCAATCTTGATCGAGCTGAAGCGCGTGCGGGCGAAATAGCCGATGGAGCTGCGCCCGGTCCCGAAATCATCGAGCGAAAGATGCACGCCGAGCGCGATCAGCTTGTCGAGCAGCTGGATGGCCCCGGTGCGTTCGCGCGCGAACACGGTTTCGGTGACTTCTAGCACGAGCCGGTCCGCCGGCAGGCCGCTATGCGCCAGCGCGGACACCACTGTCTCCAGAAAAGCGGGATCGCGCAGCTGCTCGGGCGAGACATTGACCGCGACGGAGAGCGGATCGGGCCAGCGCATCGCCTCCATGCAGGCATTGCGCAGCACCCGGTCACCGATCGAGCCGATGAGCCGCGCTTCCTCGGCAATGGGGATGAACCGCGCGGGCGGCACCTCGCCCAGCACCGGATGGGTCCAGCGCGCCAGGGCCTCGAAGCCCACAATCAGACCGGACGCGACATCGATGATGGGTTGATAGGCGAGATGAAGCTGGTTTCCGGCCAGCGCCTCGCGCAAGGCGGCCTCCAGCATGCGGCGCTCCTCGATATCGGCCTGCATGGCGGGCTCGAAGGCCACATGACGGCCGCCGCCCCCGCCCTTGGCGCGATACATGGCAAGATCGGCGCTGCGGAGCAGGACACTGACGGATCGCCCGTCCTGCGGTGCCATGGCGGAACCGATGCTCGCGCCGATGCGGAGGACGTGGCGCTCGACCTGATAGGGCTCCGACACGGCCGCGATGATGGAGAGGGCCAGCTCCTCGACATAGTCGGCGCCGGACATGTCGTGCAGCACGACGGCGAATTCGTCCCCGCCCAGGCGCCCCACCGTCTCGTTGACCGAACAGACCGCGCGCAGCCGCCGGGCAACGTGGATGAGCAGCTCGTCGCCGATCTGGTGGCCGAGCGTGTCGTTCACCGCCTTGAACCGATCGAGGTCGACCATCAACACGGCGCACGGCCGCTTCCAGCGCTCCAGCCGGTCGAGCGCGGCAGTGAGGTCCTCGGTCAGCGAAAGCCGATTGGGCAGATCGGTGAGAATGTCGTGGCGGGCGAGCTGGGCAATCCGCTCGGCGGATTCCTTGCGCGCCGTCACGTCCGAACCGACCCCGCGCAAGCCCAGGAACCGGCCATTCGCGTCGCGGCGAGGCGAGGCTGAAACCTCCCACCAGCGCCGTTCGCCCTGGACGAGGACGGGCAGCACGATCTCGCTGAAGGCTTCTCCGCGCGCGAGCCCCTCGGCCAGTTGCGCGCGCGCGGGATGATGCCGGTCGGCCTCGTCCTCGGGCGGCTGGAAGGCACTCAGCACGGAGAGGCCGTTGAGGGCATCCTGGGGAAGGCCCAGCGCACGGCCCAGGCCGGACGAGACATTGCGCAAGCGACCCTCGGCATCGGTCTGCCAGAGCCAGTCGGCCCCTTCCAGCTCATGTTCCTTGAGGAGGAGGCTGACCACTTCCCGCTTCTCGGCCAGCTCGTTGCTGGTGCTCAACTGCTCGCCGAACTGGCAGGCCTGGCGCAGGCTCGTGACGAAGAGAAGCAGCGTGTAGGTGGCGACGACGGCCGTGAGGATGGGGTCGCTCTGCTGCGTCATCATGACCACCGACGAGAGACCCACGGGCAGGACGAAGGCGCTCGACGCGAGCGGCGTGGAGTGGAGCGCGATGGCGACCGCGGTCATGAGACAGCTCGTCAATGTCCACAGGGCGACGATCTCGACCGCACTGGCATTGGCCATGAAGAGGATAGTGGGGAGCATCCACATGATGCCCAGCAAACCGCTCCATATGCCGTGAAGGAAGATGTCGCCCCGCGTGACGCCGCGATAGCCGCTCTGTTCGTTGCGGCGGCGCGTCCGCATCATGGGAAGGCGGGTGGCGAGCGTGAGGATGGCCCAGATGCCGACGATCCACGTCGGCGCATGGCGGCTGCCCAGGATGACGGCGAAACCCACCGACATGAACGCCACCGTGCCGCGCACGGCAGCCATGCGGTCCGCGGCGCGCAACTGGCTGGCGCGGACATGATCCTCATGGCCATGCGGAAGCGGGCGCAGCCCCATGAGGGCCGCGAGCGAGATGGATTCGGACGAGGTTCTCGTCCGGTCGGCAGCGGGCGCCAAGCGATCGGTCACGCCGCCTGCATAAACCTACCGGGTTATCAAGCGGTAACCGTCATGCGCCCGAAGGCCGGCGACGCGCCCGGGATCAGGCCGCGATATCGTAGGGGACGATCTCGCCCTCGAGATAGAGCTTGCGCGCCTTGGAGCGGCTGAGCTTGCCCGAGCTGGTGCGCGGCAGCGTGCGCGGGGGAATCAGCTCCACCACGCAGTTCATGCCCGTGATCGAACGCACCCGCTCGCGGATCTCGTCACGCAGGCGCGCGCGCTCGGCATTGTCGGACACCCGGCAGTGGACCAGCACCGCCGGCGCCTCCTCGCCGCCCGGCGTGGTGATCGAGAAAGCGGCGATATCGCCCTGCTTGAAGCCGGGAAGCTGCTCCACGGCCCACTCGATATCCTGCGGCCAATGGTTCTTGCCATTGATGATAATCATGTCCTTGGCGCGGCCCACAATGTAGAGATAGCCGTCCGAAAGGTAGCCCATGTCGCCGGTGTCCAGCCAGCCATCGACCATACAGGCGTCGGTCGCCTCCTGATCGCGGAAATAGCCGGTCATGAGCGAATTGCCCGTGGTCCAGACCTTGCCGATCGTCTTGTCCGGCAGGAGGCCGCCGAAATCGTCGCGGATCTCCACGGTCATGCCCATGACCGGCTTGCCGCAATTGACGATGGCGCGATAGCGCTGCGGCCGGTCCTGCGGGGCCTCGCCGCCGGAAAGCTCGGTCTCCTCGACCAGCTCGACGATGATCCCCTCGCCTGGCGGCATGATCGTGACGGCCAGCGTCGTCTCGGCAAGGCCATAGCTCGGCAGGAAAGCCTTGGGGCTGAAGCCGGCCTCGGCGAAGGCATCGACGAATTCCTGCATCACGTCGGGCCGGATCATGTCCGCGCCATTGCCCGCGATGCGCCAGCGCGAGAGATCGAAACGCTCCGAGGCGCGCGTCTGGCTGGACATGCGGCGCGCGCAGATATCGTAGCCGAAGGTCGGCGAATAGCTGATCGCATTGCCCTTGTGGCGCGAGATGAGATCGAGCCAGGCAAGCGGACGGCGGGCGAAATCCTCGGTCTTGAGATAATCGGTCGAGACCTGGTTGGCGACGACCGAGAGGAAGCAGCCGACAAGACCCATGTCGTGATACCAGGGCAGCCAGCTGATGCAGCGATCGCTCTCGACCAGCTCCATGGCATGGCTGTGCGCGGCGAGATTAGAGAGCAGCGCCTTGTGCGTGACGGCGACGCCATGCGGGAAACGGGTCGAACCGCTCGAATATTGGAGATAGCAGATGTCGTCCGCGTCCGCCCGCGGCAGGTCGCCGGACACGGCCGGCACGGCGAGGAACGCCTCGAAGCCGAGCGGCTCGATGTTCAGGCGCCGCGCGGCCTCCCCGGCCATGTCCCCGAGTTCCTCGGGGAAGAGGAACAGCATGGGATCGCAGCTCTGGAGCTGGACGGAAAGCTGGTCGATATAGCTTTCCTTGCCGCCGAAGCTGGTGGGCAGCGGCAGCGGCACCGGCCAGCCGCCGGCATAGACGATGCCGAAGAAGATCTGCGCGAACTCGGCGCCCGTCTCGGCGACCAGGGCGACGCGATCGCCCGGCTTCACGCCGCGCGCGATGAGGCGGTGCGCGCAGGCCAGCGCATCTTCCCGCATCTCGGTAAAGGGATAGGCCCGGGACAGATTGCCGCGCGGATCATGGAAATTGAGGCCGCGCGCGCCGGTCGCCGCATAATCGAGCGCATCTCCCAAAGTGGCGAAATCGGCGAAACGCCGCTCAAGCCGATCTTCAGTCGGAGTTGGCTGCATGAATTGACCCTTCTGCTGTTGCTTCGACCCACCCGGCTCGCCCCGGCCCGGCTTTCGCGCCCGGCCTAAAAAGCGCTGCGAGTTTGCTCTCCCTCGTCCATCGCTTGCAGCGTTCCAGTCTTCGCCTTTATGGCAGCGACTATGGCACAAAGATGGCGCACAGGCACCCGACGCCAAAAAAACGTCGCAAAACCGCTGGACAGGGAGGGTCTGGAAGCGCTCGCCCTCACCTATGCCGGCCGCTATGCGACCAGCCGCGCCAAGCTCGTCGCCTATCTCTCACGCAAGCTGCATGAACGGGGCTGGAACGACGAGGACCCGCCGCCGGTCGATGCGATCGCGGAGCGCATGGCGGACCTGCGCTATGTGGACGACGCCGCCTATGCCGCCATGACCTCCGGCGCGATGCAGCGGCGGGGCCTGGGCGCCCGGCGGATCGCGCAGAAGCTGGCGGTGGACGGCATCGACGAGCCGACGCGAGAGGACGCCGCGCCCGACGAAGCGGAGCGCTGGACGGCGGCGGAGCGTCTGGCGCGCCGGAAGCGGATCGGGCCGTTCGCGGACGAAGCGCCGGACCGGGCCCTGCGCGAGAAGCAGATCGCGACGTTCCTGCGCGCAGGCCATGACATGGCGACGGCGCGCCTGTGGGTGGATGCGGCGCCGGGGGACGTGCCGGAGGCGCCGGGGGCCTGAATTTCGACGGCGTCACAGTGACCCGCAAGACAAGGATGGCGCGCGGGGCGGACGTCGCGAAACAGGCGTGAAGATAACGCTCGTCCGGTTTGGGTTGGTCTGCAGCCATTCGTCATACCACCGTTCGCCCTGAGCGAAGTCGAAGCCTGCCCTGAGCTTGGCCGAAG
>CBIMKI010000156.1:0-7339 GCA_966244395.1 uncultured Sphingobium sp. | reverse complement strand
GGAAATGGTTTCCGTCGCGGTGAGTAAGTCTCCTCACCCGGGTCCACGCCTTCGCCGGGGTGACGGTGAGGGTGGTTGGATGTGTCGGCCGGTCAGGCGATGGCGGCGGCCTTGCGGCGGCGCAGGATGGCGCCGACCAGCGCAAGGCCGCCGATCATCGTCAGCCAGGTCGCGGGCTCGGGGACCGGGAGCGAGGGCTCAAGTTGCAGCAGGTCGCCGCGATAGGCGCCGTCGCTGAACAGCGAGGTCGCGCCCTTCTGGTCGCCGAAATTCCTGACCATGAGCGAGCCGTGGACCTGGCCCCAGCCGCCGAGATAATCGGCATTGGGCGCCAGCACCGAGCCCAGCATGCTGATGCCCGAGAAGCTGAGCGAGGAGGCGTCATGGAAATTCCACAGCACGTCCGAGGCGGTGCCACCGTTGATGACAAGGCCGCCGGTGAGGCTGGCGACATCCCCGGTCACGTTGATGAGCGCAGTCGCGCCCGGCGTCAGGTTGATAGTGAATGTGTTGCTCGACCGGATAGCGGCCGCATCCAGATTGAAGATGCTGAGGCCGCTCGCCGCGCCGTTCAGCACCCATTGGGTATTGCCGTAGAGCGAGGTGACGGTGCCGAGCGTGCCGGGCGCCGCGCCGGTGCCGTAGCTGGACAGCTCAAAGGCGCGCTTAACCAGGAAATCGGCGGCCGCGGTGAAATCGACCGGGAGCGCCGTGCCCGCCGGCTGGAGGCCGCTCGCGGACCAGCCGCTGTAGCTCGCCGCGCCGCCGACCGCCGTGAGGCCGTTGGTCGATCCGTTCATGGCCTTGAGATTGCCGCCCACGACCAGATTGACGTCGCCGCCCGCCGCGCCCGCGCCGATGGAATAGCCGGTGAAGGCCGCATTGCCGCCAACCGCGACCTTGCCCTGGACGCTGCTGTACTTCGCATCCGCCTTGTCCAGGACGAAGAGATTATAGTCGCTCGGCGCATCGGCCGCGCCGGCGGCCGTCGAGAGCCCGGCGGCAAGCGCGGTCGCGCAAAGAACTGTGAGCGCCCGAGTGAGCCGCATCGAAGGATCTCCAGCAATGGCCTGATCTGAAACGCCGCGAACATAGGGGAAGAGCGTTTCGGGGAACTTAACCGCACCCCGCCGCGCGGGAACATGGCGGGAAGCGCACTGAAGCCGGCGTTTGGCAAGCCGCGCAGATTGGATTGTCCTACCGGCCGGGAGGCTGGCGCCATGTCCCGAGCGAACGGGCCGCGCCCTTCCGGCCCGCCGGAAGACGATGTCCGCCCGAACGACGGAATCCCGTCAGCGCACCTGCTTCACCGCAAGGCGGCGCATCACCCGGAGCTGCTGGTCGCTGAGATTCATGCCCGTCTCGGCCCAGATCCGCACAATGGCCTGCAACTCGTCCATCTCGACCGGATTGACGCGGCGCGCGGCGCGATAGGCACCGAGCTGGCCGTTCATCCGGCGCTGGTTCTGGCGGATATAGTTGCGCACCGCCGCCTCGCCCTCGCCCGGCTCGGCGAGGATGTGGACGAGGCCCAGATCGTACATCTCCTCGGCAGAGTGGATCTTGCCGCCAAACATCAGCCGCTCCGCCGCCGCCGCGCCGAGCCGCCGGGTGAGCAGCGAATGGGCGCCGACACCCGGGAACATGCCGAACGCATTTTCCGGCAGCGAGAAGCGCGCATCCCGCTCCGCCACCAGCACATTGAAGGAGAGCGCCGATTCCAGACCCCCGCCCACCACATCGCCCTGAATGAGGGCAATGGTCACGACCGGCAGCGAAAGCGCCTGTAGATTATGGTAGAGAATCTCGACGCAGGCATTGCCATAGGCTTCCAGCGCGCCCTGGTCGCGCCGCTCGATGAGCCCGGCGACATGCTCCAGATCGCCGCCGAGATTGAAGGCACCGGGATAACGGCAGCCCAGCACGATATAGCGCAGGTCGATCCGCTCCTCGGCATGGAGGCGCTGAACCTCGACCTGCCAGCGACGCAGGTCACGCAGCATGGCGGGCGTATATTTGGGTTCGCCGCTCGGCGTCATGAAGGACCAGAGCGTGCCCGTCTCCGCCTCCCAGCCAATGTCCATCTCAGCCAGATCGAAGCGCAGCCGCGCGGCGTCGACCAGAGGCGTGCTTGTCTGCGCGGGCGCGCCTGCGCCGGCAATCTTCAGATCTTCGACGTCCAACTTTGCCATAGTAAGGAATTCCCCCTTGGCGACCCACCCGCGCATCGCTCGGCCCGTCGTCCCGGGCTCAGTTTATGATTCGTCGCCCGTCATGGTTAACAGCGCCGAAGCTTTTATGACATTAACCATTGTTTTTGCGATTGCGATAGTACTTTTGGCGGGCGCGACAAGGCTATGCTCATCGGGAATCCGGGGGACTCGACGAGCGCCCTCTCCGGAGAGGTTCGAAAGCGCCCGGCCCTGGCAGAGCATCAGGGCTCATTTGCTGCATTGCAGCAATAAGAAAAGTGCCACATTTTCACCAGCAGGGCTCGTTACCGAGGGCCGCCGCCGGCACGGAGGCATGCCGCCGCGCCGGCACCGCTCCGAGGCACGGCAGGCCGCTCACTCGAACAGCGTGTTGCCCTCTTCGTCGATCGGATTGCGATCATTCTCCGAGCATTGGAACTCATAGAGCAGACCATAGCGATCGCGCCGATAGCGATAGGTCACATGCCAGGGTTCTTCCAGCGCCTCGGGGTCCTCGATCGTCATCTCGTTGATTAGCAAGTCGGAATTATCCGGAGCGAGATGAATGCGCTCAGTGATCCTGAGCTTGTCGCTATGCCCCATGCCGGTCTGGAGCGGCAGCTTGTCGTTGAGGCCGATCGTCTCGGCGACCAGAGTCCCGCCTTCCCAGCGGCCGATGCTGTCGCCGAAGAACGCCGGGTCCGGATCTTCCTGATGGCTGCGTCCGTCGGTCCAGATCTTGCGCGTCTGCATCCAGGCTTCCTGATTGATCGTAACGCGCCCCGGCGTGAACAGAAACTCATAGGGATATTGCGCCAGCGCCATGAACATGGGCATGCCCGGCGGCGTGCAGTTGGAGTGGGTGTTCCGGGCCACGCCATTGTTCGCCGTCACTTCCGCGCGCCAGGCCTCATAGGCGGCCTTGTAGGCGCCCTTGAGCTTGGGGGGCGCAGGACGGGACGCCGGATCTGTCGACCGGACCAGCGTCCAGACGCCGCCCCAGTCCGGCAGCGAATCGAGTTGCGCGCCCTGCCCCTTGGGGAAAGGCGCGCCCGTGCCTTCCTTGAGGCCCGGTGGAACCACCGAGCCGGTCTGCGCCTGGAGCGGCGAAAGGGCCAGCGCGGCGACCGCCGCCACGCCTGCCCGCCATGCGATTGCGAAGCCCGCCATGACCGTCAGCCCGAGATCTTCTGGCCATTGGCCAGCGTGACGGACATGAAGGAGCCGCCGGCCTTCTCGTTGCGCAGCGGGTGCACGGTGATCGTCACGTCGTCGCCCGCCTTCAGCGTCGTGCGCTTCCAGCCCAGCAGCATGAGATTGTTGGGACTGTTCATCTCCACATTCCAGGTGACCGGCGCGCCGCCGGCATCCTTGACCTCGATCACCAGCCAGGCGTGCGGATTGGTCCATTTGAACTGGACCACCTTGCCCTTCAGGTCGACCGACTTGTTCATGTCGAACATCGCATAGCTGTGATGCGCGAGCGCCGGTCCGGCGAGAGCGGCGATGGCCAGAGCGGCCGCGACAATCCTGTGCTTCATCTGCATGCCCCTCCCCTCAATTCGCGCCCGGCGTGTTGACCGGCCGGCCGCCCGCAAAAGCCGCTTCGGCCAGAACCTTGCCGTCCGCCTTCACCAGCGAATTGAACAGGCCACCCTGCTTGCCGTTGCGCAGCGGATTGAACGTCACCGAAATCTCGTCGCCGGGCTTCAGGGAATTGCGGCTCCAGCCCTGGCGTTTCAGATTGTTGGGGCTGTTAAGCTCCAGGCTCCAGTGCGCCGTCTTGCCGCTCGCTTCGGTCACGACCAGTTCGATGAAGGCATGGGGATTGGTCCACTGGAACTCCTGCACCTTGCCCTTGAGCACCACTTTCCTTCCCTGGTCGAACATGGCGAAGCTGTGATGCGCCTGTGCGGCCGGCATGGCCGAAAGGGCCATGATCGCCACGGCGAGCCCGCCGATCATCTTGCGCATCGTCATTCTCCCAATTCCCCGACCTGGCTATTGCCAAGGTCCGTACCCGGCAGATGCGCGTTGTTGGCGAGGATGCACTCCACCTCGCCGATGTCCGTATAATCCTGGCGCGTGAAGGACTTGGTGTTGCGCCACTCGCCTTCCCAATTCTGCGGGTCGGTCATGATATATTCGACCTGCATGCGCCGGCCGCCCTCGAGCAGCTTGATGCGCTCGACGATCTCGAATTCGTCCGAAATGGGGATGCCGGTGTCGATATAATGATTGTCCGGCTCGATATATTTGGTGTGGACGACCAGCGTATCACCCTCCCAGCGGCCGATGGATTCGCCATTATAGGTGTGCACCACCGTGTCGGGATCGGTATAGGCGCGCCCGTCCAGATAGATGGCGCGGAAACTGTTGGTGAAGCCCGAGACCATGTAGATCACCGTCGGCAGCTGGATGAAGGCATGCGGCCACACGCGCGTCATAATCATCGGCATGCCGGCCGGATAGCATTGGCCAATGGCGTCGCGATAAGGCCGCCGCTCGGCCGCCGCCTTCTGCCCCTCATCGAAATCCGCCTGCGCCTGCGGCAGGAACTTGGGATACGGCGGCCCGAACATGAACTTGCTGAAGCCCTCGGAGAGGTCGACGAACCAAGTGCCAGTCAGGTCGAAATGCGGCTTGGGCCGGGGCTTCTGGAGATTTTCGGGCGCCAGCGCGCCCAAATAGCCGGGATGCTTGGGCACCAGCTTGTCAAGCTGCTCGGCCGTCAACGGCCCCGGGCCGCGCGTCCCCTGACTCGCCGCCGGCGAACCGGCCAGCGTCAGCGAAACCGCCGCCGCTACGGATAGGCCGCGCACATGGCGCATGGCCGCCTTTCCCAAAGTGCGATTCCAAGCCAATCGCGCCTCCCCCAACTGTTTCTATATTTGCGTCCATGTTGGAGCGGCTCGCCGGCCGGATCAAGAGGGCGTCGCACCCGGAAAATGAAATGCGGCGAGATGAGTTCTTTCGGTCACGCATTCAGTTGGCCGCACGCCTTGCACCTCTACCCATATGCCGTTGTCGATCCTATCTTCCCCTCTGGTATCCCGAAAAGAACAGAGATAGAACGCAGCGCATGAGACTCACGCAGCTTCCCTGGCATGGGCGTTCCCAGTGCTGACCGACATCAAAGTGCGCGGCGCGCGCGAGCATAATCTGAAGGGCATCGACGTCGATCTTCCCCGCGATGCGCTCGTCGTCATCACGGGCCTCTCCGGCTCGGGCAAGTCCTCCCTTGCCTTCGACACCATCTATGCCGAAGGGCAGCGGCGCTATGTCGAATCGCTCTCGGCCTATGCGCGCCAGTTCCTGGAGATGATGCAGAAGCCGGACGTCGAGCATATCGATGGCCTCTCGCCCGCCATCTCCATCGAGCAGAAGACGACCAGCCGCAATCCGCGCTCGACCGTCGCGACCGTCACCGAGATCTACGACTATATGCGCCTGCTCTGGGCGCGCGTCGGCATTCCCTATTCGCCCGCCACCGGCGAGCCGATCGCCGCGCAGACCGTGAGCCAGATGGTCGACCGGGTGCTCACGCTGCCGGAGGGCACGCGCGCCTATCTGCTCGCGCCGGTCGTGCGCGGGCGCAAGGGCGAGTATCGCAAGGAACTGGCCGAGTGGCAGAAAGCGGGCTTCACCCGCGTGCGCATCGACGGGGAATTCCACCCGATCGAGGAGGCGCCCGCCCTCGACAAGAAATACAAGCATGACATCGAGGTCGTGGTCGACCGCATCGTCGTCCGCCCGGACATGGCGAGCCGCCTTGCCGAGAGCTTCGAAACCGCGCTCGGCCTGGCCGAGGGGCTCGCCTATATCGATCTGGCCGATGGCGTCGTTCCGGGCCGCGAGGCGGACGCGCAGGCCGGCGGCGCCATGAAGAATGCCGGCATCCCGGCCAATCGCATCGTCTTTTCAGAAAAGTTCGCCTGCCCGGTCAGTGGCTTCACCATCGCCGAGATCGAGCCGCGGCTCTTCTCGTTCAATGCGCCGCAGGGCGCCTGCCCGGCCTGCGATGGCCTGGGAGAAAAAATGCTGTTCGACGAGCAGCTTGTCGTCCCCAACGAAGCATTGAGCCTCAAGAAGGGCGCCATCGTGCCCTGGGCAAAGTCCAACCCGCCCAGCCCTTATTACATGCAGGTGCTGGCCAGCCTCGCGAAGGAATATGGCTTCAGCCTGGACACGCCGTGGCAGGACCTGCCGGGCGAAGTGCGGCTCATCATCCTGCACGGCACCGGCGGCAAGCCCGTGACGCTCCGCTTCCAGGACGGCAAGAAGAGCTATGAGGTGCGCAAGGCCTTCGAGGGCGTGATCGGCAATCTCAATCGCCGCCTGCTCCAGACGGAGAGCGCGTGGATGCGCGAGGAACTCTCCAATTATCAGACCGCCCAGCCCTGCGAGACCTGCCATGGCGCGCGCCTGAAACCCGAGGCGCTGGCCGTGAAGATCGCCGCCACGGACATCGCCACGCCCACGCGCATGTCCGTGGTGGACGCGCTCGCCTGGTTCACCGCACTGCCGGACAATCTCACCGACCAGCAGAACCAGATCGCCAAGGCCATCCTCAAGGAGATCGTCGAGCGGCTGGGCTTCCTCAACAATGTGGGGCTCGATTATCTCAATCTGGACCGCACTTCCGGCACGCTTTCGGGCGGCGAATCCCAGCGCATCCGCCTCGCCAGCCAGATCGGCAGCGGCCTCTCGGGCGTGCTCTACGTGCTCGACGAGCCCAGCATCGGCCTCCACCAGCGCGACAACGACATGCTGCTCGTCACGCTGAAGAGGCTGCGCGACCTCGGCAACACCGTCATCGTCGTGGAGCATGACGAGGATGCGATCCGCGCCGCCGACCATATCGTCGACATGGGGCCGGGCGCGGGCGTGCATGGCGGACAGATCGTGGCGCAGGGCAGCCTCGCGGACGTGATCGCCACGCAAGGCTCGCTGACCGCCGACTATCTGAACGGCACGCGCGAGATCCCCGTGCCCGCCCGGCGCCGCAAGGGCTCGGGCAAGAGACTGACGGTGCGCAATGCCCGCGCGAACAATCTGAAGGGCGTCACGGCGTCCATTCCGCTCGGCACCTTCACCTGCATCACCGGCGTCTCGGGCTCGGGCAAGTCGAGCTTCACCATCGACAC
>CBIMKI010000155.1:0-7356 GCA_966244395.1 uncultured Sphingobium sp. | reverse complement strand
GCCCTGATTATGGCTGTCGCTGCCGGTCGAATCGGTGTGGCCGAGAATGTCGATGCTGGTCTTGGGATACTGCTTGAGCGTGTCGGCCACCTCATTGAGCGTGGGATAGAATTGCGACTGGATGGAGGCCTGGTCCGTCGCGAAGGTGATGCCCGAGGGCATGCGGAGAAGCAGGTCGTCGCCCTGGCGAACCACATCCACGCCGCTGCCGGCGGTCTGTTCGCGCAGCTTCTTTTCCTGTGCGTCCATATAGGCGCCGACGCCCGCCCCCGCGAGCGCGCCGATGCCCGCGCCCACGATCTTTTCCGTGCGGTCGTTGCGTCCGCCGATCACATCGCCCAGCAGATAGCCGCCGAGCGCGCCGCCGATTGCGCCGATACCGGCATTGGAAATGCGCCGATTGCCGGTTTCGGGATTGGTGACGCAGGCGCCGAGCGCGAAGGCCGGCAGCAGCGCTGCCATGGCGAGCTTGTTGCGGAACATGACGATCTCTTTCCTGTCTATTGTTGCGACCCGGCTGCAAAAACGCGCCGCCGGGCGGAAGGCTCCCGGCCCTCATGTCCGCATATGGTTGTCGCGCCCCGCAAAAGTGGGCATTAGAGCGGCTATCCCATGACCGCTCCTGCTCCCATGCCCGCCGTCCCTTGGCTCGATCTTATCATCGTGCTGGCCCTCATCGGATTGAACGGGCTGTTCGCCCTGTCCGAGCTTGCCATCGTCTCGGCCCGCCGCCCACGGCTCCAGGCGCTCGCCAAGGCCGGCAAGCGCGGTGCGCAGGCCGCGCTCGATCTGGGCGCGGCGCCCGGGCGCTTCCTCTCGACCGTGCAGATCGGCATTACCGGCATCGGCGTGCTCGCGGGTGCCGTCTCGGGTGAGAAGCTCGGCGGGCCGCTGGGCATGGCCATTGCGGGTTTCGGCGTGGCGGCGGAGACGGCTCAGAATATCGGCTTTGCCGTCGCCATCGTCTTCACCACCTATATCTCGCTCATCATCGGCGAGCTGGTGCCCAAGCAACTCGCGCTGCGCCATCCCGAGGCGCTGGCGATGGCGGCCGCGCCGCCCATGGTCTTCCTGGCCCGTTTCACCGCGCCGCTCGTCTGGCTGCTTGAAGGGTCGACGGCTTTCATCTTCCGCCTGCTGCGTATCAAGGGCCAGTCGCCCGATCATGTGACGGCGGAGGAATTGCAGCTCATCGTTGCGGAAGCGACGCGCCAGGGCGTGATCGAGGAAGAGGAGCGGGCGATCATCTCCGGCGTGGTGCGGCTGGCCGACCGGCCGGTGCGCGAGGTCATGACCCCGCGCCCGGACGTGGACTGGGTGGATGCCGATGCTCCGCTCGATCAGGTGCGCGCCAAGCTGCACGAGACGCCGCACACGCGCCTGCCGGTGGGGCGGGGCACGGTGGAGAACATCATCGGCATCATCCAGGCGCGCGACGTCATGTCCACGCTGCTGCGCCGCGAGACGCTGGATCTGGAGGCGCTGGTCCGCCCGGTCGTCATCGTGCCCGATCAGGTCGATGCCATGGATGCGCTCAAGGTGCTGCGCGAGGCCGACGTGCCGATGCTCATGGTGCATGACGAATATGGACATTTCGAGGGCATCGTGACGCCGGCGGACCTCCTCTCCGCGATTGCCGGCGAGTTCGCCTCCGATCTCGATCTTTATGACGAGCCGATGCTGGTGGAGCGCGAGGATGGCTCATTGCTGGTCTCCGGGCAGATGGCCATCGATGCGCTGGCCGAACGCATCGAGCTGGGCCTCGATGAGGAGCGCGATTATGCGACGGTCGCAGGCTTCGCGCTCGCGGTGCTGCGCCGCCTGCCGAGCGAAGGCGATCATTTCAGCGTGCAGGGCTGGCGCTTCGAGATCATGGATATGGACGGCCGCAAGATCGACAAGCTGCTGGTGAGCGCGGAGAAGGATTAGGTCGCGCGGGCGGTTCTTAGGGAATCACCTTGCGGCTTCCCCCTTGCCGTCATTCCCGCGAATGCGGGAATCCAGTGACAACGGCAGCGTCCGAACCGGATTGCCTTTGGCGGACTGATGTTCTCCGCGTTCGCGGGAATGACGGCAATTGCTTGGGTTCCCGGCCTCTTTTCACCCGTGCCGAAAACGCGGGCCGCACGGCGAGACCAGCCGGTCCGGCCGCCTGGTGATGTTGCGCTGGAACTGGAGATTGGCGAGGCACCATTCCCAGAAGCGGTCGGACTTGGAATAGGCCTCCCACGCGGACTGGGCATAGCCCTTGGGGTCCTCGTCGATCCGCACGGCGGGCCAATTGGCCTGATGCTGGCCGAGCGCGAAGCGGAAAGCCGTGAAGTGGCGGTTCATCTCTTGCTGGATCTCGGCATGTTGCCGCAGCTTCTGGTCCTGCGCGATCAGCAGGCCCAGCCGGCCGAGCTGCTCGGCGAACTTGCGCCGCGCCTGCACCAGGTCCAGCTTGCGCGCGGGGTCCGAGCGCCGACCCGCGGAAACGACGGCGGCCTCCAGCTCCGCATAGAGCGCGAGTGCCTCATGCAATTGCGGGGATAGCTCTACGGCCATCTCTTTCTCCTCTCCCCTTTGCCCGAGGCTATCGGGCAATCCGGTTGAGGAAGCGTAAACCCTGCGCCGAGCAGAGAGATAGAAGCCTAACGATTCCGTGGCTTGCGGGGGGCTGCGCTGGCCGCTCAGCCCGTCTGGGCCTCGCGCGCCACTTCCCGCCAGCCGATGTCCCGGCGGCAGAAGCCGCCGGGGAAGGCGATCTGGTCGACAAGGGCATAAGCGGCGGCCTGGGCCTGCGTCACATTGGCGCCGAGCGCGGTCGCGCAGAGCACGCGCCCGCCATTGGAGACGAGCGCGCCCTCCTTGAGCGCCGTGCCGGCATGGAAGAGCATGGCGTCCTGCGGCGTCATCGGCAGGGCAATGGGCGATCCCTTCTGCGGCGTGCCGGGGTAGCCGTTCGCCGCCAGCACCACGGTAAGCGCGGTGCTGTCCGTGAAGGCGGGCGGGGCGGCCTGGTCCAGCCGGCCTTCCGCCGTGGCGAGCAGCAGCTCGACCAGATCGCTCTCCAGCCGCATCATCAGCACCTGGCACTCGGGATCGCCGAAGCGGCAATTATACTCGATGAGCTGGGGCCCCTGCGCCGTCAGCATCAGGCCCGCGAAGAGCACGCCGGAATAAGGCGTGCCGCGCGCCGCCATGGCGGCCACGGTCGGCCGGATGATCTCGTCCATCACGCGCGCTTCCATTTCCGCCGTCAGCACGGGGGCGGGGCTGTAGGCGCCCATGCCGCCGGTATTGGGGCCGGTATCGCCGTCGCCCACGCGCTTGTGGTCCTGCGCCGAACCGAAGGCCATGACGTTGGTTCCGTCCGACAGCGCGAAGAAGCTGGCTTCTTCCCCGGTCATGAACGCCTCGATCACCACTTCCGCGCCGGACGCGCCGAAGCCGCCGCCGAACATGTCGATGACGGCTTCCTCGGCCTCCTGGCGGCTCTGCGCGATGATGACGCCCTTGCCGGCGGCGAGACCGTCCGCCTTGACGACCACCGGCGCGCCGAAATCGGCCAGCGCCGCGAGCGCATCGGCCTGGCTGGCGCAGCGCACGTAGCGGGCGGTGGGAATGCCGGCCTCGATGCACAGGTCCTTGGTGAAGCCCTTGGAGCCCTCAAGCTGCGCGGCCGCTTTGCCCGGCCCGAACACGGATATGCCATCGGCGCGCAGGGAATCGGCGATGCCGTCCACCAGCGGCGCCTCCGGCCCGACCACGACGAGGCCGATGTCCTTGGCGTCGCAAAAGGCAATGACGGCCCGGTGGTCGGCAAGGTCGAGGTCGACCGGGGCCGCCAGCTGCGCTATCCCCGGATTGCCCGGGCTCGCATAGAGCGCGGTGCAGCGCGGCGATTGCGCGAGCTTCCAGGCAAGGGCATGTTCGCGACCGCCGCCGCCCAGCAAAAGGATGTTCATGGCCGAGAATTCCGTCGATGAAGAGATGTCCGGGCGCCTGTTAGCGCAGGAGCGGCAGGGGGACAATCTCGCGCCGCTCACTGTCTCGGAACTCTCCAATCTGCTGAAGCGCACGGTCGAGGACCGCTTCGGCCACGTCCGCCTGCGCGGCGAGATTTCGGGCTTCAAGCGCGCGGCCTCGGGCCATGTCTATCTGTGCCTCAAGGACGAGGCGGCGGTGATCGACGGCGTGATGTGGAAAGGCACGGCCGGGCGCCTCGCCTTCGCGGCGCAGGACGGGGTGGAAGTAATCGCCACCGGCCGGCTCACCACCTATCCGGGGCGCAGCAAATATCAGATCGTCATCGAGAGCATGGAGCTGGCCGGCGAAGGCGCGCTCATGCAGCTTTTCGAGCGCATGAAGGCGCAGCTCGCTGCCGAGGGCCTGTTCGATCCTGCCAAGCGCCGCCCGATTCCGGTGCTGCCCAGGGTCATCGGCGTGGTCACTTCACCCACCGGCGCGGTGATCCGCGACATATTGCATCGCCTTGCCGATCGCTTCCCCAGCCATGTGCTGGTCTGGCCCGTGCTGGTGCAGGGCGAGGGCGCGGCGGCGCAGGTCGCCAATGCCGTGCGCGGCTTCGGCGCCATCGCGCCGGGCGGGCCGGTGCCGCGTCCGGACGTGCTGATCGTCGCGCGCGGCGGGGGCTCGATCGAGGATCTCTGGGCCTTCAACGAGGAAGTCGTGGTGCGCGCGGTGGCCGCCTCGCCGATCCCGGTCATCTCCGCCGTGGGGCATGAGACGGACACGACATTGTGCGATTTCGCGGCGGATTTGCGCGCGCCCACGCCCACGGCCGCGGCCGAGATGGCCGTGCCGGTGCGCGCCGAACTGATGGCTTATGCGGGCGAACTTGAGTCGCGCATGCTCCGCTGCGCCCAGCGCGGGATCGAGCGGTCGCGCGAGCGGCTGGAGGCGCGGGCGCGGCTGCTGCCCCGGCCGGACATGCTGCTCGCCCAGGCGCGGCAGCGCGCGGACGATCTGGCCGACCGGCTGCGGCGCGGGCTGGGACATCGCCTGGCGGTGGCGCGACATGAGCTGGCGGACGTCGCGGGCGCGCTGCGCCCATCCCTGCTGCGGGCGCAGGTCGAGCGCGGGCGGGATCGTCTCGCGCGCGTGCGCGTCTCGCCGGCGGTGATCGAGCGCGGACTGGGCGATGCGGAACGGCGTCTCGATGCCCTTTCCCGCCTGTTCCAGTCGCTCGATCCGGACGCACCGCTCAAGCGCGGTTTCGCGCGCGTCATGGCAGGGGACAGGCTTGTGCGCAGCCGCGAAGAGGCGCGCGCCGCCGGTCGTGTCATGCTGCACTTCAGCGATGGCGCAATTGTCGCAGCCGTCGGTGACGATACAGCGCCTGCGCCTGCGTCCGGCTCTGTTGCGGCGCAACGAAAAAAGCGCCCCGAACTGGGCGTCGGACAGAGCGATCTGTTCGACTGACCACGGATTCGACGCGCCGGGCTGCCTTGGCATTGCGCTGTTCGGCTGCTCAGTGGCCTTGCAACGCTCCGCCTCGACCCCCATTGTCAGGCTTATGAACATGACGGTTTCCCGCCGGACCTTTCTCTCGGGCCTCCTGTCCTTGCCGCTTGCCCAACGCGCGTTGGCGGCGGAAAGTTCCAATCCCTTCCAGCTCACAGGCAAGGCCCGCCAGGGCGGCGTGATGCTCGGCATGGTGCCGGATGACATCATGAGCCTCTGGCTGGACGAGCGCCGCGTCGACTATGCGGTGGACGGCCGCTTCATCATTGCCTTCGATCGGGACGCGCCGGCGCGGATGCGGCTCCATGCCGAGATGCGCGACGACAGCCATTATGAGCAGATTCTCGATCTCGCGCCGGGCGGCTGGCAGATCGAGCAGGTGAACGCGCCGATCACCGGCGGCGCCGCGACCAGCGAGGAATTCCGGCAGCGGCGTGCGGGCGAACTCGAGCAGATCGCCGCCGCACGCGCTGTTCATGCCGAGAGCGAGGGCTGGCGGCAGAGCTTCATCTGGCCCGTGAAAGCGCGCATTTCCGGCCATTTCGGCGCGCAGCGAATCTATCAGGGCACGCCCGGCAGCTATCATGGCGGCGTCGATCTCGCGGGGGGGCGGGGGACGGTCTATGTGGCGCCGGCGGACGGGCTCGTCACTTTGGCCGTGGAGCGACCCTTCACACTGGAAGGCAATCTGCTCATCCTCGACCATGGCATGGGGCTCAACAGTGCCTTCCTGCACAGCGAGGCCCTGCTGGTGAAGGCGGGCGAGACCGTGAAGCAGGGCCAGCCGCTCGGCCGCATCGGGGCGACGGGCCGGGCGAGCGGACCGCATCTGCACTGGAGCATGAAGTGGGCGGAAGCCCGGATCGACCCTGTGACACTTGTTGAGGTTTGAGCCATTATTTGAGCAAGATTATTGCTCGCTGGCGCACGAAGCGCTCGGGCCGTCCTAAGGCCGGGTTCATCTTATTCATAAATTATGAATCTTTTTAATCACTCGAATGGGCCGTTCGGCGATTGCGATGAATGGCGGACTTTGAGCGAAGCCTGCGCTCGTTGACGTTTCCGTAAACGATAATGTTAAAATGCGTGGAAGGCGTGAAATATTATGCGGCGCTGCACATAAAGGCGCCTTCCGCTTCATCGCCCGTTCATGTTGCCAAAATGTTACATCAATGCGCAAAAGGGAGCACAAACGCCCGGCGCCGCGCTTTACAGCAACCTTCGCAGTCGCGAGAAATTCTCCCATCACGCGAGGAAACCGGACCTGATCGGCGTCGGGCCCGGTGTCGCGTTTCGAGGGAGTTCGAAATGAAATCAGTCAACAGAGCACAGGCTCACCGTGCGCGGGGCGCTTCGCGCGCGCTGGCACTGCTGAGCACTTCCGCCGCGGCCATGGCGCTCTTCGCCGTACCCGCCCAGGCTCAGGACGATGCCGCCGCATCGGCGGACGATGGCGAACAGGTCATCATCGTTACCGGCTCGCGCATCGCGCGCCCCAATTATGATTCGGTGCAGCCCACGCTCCTGCTGGGCGATGAGCAGCTCCGCGAGCGCGCCTTCACCAACGTGGCGGACGCTCTCAACGAGATCCCCGGCTTCGGCCTGTCCGACGCCAACGGTTCGGACGCGCAGGGCATTGCCGGCGTCGGTCAGAACTTCGTCGACTTTTTCGGCCTCGGCTCGCAACGCACGCTCACGGTCGTCAACGGTCGCCGTTTCGTGGCCGCCAACGCGCCTTCGGTATTCAATGCCGCTGCTGGTCTTCAGGTCGACCTCAATGTGATCCCCGTCGGCCTGATCGAGCGCGTCGAAACCATCGCCGTTACCGGCGCACCGATCTACGGTTCGGATGCCATTGCCGGTACGGTCAACGTCATCCTCAAGCGT
>CBIMKI010000154.1:0-7404 GCA_966244395.1 uncultured Sphingobium sp. | reverse complement strand
TGCGACTCACGCGCATGTCGCGGCTGGAGGAGGTGGTCTGGTGCCAGGAAGAGCCGCGCAACAACGGCGCCTGGTTCTTCGTGGAGCCCTATATCGAGCAGGCGCTCGACATGGCCGGCAAGGCGCCGATGCGCGCCCGCTATGCCGGGCGCAAGGCCTCGGCCTCGCCCGCGACCGGCCTTGCCAAGCGCCATCTCGCCGAGCAGGGCGCCCTCATCGCCGATGCGCTGGGCCACAGCGTCCGCACCGAAATCAAGCGCCAGAAGAAAGCGTGACCCCTGCGAGCGCAGGCGGCCAGGAGAAACCGCATGTCCACTGAAGTCAAAGTCCCCACTCTTGGCGAATCCGTGACCGAAGCGACGGTCGGCCAGTGGCTGAAGAAGCCCGGCGAGGCGGTCGCGCTTGACGAGCCCATTGCGAGCCTGGAGACCGACAAGGTCGCCATTGAGGTGCCTTCGCCCGTCGCGGGCGCGATGGGCGAGCAACTCGTCAAGGAAGGCGACACGGTGAATGTCGGCGCGGTCATCGCGCTTGTCGAGGCCGGTGGCGCGCCCGCCGCCAGTCCCGCGCCCGCCAAGGCGGAAGCCGCCAGTCCCGCGCCCAAGGTCGAGGCACCGGCCGCCGCAGCGCCCGCCGCCTCCGCGCCGGCCGCCGAGCCGGAAGTGGCGGGCTCCGTGACGCTTTCCCCGGCCGTGCGCCGGCTGGTGCTGGAGCATGGCCTCGATCCCAGCCGGATCGCCGGGACCGGAAAGGACGGCCGTCTCACCAAGGATGATGTGATGGCCGCCATCGCCGCCGGCACGGCCGCAGCCGAGCCCGGCAGCGCCGCGCCGAGCGCCGCGCCCGCCGCCGCATCGGGTCCCAGCCGCCAGCAGGAGCGCGTCAAGATGACGCGCCTGCGCCAGACCGTCGCCAAGCGCCTCAAGGAAGCGCAGAACAACGCGGCGATCCTCACCACCTTCAACGATGTCGACATGTCCGCCGTCATCGCGGCGCGCGCGAAGTACAAGGAGCTGTTCGAGAAGAAGCACGGCGTGCGCCTGGGCTTCATGGGCTTCTTCGTGAAGGCCGCCTGCATGGCGCTCAAGGACATTCCGGGTGTCAACGGCCAGATCGAGGGCGACGAGATCGTCTATAATGATTTCTGCGACATCTCCGTCGCCGTCTCGGCGCCCAACGGTCTCGTCGTGCCGGTTATCCGCAATGCCGAGGCGATGAGCATCGCGCAGATCGAGAAGACCATCGGCGATTTCGGCAAGAAGGCGAAGGACGGCACGCTCACCATGGCCGAGATGGCCGGCGGCACGTTCACCATCTCCAATGGCGGCGTGTTCGGCAGCCTCATGTCGACGCCGATCATCAACCCGCCCCAGTCGGGCGTGCTCGGCCTCCACCGCATCGAGGACCGTGCCGTGGTCGTGAACGGCGAGATCGTCATCCGCCCGATGATGTATCTCGCGCTCAGCTACGATCATCGCCTGGTCGACGGCCGCGAGGCAGTCACCTTCCTCGTCGCGATCAAGAACGCGATCGAGGACCCGACAAGGCTGCTGATCGATCTTTGATAAAAGTGCTCCTGCGCAAGCAGGAGCCCAGGGCGGAGACGCGCGACGAAGGCCGGATATGTCTACATGATGGCGAACAGGCCCAACGGGACGCTCTACACGGGCGTCACCAGCGACCTCGCTGCCCGGACCTATCAGCACCGTAACGCGCTTGTGCAAGGTTTCACCAAGGAGCATGGCTGCACGCTCCTTGTCTGGTTCGAAGTCCATGACGATCTGGAGGAAGCGCGAAGGCGCGAATTGCAGATCAAGAAATGGAAGCGAGCCTGGAAGATTGAATTGATCGAGCAGGGCAATCCCCGATGGGAGGACCTGTTCGAGATGTTGTTTTGAGCCGCCCTGGGCTCCTGCGTTCGCAGGAGCACTGGATGAGGAGCATCTGATGGCAGACCAGTTCGACTATGACGTCCTCGTGATCGGCGCCGGCCCGGGCGGCTATGTCGCCGCGATCCGCGCCGCGCAGCTTGGCCTCAAGACCGCCTGCGTGGAGAGCCGCGAGACGCTGGGCGGGACCTGCCTCAATGTCGGCTGCATTCCCTCCAAGGCGCTGCTCCACGCCAGCGAATATTTCGAGGCGGCGGCCGGCGGCGCGATGGCGGCGATGGGCATCAAGGTGAAGCCCGAGCTGGACCTTGCCGCCATGCAGGGCCAGCGCGTCGACGCGGTCAAGGGGCTCACCGGCGGCATCGAATATCTCTTCAAGAAGAACAAGGTCGACTGGCTCAAGGGCCACGCGACCTTCAAGGACGCGCACAGCGTCGAGGTGGCGGGGAAGGCCGTCCGCGCGAAGAACATCGTCATCGCCACCGGCTCCTCGGTCACGCCGCTGCCCGGCGTCGCGGTGGACAATGAAAAGGGCGTCATCGTCGATTCGACCGGCGCGCTGGAGCTGGCCAAGGTGCCGGCCAGCATGGTCGTCATCGGCGGCGGCGTCATCGGCCTGGAGCTGGGCAGTGTGTGGCGTCGCCTCGGCGCCAAGGTCACCGTGGTCGAATATCTCGACCAGATTCTGCCCGGCATGGACGGCGACGTGCGCAAGGAAGCGAACAAGATTTTCCGCAAGCAGGGCATCGAGTTCAAACTCTCCACCAAGGTCACCGGCGCCAGCGTCAAGGGCAGGAAGGCCACGCTGACGCTGGAGCCCGCCGCGGGCGGCGCGGCCGAGTCGCTGGAGGCCGATGTCGTCCTCGTCGCCATCGGCCGCCGGCCCAACACCGAGGGGCTCGGCCTGGATCGCATCGGCCTCGCGCTCAACCAGCGCGGCCAGATCGAAACCGATCATGATTTCGCCACCAGCGTCCCCGGCGTCTGGGCGATCGGCGATGTCATCCCCGGCCCGATGCTCGCCCACAAGGCCGAGGACGAGGGCATTGCGGTAGCCGAGAATATCGCCGGCCTCACCGGCATCGTGAACCATGACGTCATTCCGAGCGTGGTCTACACCCAGCCTGAGATCGCGGGCGTCGGCCTCACCGAGGAGGCCGCAAAGGCGAAGGGTGAGATCAAGGTCGGCAAGTTCCCCATGCTGGCCAACAGCCGCGCCAAGACCAATCACGAGCCCGACGGCTTCGTGAAGGTGATCGCGGACGCGCAGAGCGACAAGGTGCTGGGCGTATGGATCGTCGCCAGTGTCGCCGGCACCATGATCGCGCAGGCCGCGCAGGCCATGGAGTTCGGCGCGACCAGCGAGGACATCGCCTACACCTGCCACGCCCACCCCACGCACAGCGAGGCGATCAAGGAAGCGGCGATGGCCGTGCTGGGCAAGCCGATCCACATCTGAGCGGGCTCGCCGCCGCCGCCGATCATCGCGCCTGTCTTCGCGCGCGTGATGTGATCGCCCCATCCTGAATCGTCATTGCGAGCGGCGCGGCCGCCACCATTGCAGCTCGTCGGCGAAGGCCGGTAAGGGCGCGATAGGAGCCGTAGAGGACGAGGAGCGAAAGCGTCATAGGGGCAGTCGCCAAGGGGCGGCGGCTCCGGCCTCGAAACGGTGGCGGCCGGGCGGGGAAGGGCGCTATGAGCGGCGCATGGCCTATCTCCATCTGCTCATCGCGATCGTCTGTGAGGTTATCGCCACCTCATTCCTGAAGCAATCGGAGGGCTTCACCCGCCTCGTGCCGTCGCTCGTGACCGCCGCCGGCTATCTCGCCGCCTTCTATTTCCTCTCGCTCACCCTGCGCGAGATCCCCACCGGCATCGCTTATGCGATCTGGTCGGGCGTCGGCATTGTG
This sequence comes from uncultured Sphingobium sp., assembly GCA_966244395.1. GTDB lineage: Bacteria > Pseudomonadota > Alphaproteobacteria > Sphingomonadales > Sphingomonadaceae > Sphingobium. The sequence continues at coordinate 3,605 of CBIMKI010000154.1, read as the reverse complement.
CTGATCGCGGGGGTGGCCTGGATTTTCCACGGCCAGCGGCTCGATGTGCCCGCGATGATCGGCATGGGTCTCATCCTGGCCGGCATTCTGGTCATGAACCTCTTCTCGCGCAGCATGGCGCACTGATCCCGCCGCCGCGATCCGCCGGCTCGACAGCCGCGTTCCCGCGCGATAGGCCTTCGCGCCATGGCCAGCACGGATCTCGTCATGCCGGTGGACTCCATCCTGACCGCGCTCGGCATCCTGGGCACGGCGGTGTTCGCCGCGTCGGGCGCGCTCGCTGCCGCGCGTCTGCGCCAGACATTGGTCACCTTCGCCTTCTTCGCGCTCTGCACGGGCGTGGGCTGCGGCACGGTGCGGGATCTGCTGATCGGAGCTCCGGTCTTCTGGGTGCATGATGTGCGGATCGCCGCCATCTGCCTTGCCGCGGCGCTGCTCGTCTATGTGACGCCGCGCCGCTGGTGGAGCCTGCGCGCGCTCGACTGGCTGGACGCGGTCGGCCTCGCGGCCTTTGCCGTGTTCGGCGCGGCCAAGGCCATGAGCTACGGCATCGATCCGTTCGTCGCGGCGCTGATGGGCGTCATCACCGGCTGCGTCGGCGGCATCATGCGCGATCTGCTGGCGGGTGAGCCCTCCATCCTGCTGCGGCCGGAGATCTACGTGACGGCCGCCGCTCTTTCTGCCGGCCTTTACGCGCTGATGGTGCCGCTCGGCATGGCGCCGGCAGTGGCCGGCCCGCTGGCGGCGGTCGCCGGCTTTGCCTTGCGCGCGCTGGCGATCGTGCGCGGACTGGCGCTTCCCAGCTACGGCAGGCGGGCTGGCGAGGCGCCCTGAACGGCCCCCGGCCCGCTCGCGTCGTCATGCTGCAAAAAAGCGCGTGAAAGCTCTGGTCGTGCCCCGCGAAAATCATTAGAGAAGGAACAAAATAAGTGCTCGGGAAAGGGGATATGCCCATGAGGCAATTGGGTTTTGCAGCGCGCGTGCTCGCATCGGCCGCCGCTATTTCGCTCGTCGTCGCCACCGGCGCGGCCATGGCTCAGCCGCGGCCCGCGGATCTGACGGCGCTGCCGCCGGTGCCCACCGACTATACGCCCAAGAAGACGGCGTGGGGCGACTGGGATTTCAGCGCCACCTACCAGATCGAATATATCAACAATGCGCGCATCCTGTTCCAGCGGCCCAAGGGCTATGGCAACCGCGTCTGGCTCAATGACGAGGAAGTCGCCAAGCGCGTCGAGGCTGCCCAGCGCTCGGACGGTTCCTTCAATCCAGAAGGCGGCCTCAATGCCGGCGGCACGCAGGGCCTGGCGGACTGGGTCAAGAACTCTTCCTTCGGCAAGCGCACCTCCATGCTGGTGAGCCCGGCGGACGGCCAGCTTCCCGCGCTCACGCCCAAGGCCGAGGCGCTCTACAAGGCGGGCCGCTCGGGCTGGGTGCCGCGCCAGGAGTTCGACTGGGTCGACGATTTCGACAGCTGGGATCGCTGCGTCTCGCGCGGCTTCCCTGCCTCCATGTATCCCTTCCGCTACAATAACGGCATCAAGATCTTCCAGTCGCCCGGCTATGTGGTGATCCATCTGGAGATGCTCGGCACTCGCGTCATCCCGCTCGACGGGCGCCCGCACTGGCCGGGCAATGTCGAGGCGTGGATGGGCAACAGCCGCGGCCATTGGGAAGGCAAGACGCTCGTCATCGAGACGACCAACATCAAGTCGGGCGACAGCGCGACGCATGATGTCTCGAAGCGCGCCGCCTCGCCGCTCAACATGGCGACGCAGAATGTGCCGCCCTTCAATACCATTCCCACCAGTGCCAGGGCCAAGACGATCGAGCGGCTGACCATGACCGGCCCCAATACGATCGTCCACGAGCTGACCTATGACGATCCGGAGGTGTTCACCGCGCCCTGGACCACGCGCATCGAGTGGACGCGCGACGATAAATATGAGTTCTTCGAATATGCCTGCCATGAGGGCAATGTGCAGGTGCGCAACTATATCACTGCCTCGCGCGCCCACCGCGCGGACGTGGCCGCCGGCAAGGCCGAGCCGATCGTCGCCGACACGCGCGATCGCTTCGCCCAGCCCTTCGACCGCGACCCCGCCGCGCCGCCCCATCCCAGCGACCCCGCACCGCCGCCCGGCCCGCGCGGCTGACCTCCGCGCATAGCTTCGGCTGCTGATCCGAGCCCCGCATCGCACGGCCTTTGCCGGTGTGATGCGGGGCTCGATGCTTTCGGGGGACGGTTGGTGAGGTGACAGGATCGCCATTGTCGGCATGTTGGGCGTTGCCGTTTGTCTCCGGCCCTTCGATGCGACTCTTCGCTCAGTGCCTGCGGCGCCCGTCAGAACCACCCCAGCACGAACGGTGGGAACGGAGAGGGCAGAGGCCTTCAGCCCCCAGGGCTTGCCCTCAGCGAAAACCGTGCGCTCCGCAGGCGCACTGGTTGTTCCTCCGCGACCTGCCCCCAGGGCCGTCGGGTGATGTAGCTGAGTTGAGAATGCTCTACGCCGGTGGGCCTTCCGCATAGCAAGGCAGATCATCCGCCAGCGTGAGCCAGGCCTGCTTCTTCGATACCCAGATATGATCGCTGGGCCGGAAGCGATCCGGCTCGTCGAGGCTGCCCATGCACAGGCCCAGCGTGTTGGCCCCGGCCCGCTCGGCATAGAGGCTGGTGCCGCAGTGCGTGCAGAAGCCGCGCCGCAACGCGGGCGAGCTGTGCCACCATCCCACCGGACCGCTCATCGTCACGGCATCGAGCGGCACCCTGACCCGGGCATAGAAGGGCGCGCCGGTCGCCTTCTGACAGAGCGTGCAGTGGCAGGCGCGGATGTCGATGGGCGTCGCCGCCGTCTCATAGCGGCAGGCACCGCACAGGCAGCCGCCGCGGATCTGCCCGCTCACGCTCAATGGCCCTGCACCAGCCGCGCGAGTCGCGCCAGCCAGCCCATATGGGCGCTGTCGGCCCGCGTATCCGGCACACCGAAGCCCCGGCATTCGAGGCAGTCGGCGCGGATGGCGGGGCCGTTGACCAGACCCTGAAGATCGCGCACGGCCTGCGCCGTCCATTGCCGCTGGCGCATCGCGGCGAGGCTCAGCCAGTCGCCGGGCGCCGCTTTGGCCGACCCCAGCCGCGCCTCTTCCTCCTGCCCCAGCATGGAGATGATCTGGGAGAAGCGGTCGCCCTGCGGATCGAAATAGCGTGGCCCAGCCGCCCGGCCGGAGAGATTGGCGCGCTTCGCGGCGTCCGCGATGGCCGCCTCGATCCCGCCGAAATGATCGACCAGCTTCAGTTGATGCGCGATGCCGCCCGCCCAGACCCGGCCCTGGCCGATCTCGTCGACGCGCGCGGGGCTGAGCTTGCGCGCATCGGCGACGAAGCCGATGAAGCGGCGGTAGATATCCTCCACGCTTGCCTGCGCCATGGCGTCATATTGCGGGCTGATGCCGCCGATGATGTCCGGCTCGCCCGAATATGGCGTCGCGCGCACGCCGTCGCTGGTGATGCCGATCCGGGCCAGCGCGGTCTCGAAGCTCGGAATGACGCCATAAACGCCGATGGAGCCGGTGATGGTCGCGGGCTCGGCATAGATGGCGTCGGCCGC
>CBIMKI010000153.1:0-7447 GCA_966244395.1 uncultured Sphingobium sp. | reverse complement strand
GCCAGCGAGGGCTGGGCGAAAGCGGGCGTGGGAAGGGCGAGCAGCAACATCGCCGCCAGTGCCGGTCTCACTGCCCCGATCCGCCCGGCTGGGCCGCGATGATCGCCCGCCATTCCTCCGGCGTCGGCATGATGTCGTCGGCCACGCGCTTTTGGATCACCCATTTGCCATCGCGGCGGACCAGCTCGTCGCGATAGATGCCCGCGAGCGAAGGCGCCGGCCGCCCATCGGGGCCGCGCATCACGAAGAGATAGCGCGAGGTCGCCCGCGCCGATTGTCCGTCCGCCGCCACGTCCACCTGTGGATTGGAGATGAGGTGGAAATTGGAGCGGTTCTCCGCGCCGGCCGGGCCGAGCACATTTTCCAGCATGGCGCGGATCGCCGTCTGCCCCTTGTGGCTGCCCCCGCCGCCCGTCCACTCGCCGTCCGGCGCGAACAGGGCGGCATAGCGTGCATAATCCCGCCCATCGAGGAAGGCGGCATAGTCGACGAGAATGCGCCGGATCGCGGATTCGCTCTCCAGCCGCTCGATGCGCTGCTCCAGCGACGGCTGGGCCATGGCGGCCCCGCCCGGCGCGGCCAGCAGCGCGAATGCAATCAACGGCCGAATGCTTATGGCGCTCCTCCCCCGACTCGGTTTTGTCGGGGAGAGCTTAGGGGGTGTTGGCGGCGGATCGAAGCGCGTTGTGTCGATCTTGCGTGGTGACTTTACGCCCCGGGGCAGGAGCCCAGGGCGGCGAAGTGCCACGCTGCCGCGCATACTCACCCGCGCCGCAGCACTACGGCGTTCCTCAATCGATCAGCACCGCCCCCGTCGACATCGGCTGCACCTCGCGCTGATAGATGCCGAGATAGCCCGGCGCCTTTTTCGCCGCTTTCGCCGTGCGCGTCGCCAGCACGGCCGGATCGACCAGCAGTTCCAGTGCGCGGTTGGCGACATCGATGCGGATCATGTCGCCATCCTCGACCAGGCCGAGCGGCCCGCCGTCCGCCGCTTCCGGCGCGACTTCCGCCACGGTGAGGCCCTTGAGGCAGAGGCCCGAGAGCTGGCAGTCGGTGATGAACGCCGTCTCGCGCGCGATGCCCGCCGCGTCCAGCGCGAAGAGCACGACCGAGGCGCCGCCGCCCATGGCCGGGCCGCCCTTCAGCCCCTGACCGCGCAGGATCACCACATCGCCCGACTTGACGTCGCCGCGCTCGATGCCGGCGAGGCAGGCGGGATTGTCATCATAGCATCTGGCCGGCCCCTCGAAGAATTCCGGCCGCGTCCCGTCGCGAATGCCGAGCTTCACCACCGCGCTCTCCGGCGCGAGGCTGCCCTTGAGAATGGCAATGCTCGGCCCCTCGCAGATCGGATCGGCGAGCGGGCGGATGATGTCCGCGTCCGGGACCTCATAGTCCGCCAGAATGTCGCCCATCGTCCGGCCCGAGCAGGTCACGGCGTCGAGATCGAGCAGCGGCTGGAGCTGCTTCAATATGCCGCGCGCGCCGCCCGCATCCTCGAACTGCTCGATGCGCACCGCGCCATTGGGCCGCACGGCGGAGAGCACGGGCACCTGCCGGCCGACCTCGTCCCAGAGCTTGAAGATATCGAGGTCCATGCCGTTCTCGACCGCGATCGCCTGGAGATGCTTGATCGCATTGATGGAGCCCGAGACGGCGAGCACGGTCGCCACCGCATTGCGGAAGGCGCCCGGCGTCATGACCTTGCGCGGCGTCAGGTCCTCCAGCACCATCTCGACGATGCGCCTGCCGCTCTCGCGCGCCGCGTCGAACATCTTGCGGCTGTTGGCGCGCACCGGCGCCGACCCAGGGAGCGACATGCCGATCGCCTCCACTACGCAGTGCATGGTGTTGGCCGTCGCCATGCCCGAGCAGACGCCGGGCGAGCGTATGGCCTGGCGGATCATCTCGTCCTTGTCGTGCGGCAGCGGCTTGCCGAAGCGCGTGCCGATGGTGCCGGACCAGAGATCCTCCAGGTCGACCGGATCGCCATCGATCTCGCCCGAGGCCTGATAACCGCCGATGACGAGCAGCGTGGGGATGTTGAGCCGCCCCGCCGCCATCATGTGCCCGGGCGGTGTCTTGTCGCAGCTGGTGAGGCAGACCATGCCGTCCAGCATCGCGGCCTCCACCTGCACTTCGATGTCGTGCGTGACGAGGTCGCGCCCGGCGAGGATGTAGCTGCCCGATCGGCCGGCGCCGGTGATGAAGTCCGACGGCGCGGTGGTGCGCACCTCGAAGGGAATGCCGCCGGCCTGGCGGATGGCGTCCTTCACCACCTTGGCCACACCATCGAGATGCGCAAAGCAGACCGCCAGCTCCGAGGAGCTGTTGACCACCGCGATCTTGGGCTTGGCCATATCCTCCTCGGTCAGGCCGAGCTGATACCAGTGGGCGCGGCGATGCGGCGAATCGGCTGCGGCGCTGCGAAGCGGCTTCATGACTGGTTCTCCCCTCCGAGATGGTCTGGCATTATGATTAGCAGGGTAACGAATGATCGTCTCGCCTTTTCGTTGCCCGCCGCGTTGCGATTTTCGACTCGCCTTTTTCCGATTTCGATTGTCAATTCGCATCGATGGTGCGCGAGGGGAATATTGACGCCGGCTACGATCTGGCGCCGTCGGACAAGGCGACGTTCGACGTCGCGCTGGTGGGGGATGAGCGCCATCCGGTCCTGATCGTGGAGGATGCGCTGGGCGATCCCGCCGCGCTGCGGCGCTTCGCCGAGCGGGAAGTGACGTTCGAGCCGGTCACGCAGAATCTCTATCCCGGCGTGCGCGCGCCGCTTTCGCTCGATTACGGCCGGGCGATGGTCCGCGCGCTCGATCCGTTGATCCGCCGCATCTGGGAATTGCCGGACGCCGTGCTGGTCGAGTCCGAATGCCATTTCTCCATGGTGACGACGCCGCCCGATCGGCTCGTCCCCTTCCAGTCGATCCCGCACATCGACACGACGAACCCCTATCAGTTCGCCGCGCTTCACTTTCTGTGCGGGCCGGAGGGGGGCGGCACGGCCTTCTATCGCCAGCGCGCCACGGGTTATGAGGCGATCACCGCCGAGCGCGAGCCCGCCTGGGCACGGGCGCGCGATGCCGCATTGGAGCGGGCGCGGGGAGGTCTGGCCTATATCGGCGCGGACGACCCGGATTATGAGGAGATCGCCCTGTTCGGCGCGCGCATGAACCGGCTGCTCGTCTATCGCAGCTGCCAGCTCCACTGCGCGCGCATCCCGCCGGACATGGCCTTCAGCGCGGACCCCGCCAAGGGCCGCCTCACGGCCAATCTGTTCATCGGCTATCGGCCGCCCGTGGCGCCTTAGGGCAGCGTGGACTTCACCGCATAATAAGTGAAGATCGAGTGGTCCGGGTTGGCGCGGCGGCTGCCCGTGCCGATGATGAGCGTGCGGCCCATCCAGTCATGCGGACCTTCCGGCACCACGAAGGTGGGCGAGAAGCAGAAATAGGCCGGCTGCGGCGTGCCCGCGTCGATGCGGCGCTCTTCGCCCGGCCTGGCCGGGACGAGATAGCCATTGTTGTTGATGTAGATCTTCGTCCCGTCATCGGCTTCCAGCAGATAATGGGAGTTGATGATGATCGTGCCGTCGCCGCGCACGCTCGCATAGTCCGCGCCGCTGTCCGGCACGACCTTGCCCGAGAGGCGCGGCCCGTAGATGGTGCCGCCCGAGCAGGGCGTGTAGCCCTGGCTCCCGCCGCCCGGCAGCGGGCCGAAGGTGCACCTCTCGGGGCGGAACTCCACGCGCATTTCAAAGACATATTCGAGATGGGCTGGCACCTGGGGGTCGTGCATCGGGTCGTTCTTCCTGTGGAATTGGCGGCGGTGCTCAGAGCACCATGAAATAATGGATGCGGTTGGCCTTGGGCACCTTTTCCGCGACGCCGATGAAGATGTGCTTGGCCAGCCAGTCGTGCGGACCTTCGGGCACGTCGAACTTGGGGCTGACGCGCATATAATATTCGTCCGCGCCGACCGGCTCGTTGCGCGCCATGCGCTCCATCGCATCGCCCTCCGCCCAGCGATAGCCGCGGCTCTGGAGGTAGATGGGCGTGCCGTCATCGGCCTCCAGCATGTAGCGCGCGTCGAAATCGATGACGCCATTGGGGCGGACGAGCGGGAAGTCGCCGCCACTCATCGGGATGACCTTGCCCCGGATGCGCGGCCCCTCGAACGTGCCCTGCGCGGCCCAGACGGCGGCGCGCGTCGAGCCCATGCTGGAGGGCTTGAGGAAGATCGCCGGCGTCAAGTCGATGGCGACGGTGAAGGCGAACTCAAGGCGGGGCGTGAAGGGATGCGGCGGCGGTTCGGGCGTGGTCATGTGGCTTTCCTCTGACGGAATGTTGCTTTGCTCATGCGGCGTCCGCCACGGCGAGGCCGTTGTCGGCCTTGATGAGATCTGCGGCCTTCTCGCCGATCATGATGCAGGCGGCATTGGTGTTTCCGCCCACGATGCGCGGCATGATCGCCGCGTCCGCCACGCGCAGGCCGTCGAGGCCATGGACCCGCAGCCGCGCATCGACCACGGCCATGTCGTCCTGCCCCATGGCGCAGGTGCCGACCGGGTGGAGCGCGGTGTTGCAGGCGGTGCGCACCCAGGCGTCGATCTCGTCGGGCGTCTGCACGTCCGGGCCGGGCATCACCTCGCCCTCCAGCACGTCGCTGAGCGGCGCGGTCGCGAACAGCTCGCGCAGTTGCGGCACCAGCCGGCGGAAGAAGGCGCGGTCATTCTCGGTGGAGAGCACATTGGAGAGGATGCGCGGCTTGTCCGTGGGGTCGGCCGAGCGCAGCTTCACCCAGCCCCGCCCCTCGGGGCGCAGGCAGACGCAGGCCATGGCGCACACGTCCGGCTTGGGCTTGCGCCAGCCGGGGAACCAGAGCTGCGCGCCGATCATGGTCGGCTGGAAGAGGCATTGCGCGTCCGGCCGCTCCAGCTCGGGCCGCGTCTTGATGAAGCCATTGGCCGTCACCGGCATGTCGGCGATGAGCCCGCCACGAGTGAGTAGCCATTGCAGCCCGGCCAGCCCCGCGCGGTCGAGGCGCAGGCTGTCGGTGAGCGTCACCGCCCGCCTGGCGCGCAGCACCATGGCGATGGAGGGATGGTCCTGGAGGTTCTGCCCGACGCCGGGCAGATGGTGGACCAGATCGATGCCATGCTCGGCCAGTTCGGCGCTCGGCCCGATGCCCGAGAGCATGAGGAGCTGCGGCGAATTATAGGCGCCGCCCGCGAGGATGATCTCCTGCCCCGCCACGACGCGCCGCATGACCCCACCGGCATCGCGATAATGGACGGCGACGGCGCGGCCCTTCTCCACCTCGATCCGCGTGACCAGCGCGCCGGTCTCCACGCTGAGATTGGGCCGGCTCATGGCGGGAATGAGGAAGCGCGCCGCCGTGCTGCCGCGCGTGCCCTCGTGGATGCACAGGCCCGGCGGCCCCCAGCCTTCCTGCTCGGCCCGGTGGAAGCTGTCGCGCTCGGCATAGCCCCGTGCCTTGGCGGCCGCGATGAAGCGGCGATAAAGCTCATTGTCCTTGGGCTGGGCCTTGATGCTCAGGGGGCCGCCCTTGCCATGCCAATGATCGGCCGCGCCCCAGTGATTCTCGGACTTCCTGAAATAAGGGAGCACGTCATCATAGCTCCAGCCCGCATTGCCGAGCTGGCGCCACTCGTCATAGTCGCGGGCATGGCCGCGCGCGTAGAGCATGCCGTTTATCATCGACGAGCCGCCGAGCGCCTTGCCGCGCGGCTGGCGGATCTGGCGGCCGTTCGCATGCGGCTCGGGCTCGCCCATATAGCTCCAGTTGAACCTGGGATCGCCCATGACGAAGGGGAAGAGGATGGGCATGGCGAGCTTCAGGCTGCGCTCGCGCTTGCCGGCCTCCAGCACCAGCACCCTGGCGTTCGGGTCCTCGGAGAGGCGCGCGGCGATGACGGCGCCGGACGAGCCCGATCCGATGACGATGAAATCCGGGTTCGCGCTCATGCCGCCTCGCCTTTGTGGGATGGAATTTCGTCGGCGGGGAGCACGCGCCCACGGATGATGTCGGCGGCGCGCTCGGCAATCATGATCGTGGGCGCATTGATGTTGCCGCCCGTCTCGTCCGGCATGACCGATGCGTCGATGACGCGCAGCCCCTCCATGCCGATCACACGGAGTTGCGGGTCCACGACCGCCATCGGTCCCGCGCCCATGCGGCAGGTGCCGAGCGGATGCTGAGTGGTCGATGCGGTCGCGCGGATATGCGCGTCGAGATCGGCATCGCTGGTGACGTCGGCGCCGGGCGAAAGCTCGCGGCCGGTGATCCCGGACTGGGGCGGCGTGCGGTAGATCCTGCGCGCGATGTCGATGCCCGCCCGCGCCGTCGCGAAGTCCGCCGGGGCGCTGAACAGGTTGAGACTGATGCCGATCAGGTCCTCCGCCCTGGGACTCTTGAGGAACACATGCCCCCGGCTCTCCGGGTGCAGCAGGATGACGTCGGCCGTGAACTTGTGCGGCGGCGCCTTCTTGATGCCGGGGAACCAGAGGTGCGCGTCCAGCGTCACCGGGTTGCACCAGAGCTGGATGTCGGGCTGGGCGAGGCGCGGGTCGGTGCGCAGCACGGGATTGGCGCTGTTCACCTGGCGCGAGAAGGGGCCGCTGCCGAACAGATACCAGCGCATGACGTTCATCGCCGCCCGGTCGAAGCGGAGCTGGTTGACGAAGGTGACGGGCTTGCTCGCCTCGAACAGCACCGGCACGCGCGGATGCTCGGAGAGGTTCCGGCCGACGCCGGGCAGGTCGTGCACCATCGCGATGCCCATGTCCTGGAGATGCTGCGCCGGGCCGATGCCCGAGAGCATGAGGAGCTGCGGACTGTTGTAGGTGCCGCCCGAGAGAATGACCTCGCGCGTCGCCTTGGCCGTCACCAGCGCGCCTTCGCGGCGATATTCGACGCCCACGGCGCGCTTGCCTTCCGTCAGCACCCGCTGCGTGAGCGCGCCTTTGACAACGGTCAGATTCGGACGGCCCATGGCGGGCTTGAGATAGGCCTCATAGGTCGAGGCGCGGCGGCCATTCTTGTCGATGGTCAGCTCGACCTTGGTGACGCCTTCCTCCTCGCCCGCATGAATATCGTCGACGATCGGATAGCCGGCGGCCTTCGCGGCGGCCATCAGCTCGTCATGCAGTAGCCATTCGGTCGCATTGGGCGAGACGCTCAAGGGGCCGTCCGCGCCATGCAGGTCGGAGGCACCGCGCCAGCTGCGCTCCATCTTGCGGAAATAAGGGAGCACATCGGCATAGGACCAGCCCGTGCAGCCCATCTGCGCCCAGCGGTCGAAGTCGGCGCTGTGGCCGCGCATATAGACCATGCCGTTGATCGAGCTCGATCCGCCGAGCAGGCGTCCGCGCGGCAGCACGAGCTTGCGGTCGTTGAGATGCGCTTCCGGCTC
>CBIMKI010000152.1:0-7482 GCA_966244395.1 uncultured Sphingobium sp. | reverse complement strand
AGACGCTGGTCGAGGATGTTGACGACCGACGCATTCTGCCCCGCCGAGCGCTCGGCCTGCGCGAAAGCCTTTGTGAGCAGCACGGGCGCGGCGGCATTTACCTGATGATATTGGGCTAATGCGTCGGCCGTGACGGTCGACAGATCGCCCTCCCCGAATAATGATGCGCTGTTCGCCAGCAACTCCGGAGCGCGGCCGAAATGAGCGATAACCGCCGGCAGCAGGCCCTCCACCGCGCCGGGCTCCAGGAAGTCCGCGACGAACCCGTGCCAATCGGCCTCCGTCTCCAGCAGACATTCGCGAAGGAAGCGATGCGGCTCGGCATCCAAGCGGCCGTGGATGGCCAGCGCATAGCCGGCGCGGGCGAGATGCATCGCAATGCGGGCGCCGAGTCGGCGATGGCCGCCTGTGACCAGCGCGAGCGGCGGCAATGCCTGCCCCTGCCCCGCCACGCTCAGACGCCCATCAGCCGAAGCACTTCCTCGCGGCTCTTCTCGTCGCGCTTGAAGACCCCCATCATGCGGCTGGTCATCATGTCCGTGCCATGAGTGCGCACGCCCCGGCCGGTCATACAACCATGGGTAGCCTTGATGACGACAGCGACGCCGAGCGGCTTCAAATTCTCCCAGATGCAGTCGGCGACCTGCGCGGTCAGCCGCTCCTGTACCTGAAGACGACGGGCGAAGGCCTCCAGCACGCGGGCCAACTTGGAGATGCCGACTACATAATCGCCCGGCAGATAGGCGATATGCGCCTTGCCGATGATCGGCGCCATATGGTGCTCGCAGTGGGACTGGAACGGGATATCCTTCAACAGGACGATCTCGTCATAGCCGCCCACCTCGTGAAAGATACGCGAGAGATGATAGGCCGGATCGTCAGCATAGCCCTCGCAATATTCCTTCCAGGCGCGCGCGACGCGCTTGGGCGTCTCGATGAGGCCCTCCCGCGTGGGATCGTCGCCCGTCCAGCGGATGAGAGTGCGCACAGCCTCCTCGACGTCTGCCGGAACCTGGATCTTGGCCGGACGCGGAACGATCGCGTGATCCGGCTCGTCGAGTGTGGACATTCTCCGCCCTCAAAAATACTCAGGCATGCCCCTGCATGCCCTCCTGTTACCGGGCGAGATAGGGCCAGAGCGCCGCGCACGCAACCAAGTCACGACAAACCACGCCTGCATCACTCACGATGTGCAAAAGTGGACACATCAGTTGCCGCTTACGTAACCCCGCCCTTGCTCCCGGGGCAATGTGGGTCGATATAGGTGTGGATGGTTCGCCTTCCCTCAGCGGACCGGCGGGAGAGCATGGCATGGAAGCCTATATCTATGACGCGGTGCGCAGTCCGCGCGGGCGCGGTAAGAGCGATGGTGCGCTTCACGAGATCACGCCCGTGCAACTCGCCACGCAGATGCTGCAGGCGGTGCGTGATCGCAATGCGCTGGACACGGCCGACCTCGATGATGTGATCCTGGGCTGCGTGGCACCTGTTGGCGAGCAGGGCACGGACATTGCCCGGCTGGCCGTATTGACGGCAGGCTTTGCCGAGACTGTCGCGGGCGTGCAGATCAACCGTTTCTGCGCCTCGGGCCTTGAGGCCGTGAACATGGCGCTCGCCAAAGTGATGAGCGGCGAAGCCGGCATGGTGATCGCGGGCGGCGTCGAATCGATGAGTCGCGTCCCCATGGGATCGGACGGCGGCTCCTGGGCGAGCGATCCGGCCGTCGCTTATGCCACCTATTTCGCGCCGCAAGGGATCGGCGCTGACGTCATTGCCACGAAATTCGGCTTCTCCCGCGCGGATGTGGACGCTTATGCCGTCGAGAGCCAGAGGCGCGCCAGCATGGCCTGGGAGGAAGGGCGGTTCGCTCGCTCCATCGTGCCCGTGAAGGACGTGATCGGCGAGATCGCGCTGGACCGCGACGAGCATATGCGGCCCGAGACGGACATGCAGAGCCTTGCCGCGCTCAAGCCCAGCTTCACAGCGCTAGGCGAAGAGATGCCGGGTTTCGACACCATTGCGCTGCTGCGCTACCCCGAGTTGGAACGGGTCAATCATGTCCACCATGCCGGCAACAGCTCGGGCATCGTGGACGGCGCCGCAGCCGTGCTGGTCGCAAGCAAAGCGATGGGCGAGAAATATGGCCTGAAGCCCCGCGCGAAAATGCGGGCGATGGGATCGATCGGCTCCGAACCGCTCATCATGCTGACGGGTCCCGAGAGCATCGCCGCCAAACTGCTGAAGCAGGCAGGCATGAGCAAGAGCGACATCGATCTCTGGGAACTCAACGAGGCCTTTGCCGCGGTGATCCTGCGCTACATGCAAGCGCTGGACCTCGACCACGGTCAGATCAACGTCAACGGCGGCGCCATCGCCATGGGGCACCCTTTGGGCGCGACAGGCGCCATGGTGCTGGGCACCGCGCTCGACGAACTCGAGCGCAGCGGCAAGGGCACTGCGTTGGTCAATCTCTGCGTCGGCGCGGGCATGGGCACCGGCATCATCATCGAGCGGGTGTGACCCCGCGCACGTCAGAGGACGAAATGGCCTATCGAAGGATCGAGCCTGCGCTGCCCCTTCGATACGGGACTTCGACAGGCCCAGAGGCTAATCAGAGCGAACGGCACAAGAAGTGAGGGCTATGAACATGGCAACGACCATCACGACCGACATCGACGCCGACGGCATCGCCCTTCTCACCATCGACGTGCCGGGCCAGTCGATGAACGTCATCGGCCCGGACTTCATCGCGGACCTCGATGAGGCCATCGACCGCATTGCCGCCGACGCCGCGATCCAGGGCGCGGTCATCTGCTCGGGCAAGGCGAGCGGCTTCATGGCGGGCATGGACCTCAAGCAGATGAGTGCCCTTCTGCTGCCTCCGCCCGGCGAAACGCCGACCATGAAGGCGATCTTCGACAAGGCTTTCGTGCTCAATGCGCTGTTCCGCAAGCTCGAGACCTGCGGCAAGCCAGTCGCGGCGGCAGTGGAGGGACTGGCGCTGGGCGGCGGCCTGGAGCTGATCCTCGCCTGCCATCACCGCGTGCTCTCCAGTGACTCCAGGGTCACCATCGGCCTTCCCGAAGTGCTGATCGGCCTCTTCCCCGGTGCGGGCGGCACACAGCGCCTGCCCCGCCTGATGGGCCTGCAGATGGCGCTCATGTACATGCTCCAGGGCAAGAATTTCCGCCCGCCCGAGGCACTGGCCATGAAAGTGGTCGACGAACTGGCCGAGCCAGGCAAGACGGTCGAGATGGCCAAGGCCTGGGTGAAGGCCAATCCGGACGCCCAAACCCAGCCCTGGGATATCAAGGGCTTCAAGGTGCCGGGCGGTTCGGGCCAGTTCAATCCCGGCTTCGTGCAGGTGATGGCGGCCGCGACCGTCATGACCACCAAGGAAACGCAGCGGAACATCCATGGCCCGCATGCGCTACTCTCGGCGGTCTATGAAGGTATCCAGCTTCCCATGGATCGGGCGATCCGCGTCGAGAGCAAATATTTCGCCAAGGTGATTGCCGATCCCCAGGCCGGCAACATGGTGCGCACCCTGTTCGTCTCCAAGCAGGCGGCGGAGCGCGGCGCGCGGCGGCCGGCCGGCGTCGAGAAGGCGCCGACGAAGAAGCTCGCCATGCTCGGCGCGGGCATGATGGGCGCCGGCATCGCCAATGTGGCCGCGCAGGCCGGCATCGAGGTGCTGCTGCTCGACCGCGACATGGCTGCCGCCGAAAAAGGCAAGGCGCATTGCGAAGAGAGCATGGCCAAGCGCCTGGGCAAGGGCATGACCCCGGAAAAGATGGCGGACGCCCTCGCGCGCATCACGCCTGTGACGGAGGTGGACGCGCTCAAGGGTTGCGATTTCGTCATCGAAGCCGTGTTCGAAGACCCGGGCATCAAGGGCGAGATCACCAGGCAGGCCGAGGCCGTGCTGGGGCCGGAGGTCATCTTCGGCTCGAACACCTCGACCCTGCCGATCACCGGCCTCGCCCGCAACTGGTCGAAGCCTGAGAATTTCATTGGCATCCACTTCTTCTCGCCGGTCGAGAAGATGATGCTGGTGGAGGTCATCCTGGGCAAGGAGACCGGCCCGACCGCCATCGCCAAGGCGCTCGATTTCGTCGCGCAGATCAAGAAGACGCCCATCGTCGTCAACGATAGTCGCGGCTTCTACACTTCGCGCTGCTTCGCCACTTATGTGCAGGAAGGCACGCTGATGGTAGCCGAGGGCGTCAATCCCGCGCTCATCGAGAATGTCGGCAAGCAGCTCGGCATGCCGGTGGGCCCGCTGGCCGTCTCCGACGAGGTTTCGATCGAGCTGGGGCACAGGATCACGCAGGCGACGAAGGCCGCGCTGGGCGATGCCTATCGCGGCACGGCGGCGGACGATGTCGCGGCGCATATGGTCGAGATCGGCCGACTGGGGCGCAAGAACGGCAAGGGCTATTACGACTATCCGGCCGACGGCGGGAAGAAGGCGCTCTGGAGCGGCCTTGCGCAGGATTATCCGCTGGTACTCGAACAGCCCGCAGCGGCGGAGATCCGCGAGCGGCTCTTCTACCGGCAGATCGTCGAATGCGCGCGCTGCTTTGCCGAAGGCGTACTGGTCACGCCGCAGGACGGCGACCTGGGCGCGATCTTCGGCTGGGGCTTCGCGCCTTATACCGGCGGGCCGTTCAGCGCGATCGACACGATCGGGCCGGCGCGCGTCGTCGAGACGCTGGACCGGCTGACGGCGGCACATGGCGAACGTTTCGCCCCGCCGCAGCAGCTGCGCGACATGGCGGCTTCAGGCCGGCTCTATTATGAAACAGCGGCGGCGCAGGCCGCTTGAGCCGGCATGGCATGTACAGGGATGGACAGGGTAGAAGCAGAACTGTCGCGATGCGGATATACCTATTTTAGTAGGTTAACTATCGCGCGCGCCCGGTAAAGCGTGGCTCTCGATCAGGGACGTTCTCAGTGAGGCGACCCGCTCTAGCGCATGTCCCGATCAGATTGAATCGAGACATGCTCTATTTTCTTTTGGTTTTCCGCATTTTCGCAAGTCGCCAGATGAAACCATCTGGCTTGAAAATGCTCTAGCCCGCCCGCGTGCCGCTGCGTGTGGCGCTCCAGGCGGGCAGATCGAGCGTGAAACGGGCGCCCAGGCCCAGAGCACTCTCGACCAGCACATCGCCGTCCATGGCGCGGGCGAGCTTGCGGGAGATGTAGAGACCAAGGCCGCTGCCATCGGTATCGGTATTGCCCAGGCGCTCGAAACGCTCGAACATCCGGTCGTGATCGGCCGGATCGATGCCATTGCCCTGATCCGCGACGATCACGCGGGCGCGCCCGTCCATCTCGTCCAGGCGCAGCCAGATAGTGCTATCCTCGGGCGAATGGCGCACGGCATTGCCGACCAGATTGACGAGTATTTGCAGCACCCGGCGATAATCCGCGCGGGCAAGCACCTGCTCATCGATACCGGGCGGCTGAATGTTGATGCGGCGGGCCTCGGCGCGGATATTCAGCAGGCCGGCCGCGCGCCGGGCGATCTCGGAGAGATCCACTTCCTCGCTGATGGTGAGAAAGCCGGGGCCCTCGACCGCCTGAAGATCGGCCAGATCATCCACCAGAGCGAGCAGATGCCGCCCGGCCGCCGCGATATCCCCAGCATAATTGGCATAATCCTGCCGCAGCGGCCCGCCGAAACGCTCGCTGATCGTACCGGCATTGGCGATGATGCGGCTGATCGGCTGGCGCAGCGCCGTGTCGAGGCGGCGGCTCAAGGTCTCGCCGATGAATTCGCCGGACGCACCCTCGGCCGCGCTGGTGGGGCTGGACGCATGTTGGACGGCGGACGCGGCCTGCTGCCCGGCCAATTCGGGCACGGCCCGCCCGCGATAGCCGGAAAAGCGCCCGTCATCATCGAACAAGGCCGTGCCGGAGAGCTGATAAGGCCGCTTGTCCTCGCGCAGATAAGCGCACTGCCCTTCGAAATCCATGTGGCGCACCAGCGCCTCGATCATCGGCATGCCGCGCTGGCCGGCGCCGCCCTCATCAGTGAGTGCGAAATAGGCCGTGAAGGTCTCGCCATTCTCCGGCACCGCATGGCCGACGCGCGCGGCGGTGAGATCGAGATTGCAGAAGCGCATCTGATCGTCGACCTGCCAGCTCCAGCCCGGCTCGACGCGCTCGGCCGCCATGGAATGAAGCGCCGCGGCATGAGACCATGGCGCGCGCGGACGCCGCTCCTGCCAATCCACCAGCGTGAGGCAAACCCCTTCCCCTTCCGGACGGACCTGGGCCCAGAGGCTGATATCCGCCTCGTCCCGCGCCAGTTCGACCGTGCGGGAGAGCGGCGTGCCGAGCCGCAGCGCCAGACGCACCAGCGCGGCCAGCGCCGGCAGCGCCAGAGGGCCGTGCGGCAGCCCGCCCGCCTCCCTTTGCAGAGCCATCAACCGATCGTCGGCGCGCAGCAGGCAGCCGTCCCGATCCAGCAGCGCAGTGACGGGGGCAGCGTCCGCGCGGGTCATGACGGACCGATGATCTCGAGCTTGGCGGCCAGAACGGACGGCACTCGCATGCGGCCCAACCAGTGCTCGGCGCGAGACGGGTCATATTGGCGATATCGCTCGACGAAGCGCATCAGCGCGGCATCGTGCGCGACCGAGCCGCCGGTCAAGGGCGCGAATATCTCGAAGAGCTGCACCGCGAGCGCCTCGTCCAGTCCCATGAGCGTCAGGATCGCCTGACGCGCCTCATCGCCGCCATCGAGGAGCGAAGCGAGCACCGTATCGAGCGGCAGCCCCGTCTCGGCTTCGACGAAGGCACAGAAGAGCAGCAGACGACGTTCCGTCAGCGCCATGGGTGCGAACCGCTGGCGCTCTTCCCCTGATAATGCGCGCGCGCAACGCAGGGCAAGGGCAAAGGGGCCGCTGCCTTCGTCATGGCGCGCGATGACGCGCGCGACGGCAGTGATGACGGCAGGCGCCGCATCGCGGTCGAGCGTGGCACGGCCCTGCGCCAGCCCGTCGATGAGCAAGGCCGCAGCCGTCCAGGCAAGATCGCAGAAATGCTCGGCCGGCAGATCGGGCCGCAGCGGCGCATCGATGAACATGGGCCCCATCCAGCGCTGCTCGGCGAGCGTGAGCACGGCCAAAGCATGCGAGAAGCCACTGTCGCCGGTGACGCCGGCGAGGCCGCCCGCATGACCGGCCACGGCGGCATCCGGGCGATCGCGCTGGATCATCGAGAGGGCGCCGCGCAGCCGGAAATGGCCGAGCAAGGCGGGCGTCAGCAGGCCGACATGGCGCTCCAGCGCCGGGCTGCACCAAGGCTGCGGCAGGCCGGAAAGACGCGCCGCCTCGCGGTTGCTGCCGATGAGGTAGATCTGCCGGCCGAACCGGGTCGTGCGCAGCAGCGCCTCGATCGCCGCGGCGAGGACGAGCAGCGCCAGGGCGAGGACCGGCAGCACGTCGCCGATGCGCTGATTGAAGAACTCGC
>CBIMKI010000151.1:0-7522 GCA_966244395.1 uncultured Sphingobium sp. | reverse complement strand
CCGCGGGCAGCGGCGCCTTCGCATCCGTGGAGATCTGCCCGTGGGCGATGTGCGAGAGCCGATTGCCCTGTGCGCGGATCACGCCCCAGCCGGTCGTGCCCAGGCCCGGATCGAGCCCGAGGATCAGCATCGCGGGGCCGGGCCCCAGATCAGCCCAGTCTCTCCATCACTTCGTCGGAGACCTCGTAATTGCCCCAGACGGTCTGCACGTCGTCATCGTCTTCCAGCGTGTCGACGAGCTTGAGCAGCGTCGCGGCATTGGCCTCGTCCACCTCGACCGTGGTCTGCGGCTTCCAGGCGAGCTTGGCGCTTTCCGCTTCGCCGAGCGACGCTTCGAGCGCCTTGGCGACTTCGTGCAGCGCGTCCATGGCGGTCCAGATCTCGTGGCTCTCCTCGTCGGAGGAGACATCCTCCGCGCCCGCTTCCAGCGCCGCCTCGAACACCGTCTCGGCATCGCCCGCGCTCGCCGGATAGGTGATGAGGCCCATGCGGTCGAAGCCGTGGCTGACCGCGCCCGAGGCGCCCAGATTGCCGCCATTCTTGGAGAAGGCGGTGCGCACGTTGGTGGCGGTGCGGTTGCGGTTGTCGGTCAGGGCCTCGACGATGATGGCGATGCCGCCCGGCCCATAGCCCTCGTAGCGCACTTCCTCGTAATTCTCCGCGTCGCCCTTGCTCGCCTTGTCGATGGCGCGCTGGATATTGTCCTTGGGCATGGACTGCGCCTTGGCGGCATTGACCGCGAGGCGCAGGCGCGGGTTCATGTCCGGATCGGGCGCGCCCATCTTGGCCGCCACGGTGATCTCGCGGCTGAGCTTGGAGAACATGGCCGAGCGCTTCTTGTCCTGCGCGCCCTTGCGATGCATGATGTTCTTGAATTTGCTGTGACCTGCCACGGGCGGGTTCCTTGCTGGAATGGCTCTCGAAAAAAATGATCGCGCCTCCTATCGCGGGAGCGGCCGCGAGGCAACGGGGGCCTGCGCGATGCCGGCCCGCTGATGAGCCGATTGCCGTTGCGGTTTTCGCCATCGTCATTCCGCGAACGCGGGAATGACGGAAGAATGGTCAACGAACGGGAAGGCGAAGCCCGCACGCTGGCGGTAAAGACGGCGCCGCTGGCACTCCCCGTCCCCCCGCGCTATCTCCTGCGCCATGGCTTCCCGGAATCACCTCTATCTCGTCGACGGCTCGAGCTACATCTTTCGCGCCTATCACCAGCTTCCGCCGCTCACCAATCGGCATGGCGTGCCCGCGGGCGCGGTCTATGGCTATACCGCCATGCTCTGGAAGCTCGCCGACGCGCTCGACAAGGCGGAAGGTCCCACGCACCTCGCCGTGGTGCTGGACAAGGGCTCGCACACTTTCCGCAACGATCTCTACGACAAATACAAGGCCAATCGCCCGCCGCCGCCCGAGGACCTCATCCCGCAATTCCCGCTGATCCGCGAGGCGACGCGCGCCTTCTCGCTGCCCTGCATCGAGGAGAGCGGCTATGAGGCGGACGACATCATCGCCACCTACACGCTCCAGGCCGTGGCGGCCGGATGGGATGTCACCATCGTTTCGTCGGACAAGGATCTGGCGCAGCTCATCCAGCCCGGCGTCGACATGCTCGACACGATGAAGAACGAGCGGCGCGGCGCCAATTGGGTGATGGAGAAGTTCGGCGTTCCGCCCGAGAAGCTGCGCGACGTCCTGTCCCTCATGGGCGACAGCGTGGACAATGTGCCGGGCGTGCCGGGCGTCGGCCCCAAGACGGCGAGCAAGCTCATCCTGGAGCATGGCGATCTCGATGCGGTGCTCGCCGCCGCGCCGGCGATGAAGCCCAGCAAGCTGCGCGAGAACCTGCTGGAACATGCCAACATGGCCCTGCTTTCGCGCGAGCTGGTCACGCTGCACATCGGCGTGCCCCTGCCGCATACGCTGGACGAACTGAAGCTGGACGGCATCCCCGTCGATCCGCTGCGCGATTTCCTGGAGGATCAGGGCTTCAAGTCGCTGCTCACGCGCATGACCGGGCCGACCACAGCGGCCGATGCGCCGGCCACCGCCGCCGCACCCGCGCAGGCCGCGCTCACCGAGCCGGCGCAGGTCTACATGACGCTCCCCCCCCTCGATCTCGACACATGCGAGACCGTGACCACGCTGGAGCGGCTCGATGTCTGGATCGCGGAGGCCTATGCCAGCGGCGTCATCGCCATCGATACCGAGACGGACGCGCTGGACAGCATCTCGGCGGAGCTGTGCGGCATCTGCCTCGCCACCGCGCCGGGCCGCTCCTGCTACATTCCGGTCGGCCATCGCAGCGGCGATGACATGTTCGGTGAAGTGCCGGACCAGGTTCCGCTCGCCGGCATGGTCGAGCGGATGAAACCGCTGCTCGCCGATCCCGGCGTGCTCAAGATCGGCCACAACATCAAATATGACCTCAATGTGCTGGCGCGCTACGGCCTCATCGTCTCGCCCGTCGACGACACGATGGTGATGAGCTTCGATCTCGATGCCGGCCAGTCGCTCGCGGGGCACGGCATGGACGAGCTGGCGCTCGCCATGCTCGATCACAGCTGCATCGCCTTCAAGGACGTGGCCGGTTCGGGCCGCAGCCAGATCAGCTTCGCGCAGGTCCCGCTCGATCAGGCGACGCGCTACGGTGCGGAGGATGCGGACGTGACCTGGCGCCTGTGGACCCGCCTCAAGCCCCGTCTGGCCCGCGAGGGCGCCACGCGCGTCTATGAGCTGGTCGACCGCCCGCTCATTCCGGTGGTGGCGGGCATGGAGCGCGCCGGCATCAAGGTGGATCGCGAGCATCTCCAGCGCCTGTCCGGCCGCTTCGCGCAGGAGATGGCGCGGCTGGAGGAAGAGATTCATGCCGAGGCGGGCCAGTCCTTCGCGGTCGGCTCCACCCAGCAGCTCGGCGCCATCCTGTTCGACAAGATGGGCCTCAAAGGCGGCAAGAAAGGCAAGTCAGGCGCTTATTCGACGGACGTGACCGTGCTGGAGCGGATGAAGGCGGAGGGCGTGAAGATCGCCGGGCTGGTGCTCGACTGGCGCCAGCTCGCAAAGCTCAAGTCCACCTATACCGACGCGCTCCAGGCGCAGATCAATCGCGATACCGGCCGCGTCCACACCAGCTACAGCCTCACCGGCGCGCAGACCGGCCGCCTGTCCTCGACCGATCCCAATCTCCAGAACATTCCCATCCGTACCGAGACCGGCAAGCAGATTCGCGATGCCTTCGTGGCCGAGGCGGGCAATGTCATTCTCTCGGCCGATTACAGCCAGATCGAGCTGCGCCTCGCCGCCCACATGGCGGACGTGCCGCAGCTGCGCGAGGCCTTCATGCGTGGCGAGGACATCCATGCCGCGACGGCGCAGGAGCTGTTCGGCGAAGTGAACCGCGACACGCGCGGGCGGGCCAAGACCATCAACTTCGCCATTCTCTACGGCATTTCGCGCTGGGGTCTCGCCGCGCGGCTGGAGATCGATCCGGACGAGGCGCAGGCCATGATCGCCCGCTATTTCGAGCGTTTTCCCGGCATCTCGGCCTATATCAACGAGACGCTGGAGAGCGCGCGCAGCTGCGGCTTCACCCAGACCCTGTTCGGCCGCAAGACATGGTTCGCGCAGATCAAGTCGCCCATCCAGCATGTCCGCCAGGGCGCCGAGCGCGCGGCGATCAATGCGCCGATCCAGGGCACCTGCGCGGACATCATCAAGCGCGCCATGGTGCGCATGGGGCCGGCACTTGCGCAGGCCGGCCTGCCCCATGTGAAGATGCTGCTCCAGGTGCATGACGAGCTGGTCTTCGAGCTGCCCGAGGGCGATGTCGAGCGGGCAAGCATCATCATCCGCGATGTGATGGCTCATGCCGCCGAGCCTCTGGTCAGGCTCTCCGTGCCGCTCGGTGTCGAGATCGGCACCGGGGCGAGCTGGGGCGCGGCGCACTAAGGCGGGATGCGGATGGCGGCGGCTCCCCGGTTCCGCAAGCGCGACGCGAGCGTCGAGGACGCCGTACGCCGCATCGCGGCCGAGGAGATCGGCGCCGCCATCGCCGCGATCGACGGCGATCTTCCGGCCGCCGCCAAGGTCCATCGGGTGCGCCGCCAGATGAAGGCGCTGCGCGCGCTGCTGCGGCTCGTGCAGCCAGCATTCGAGGATTTCAAAAAGGAAAACAGATACTTCCGTAATATCGCCCGCCGCCTCTCCGGCGCGCGCGACGCGCGCGTGATGCTGGACACCTTCGATGCGATCACCCGCCGCCCGGACGGGCTGGCGCCGCCGCGCAACCTCGCAATCGCGCGCGAGCGGCTGGCTTTGGCCTGCGCGGCACAGGGCGATGCGGTGGGGCTCCTTGCCGGGGTGCGGGACGATCTCGTCGCGGCCCGCAAGCGGGCCCGGCACTGGTCGCTTGAGGAAGCCGGCTGGGCGGCGCTCGCCGGCGGCCTTGCGCGGACTTATGGCAATGCGCGCCGCGCCATGCGCCGCACCTTGCGCACTGGCGACGCGCATGACAGCCATGAGTGGCGCAAGGGCGTCAAATATCATGGCGCGCAGGCCCGGCTGCTGCGGGCGATGAAGCCGGGCGTCCTCAAGGATGAAGCGAAGCTTGCGGCGCGGCTGGGCGACATTCTGGGCGAGCGGCACGATATCGACCTGTTCCTCGACGCCATGGCGCGCGCGCCCGCCCGCTTCGGCGACATTGTCACGGTGACGCAGCTCGCCGGTCTCGCCCGGCTGCGCGTGGCGCGGCTGGATCGCCGCAGCCGGCGCCTGGGCGAGCTATTGTTCGCCGGGAAGCCGGGCAGGCATGTGGCGCAATGGCGCGGATATTGGAAGGATTGGACCGCATGAGGCGCCACCATCTTGCCTTGCTGGCGGCCGCCATGCTGGCGGGCGCCACCCGCAGGCGCCGTCGGCGAGATCCTCGATGGGTCGAAGGCGGCCGAGATGCTGCGCCAATGCAGCCGCGACACGCCGCCGCCGGGCGAATCCGGCTGGGCACCGGCGCGGGCGGACGTCGCCGCCTTCGAGGCGCGGTTGCCCGCGGCCCTGCCCGCCGCCGTGCCGCATCGCGACTGGTCCGGCTTCCCCGGCAAATGGCATGGCCAATATGTCGGCATCGTCCGCAAGGGACGGCGCGTCATCTACGGCAATTTCGTGCCCGGCGGCCTGCCGCCCGGGAGAGGCCGGCCGATCATCATTTGCGATGGCGGGCCCTCCGTCGTCGGCGCGGAATATGACATGGCCGACAAGCGTATCACCCATCTCGCCTTCAACGGCATGACCTGAATGTAATATTGTCCATCATCGTCCCGTAACGAGACTGTCGCAATGCGCCGCTAGCCTTTCAGGCACCGTCCGCACTCATCCCGCCGCAGGGCCTCTTGCCACGGCGGTTTTTCAGCCGGATAAGGCTGCATGGCAGGACGCGCACAGAATGACCGAAAGCCGGTCGAGAGAATCCAGCAGAATATCCTCGCCCTTTCCGAGCGCAGGCTCCTGAACTGGTTATGCAGCCGCATGCCGGCCTGGGTGAAGCCGGACGGGCTGACCACTTTGGGCGTGCTGGGCGCCTTCGCCATTTTCGCCGGCTATGCCGCGAGCAGCTTCCACACCGGCTGGCTGTGGCTGGCGATCGGCGGCTATGTGCTGCAATGGTTCGGCGATTCCATGGACGGCAGCCTCGCGCGCTACCGCAAGATCGAACGGCCGACCTTCGGCTATTTCATCGATCATAGCTGCGACGGGCTCACCACCTTGCTGATCCTCGCGGGCATGGGTCTCAGCCCGTTCGTGCGGCTGGATGTCGCCCTGGTGGCGCTGGCGGGCTATCTGCTGCTCTCGGTCCACGCCTTCCTCTCGGTGCATGTCATCGGCGAGATGAAGCTGTCCTATCTCAATGCCGGCCCCACCGAGCTGCGCTTCCTGCTCATCGGCATGACCTTCGCCATGATGGCGACCGGCCCGCGCCCGGGCGGCCTGTTCGGCCCCATCTCCGGTTTCGACGTGCTGGTGGGCGCCATTGCCGGGCTCCTCATCCTGCTGTTCATCATCCAGACGCTGGTGACGGCCCGCCGCCTCGCGGCCGCCGAGATGCGCCGCTAGCTCACACCCTCCTGTATTCCTGCGAAGGCAGGAATCCATCTGGCCATGCGGTGCTCGGTCGCCCTGGGTTCCTGCCTTCGCAGGAACACGGGAATACTCCCTATTCCCCCCGGATCTCGCTCAGCCTGCGCTCCCAGGCGAGGGCATGTTCCACGATGAGGTTGAGGTCAGCATAAGCCGGCTTCCACGGCAGCGTTTCCATGATGCGGCGATTGTCCGAGATGAGGCTCGGCGGATCGCCCGCGCGGCGGCCCTCGATGCGCCGTTCCACTGGCCTGTTGGTGACCCGGTCGACCGCGTCGAGCACTTCGAGCACGGAGAAGCCGCGCCCATCGCCGCAGTTCATGGTGAGACTGCGCGCGGGCTGCGTCATCAGCGCCTCCAGCGCCAGCACATGCGCGGCGGCGAGGTCGCTCACATGGATATAGTCGCGCACCCCCGTGCCGTCCGGCGTGTCGTAATCGGTGCCGAACACCGCGACATGGCCGCGCTTGCCGAGCGCTGCCTCCACCGCGACCTTGATGAGATGCGTGGCGCCCGCCGTCGACTGGCCCGATCGGCAGCGCGGGTCCGCGCCCGCCACGTTGAAGTAGCGCAGCGCGCAATGGTTCATGGGGTGCGCCGCCGCCACGTCGGCCAGCATCAGCTCGGTCATCAGCTTTGACTGGCCATAGGGATTGATCGGCGCCTTGGGGCAATCTTCCGGCACCGGGCTCACGGCCGGCACGCCATAGGTCGCGGCGGTCGATGAGAAGATGAAGTGCGGCACGCCCTGGCTCACCGCCGCCTCGATGAGGGCGCGGCTGTTGGCGGTGTTATTGCGATAATATTTGAGCGGGTTCTCGACCGATTCCGGCACGATGATGGAGCCCGCGAAGTGCATGACGCCCTTGACGCCATGTCGGGCGATGACGCTCTCGACGAAGGGCATGTCTCCGATATCGCCCTGCTCGAAGGCGGCGTCTTCCGCGACGGCCCAGCGGAAGCCGGTCGTCAGATTGTCGATCACCACCACGGGCCAGCCCGCATCGCGCAGGGCGAGCACGGCGTGGCTGCCGATATAGCCGGCGCCGCCGGTCACGAGGATGGTCGGCTTGTCGGTCATGCGGTTGCGTCTCCTGCGCGGCGGATCGGGGCGCCATACCGGCCGCCGCCTGCGCTTGCAATCAGCCGGTGTTCGGGCGGCGCGGGATGGAGGGCCGCTTCAATAGAAGAGCGCGACGACCGGCAGGACCTGCCCCATCACGAGCAGCATCAGGGCGGCCAGCAGCCAGTGGAGCGGCCGGGGACGGGCGGGGCGATCGATGCGCATCGGGTCCTCCTTTCCGTCCCTCGGCGTGGCGCCGCGCGCCCATGTGGCGACAGTATCGCCCGCATGCAAGCGCGCGGGCGGCGTGCCGGTCAGGCGAAGGCCTCGCTG
>CBIMKI010000150.1:0-7547 GCA_966244395.1 uncultured Sphingobium sp. | reverse complement strand
ATCATAGAGATTGTCGCCCTGGAGCAGGCCGGCGCCCTCCAGCATCCGCTCCACCTTCTCCGTGCCGTCCTCGGTGAGCGTGATCGAGCGCTGCTTCTCGTCATGAGCATAATCGTCCGCCTCGAGCTGCTTCACCAGCTTGTCGACGGCGATGTACAGCTCGGACTTGTCGTCCGTGGGGCCGGAAATGATGAGCGGCGTGCGCGCCTCGTCGATCAGGATCGAGTCCACCTCGTCCACGATCGCGTAGTTGAACGGGCGCTGCACCATCTGCGCGCGCTCATATTTCATGTTGTCGCGCAGATAATCGAAGCCAAGCTCGTTGTTGGTCGCATAAGCGATGTCGGCCTCATAGGCCGCGCGGCGCTCGTCCTCGCCGATATTGGGCACGATGACGCCGGTGGTGAGCCCCAGAAAGCGATAAACCTGCCCCATCCACTCGCAGTCGCGGCGGGCGAGATAATCGTTCACCGTGACGACATGGACGCCCTTGCCGGTGAGCGCATTGAGATAGGTCGGCAGCGTCGCGACCAGCGTCTTGCCCTCGCCAGTGCGCATCTCCGCGATCTCGCCGCGGTGAAGCACGATGCCGCCGATCATCTGCACGTCGAAATGCCGCATGCCGAGCACGCGCCTGGAGGCCTCGCGCACGGTCGCGAAGGCTTCGGGCAGCAGGCTGTCGAGCGTCTCGCCCGCCGCCAGCCGCTCGCGGAACAGCACGGTCTGGTTGGCAAGGTCCGCATCGGACAAGGCCTCCATCGCCGGCTCGTAGCTGGCGATCTTCGACACGATGGGATTGAGCGACTTGACGTAACGGTCGTTGGACGAGCCGAAAAGGGATTTGGCGATGGCGCCGAGCATGGCGTTATCCTGTTGCTGAAAGGGAGAATTTCCAAAAAGTCCGGCGCGAGGGCCGGCGACGGAGCGCGCGAGGCGCGAAACTTCAAAGGGCCCGGTGCCCTGCCCGACTTATTCGAGCCAGCTCTGCTCGAGCGCGAGCCGCGTGCGCGGATGCGGCACGGCAACGACATAAGCGGGCGCGGGCGCCCGGCGCTGCATGGTCAGGGCAGGCCGCGCCATGGCGCCCTGCTCGCGCTCGGCCACCACGGCGGCGGCCTGCGTCTCCGCCGCAGAGACCAGAGCGCTCGCCTGCACCTGCGCCGCCGCGCGCACAGGCTGGCGCTCGCCGGCAACAAGGCCGGACAGCGACGCCAGAAGCGCGGACAGGAGGATCATGAACTGCAAGCGCGTGTCTCTCCACGGATCGGGAGCGGATGACATAAGGTGCGCGGCGGCGTTCGTCCATGCCATTTCAGGATATTTGGGTGCGCCGCGCGGCGCTCTCCCCATGCGGGCGCCGATTGACCGCCGCGCCAATTGCGCTATCTCGCGCGCATGACGCAGATATCGCCGCTTGCCCGCCCGTTCCCCGCCATGCCCGACATCGGCGGCGTGACGCGACGCATCGCGCGGGCGGGCTACAAGGCCTGGGGGCGCTGCGACCTCACCTTCATCGAACTGGCGGAAGGCACGGCCGTGGCGGGCGTGACGACGCGGAGCAAATGCCCCTCGCCCGAGGTGGAGATCTGCCGCGCGCATCTGCCGCAGGGCCGGGCGCGCGCGCTCATCGTCAATGCCGGCAACAGCAATGCCTTCACCGGCGACCGGGGCCGCGCGGCGGCGATCGAGATGATCGAGAAGGTCGCGGCGCATCTGCGCTGCCCGGCGGACCAGATCTTCTCCTCCTCGACCGGCGTGATCGGCGTGCCGCTGCCGCGCGACAAGAGCCAGGCCGGTCTCGACGCGGTGTTCGCGGCCGAACCCTGCTCGTGGGAAGAGGCGGCCGCCACCATCATGACCACCGACACCTTCCCCAAGGGCGCGGTCGCGCGCGCCGTGATCGGGGAGCGGACGGTGAATGTCGTCGGCTTCGTCAAGGGATCGGGCATGATCGCGCCGGACATGGCGACGATGCTCGGCTATGTCTTCACGGACGCGGCCGTGGAACCCGCCCTGCTCCAGCAGATGCTGAGCGCGGCCAATATCCGCAGCTTTTCCAGCATCACGGTGGACAGCGACACCTCGACCAGCGACACGGTGCTCGCCTTCGCCACGGGGGCCGCTGGCAATGCGCCGCTGGCCTCGATGGACGATGCGGGCGCGGATGCGCTGGCGGCCGCCATCGCGGACGTCTGCCTCCAGCTCGCCCATCTGGTGGTGCGCGACGGCGAGGGCGCGAGCAAGTTCATCGAGATCGAAGTGACGGGTGCCGTCAGCGACGAGAGCGCGCGGCGCATCGGCCTCTCCATCGCCAATTCACCGCTGGTCAAGACCGCCATCGCCGGCGAGGACGCCAATTGGGGGCGCGTGGTGATGGCCGTGGGCAAGGCGGGCCAGCCGGCCGAGCGCGACCGGCTCTCCATCCGCTTCGGCGATACCATCGTCGCGCGGGAGGGCCTCGCCGTCGCGGACTATGATGAGGCGCCCGTCGCCGCCCATCTCAAGGAACAGGATGTCCGCGTGGGCGCGGACCTGGGCCTGGGCACGGGGCGCGCGGTCATCTGGACCTGCGATCTGACGCACGGCTACATCTCGATCAACGCCGACTATCGGAGCTGAGCGGCATGGACGCACTCTCCGCCGCCGTCGCGGCGCTGATGCGGCAGGTCGCGGCCGATGTCGTGATGCCGCGCTACCGCAATCTCGCGACGCATGAAGTGATCGAGAAGGCGGCGGACGACCTCGTCACCATCGCCGACCGCGAATCCGAAGAGCGGCTGCAGGAGGGCGTGGCGCGGCTGCTGCCGGAAGCGCGGATCGTGGGCGAGGAAGCGGTGGCGGCCGATGGTGCGCTGCTCTCCCTGCTGGGAACCGGCCTTAACTGGATCATCGATCCTATTGATGGAACGCATAATTTCGCCGCCGGCCGGCCGCCCTTCGGCCTGATGATCGCACTGGTGGACAATGGCATCGTGCAGCAGGGATGGATGCTCGATCCGCTTTCCGACCGCCTGTGCCACGCCGCGCTCGGCCAGGGCGCGACGATCAATGGCGAGCGCGTGACGGCCCGCCCGACCGGCGCGCTCATGCCGGTGGCGGGCATCTCGCTGCTCTTCGCCGATCCTGAGAACCGCGTGCGCCTCAAGGCCCGGGCGGAGGGCCGGCTGGAGATGGCGGACATCCCGCGCTGCGCCGCCGAGCAATATCCGCGCATCGTGCTGGGCGTGAACGACCTCGCGGTGTTCGAGCGCACATTGCCCTGGGATCATGCGCCGGGATCGCTGTTCGTGAATGAGGCCGGCGGCAGAGTCGCGCGGCCGGACGGCGCGCCTTATGTGATCGGCGCGGACCCCGGCAAGGGCCTGCTCGCCGCCTGCTCCCCGGCGATGTGGGACAAGGCGGCGGCAATCATCTACGGCTGAGACTGCGCCGCGGGGGAGCCCTCCGCACAAAGGGCACAGGGCGCCCCGGTGAGGCGCCCTGCCCTGTTTCGCAGATCAGGCGGCGCTGGTGCCGGACTGCCCGCCGAGTTCGCTCTCGAGCCAGCCCTTGAGGGCGCTCTTGGGCGCCGCGCCCACCTTGGTGGCGGTCGGCGCGCCGTTCCGGAAGAGAATCATCGTCGGGATGCCGCGCACGCCGTAACGCGCGGGGGCATCGGGATGATCGTCGATGTTGAGCTTGGCGATGGTCACCTGCCCGGCCAGCTCGTCGCTGATCTCCTCGAGCGCGGGGCCGATCATCTTGCAGGGGCCGCACCATTCCGCCCAGAAATCGACCAGCACGGGCTTGTCGGACGCAATCACGTCGTCGTGGAAGCTGGCATCGGAAATCGCTTTGGTCGCCATGATGGCCTGACTCCTTCTATTCTGGCTGTGCAATCTAGTGAACGCCCGAGCCGCCCTCAAGGTCCGCGAGCGACAACTTCTCCTGCGCGGCCGGCAAGCCGGGCTTGTGCGCGGCCAGCAACGGCGCGGGCAGATCGACGAGACGCGGGCCGGCGGTATAGAGCAGGCTCGCCCGCACGGGCCGGTCCGGGAAGATCACGGCCAGCGCCGCCGCATAAGCCGCCATCTGGCGCACATGCGAGACGGGCACGGCGCCGGCATCGGCCGGGACGAATCGCCCGGTCTTGAAATCGACGACATGGACGCCCTCGTCCGTGACCAGCAGCCGGTCGGCGGTGCCGGCAATGACCTGATCCGCAACCACGGCGGCGATGGGCGCCTCCGCAAGCGCCTGCGCCGAGAACAAGGCGGCATGGACGGGATCGTCGACCACGGCGAGCGCATGGCTGACGAGCGCGGCGCGCATGGCCTCGTCCGCCACCTGCCCCGGCCCGGCCAGCCAGCGGTCGGCCGCCTGCCGGCGCTCGCCCGGCGCCACATCGGGCAGGCGCTCGAACAGGGCGTGGAGCAGCCGCCCGCGCTGGGCGGCCGCGCGCATCGCCTCGTCGGGCGGCGGGTTGGGCACATCGTCCTCGGCGGCCGCGGAAGGCGCGAGCGGACGCGGCGGGCGGGCCTCGGCCGGCGCGGGACGGCGGAGCCAATCCGGCAAGGGCGCAAGCGGCGCGGCATCGACGGGGCGAGCCCTGGCGGATGGCGCATCGGGCAGGCCCTCCGGTCCGCTCCATATCAAGGCATCGCCCCATGGATCGAGCCGCCGCGCCTGCGCGCCCATGCCGCGCATGGCCTGCTCGACCTGATGATGCCAGCTCTTCTCCGATGTCTCACCCTTGGCGCGGGGGCCGAGCGCGCCCGTCACCACCAGCATCTCCTGCGCGCGCGTCATGCCGACATAGAGCAGGCGCCAATGCTCCTCCATATCGGCGGTCTCCGCCGCCTCGATGGCGTCGGCGATCAGCGCGCAGGCCTCTGCTTTGGTGGGGCGGAGCAGCGGCAGCTTCGCTTCGCCGATCGCCAGATCCAGCACTTCGCCGCGCGGGCGCCGGGCGGGATCGAAGGCCGCGTCGGCCAGGATGACGATGGGCGCTTCCAGCCCCTTGGAGCCATGGACGGTCATCACGCGCACCATGTCCCCGCCCTCGCCCAGCTCGCGCTTGATGTCCGCATCGCCCCGGTCGAACCAGTCGATGAAGCGCTGGAGCGAGGGGTGATCGTCCGCCTCGAAGCCGAGCGCGGCATTGAGCAGCTCCCCGATGGCGTCGCGCGCCTCGTCACCCAGCCGCGCGGCGAGCTTGCGGCGGCCGTCCAGCGGGCCTGACAGGATCGCCTCCAGATAGCGATAGGGCGTGGTGTAGTCGGCCGCGCTCAGCAGTGCGCGCAGATCGGCCAGCGCCGGCTCCGGCAGCGTCGCGCGCAAATGGGACCAGAGCGAGACGCCGGGTTCGCGGGGCGCACGGGCGAGCAGATCCTGCTGGCTCCAGCCGATCAGCGGCGAGACCAGCAGATTGGCGAGATTGAGATCGTCTTCCGGCTGCACGGCAAAGCGCAGGGCAGCGAGCAGATCCCGCACGGCGAGCGGCGCCTGGAGCCGCAGGCGGTCGACGCCCGCCACCGGCACGCCGGCCTCGTAGAGCCGCGCGACAATGAGCCGCGAGAGCGCGCCCCGGCTGCGCAGCAGGATGAGGACGTCACCCGGCCGCACGGGCCGACCCTGCGAGCGCAACGGCCGCTTCTCGTCGATCCATGCCTTGACCTGCCGGGCGATCCGCTCGGCATGGAGGCGCTCATGATCGGCCAGCCAGCTCTCCTCGCCTGCCAGGTCCTCGTCGCTCTCGGCTTCCTCTTCCTCGTCCTCGATCGTGGGACGCGCGAGCGTGGGCGGCAGGAGCAGCACTTCGCCGGGATGGCTGCGCGCGGCGCGATGATGCTCGGGCGGCTGCTCCAGACCGACCGCCTGATGGCCGATGCGGGCGAGCGTCGCGTCGACCACATCGAGCACGGCGGGCATCGAGCGGAAGCTGAGCGCGAGGGGCAGTTCGTCGATGCCCTGGCCGGTGCGCTCGGCACGCCCCCGGAAGCGGTGCAGCGCATCGACGAAAGCACGCGGGCTGGTGCCCTGGAAGCCGAAGATCGCCTGCTTGGTGTCGCCCACGACGAAGAGCGTGCGCAAGGCGCCGCCGTCCTCATCCGGCTCGGCCTCGAAATAATCCTCGACGATGGCCTCGACCAGATCCCATTGCTGCCGATTGGTATCCTGCGCCTCGTCGACCAGCATATGATCGATGCGCTGGTCGAGCTTGTAGCGAATCCACTCGGAGATGCCCGGCGTGCGCAGCAGTTCGCTCGCGCGGCCGATGAGATCGTCGAAATCCGCAACGCCCGCCTGACGCTTGGCGGCGGCATAAGCGCGGGCATAAGCGCGGCCGGCATGGAGCCCCAAAGCGGCCTCGCGCGCATAAGCGACCTGCCCAGGCAGATCGGCCAGCGCCTTGAGCCGGGCGCCCAGAGCAAGGGCGACCTCCGCATAATCGGCCATGCGCTCGCTGCGCTGCTTGATGAAGCGCCCGTCCGGCTGGCCCTTGGCCGTGAGGAGCTGGCCGAGCAGATCCGTGACCTGGCCGGCGCGCGCATCGAGATCGCTCGCCAGCCAATGCTCGATGACGGCGGCGGCCTTCTCACCCGTGGCCGACCCCCAATCCCGATTGGCCGCGACGATCCGCCGCAGGTCCGCAGCGTCGATGGCCGCGTCCGTGCAGCCGGCGGCGACGGCCTGCGTCACATCGCCCGTGGGCAGATCGAGATAGTCGAGCAAGGCGCCGGCAATGTCATCCGGCAAAGCATCCAGCGCGCGTGTCGCCATCACGCATCTGCGCAGATAATTGATCGCGCCGCCCTCGCCCAGGCGTAGGGCCAGCGTCTCGATGGCGGCGAGCAAAGGCCGGTCGTCCGCGCGCTCGGCCTGCTCGATCATGGCGATGAGGGCGGCGCGGGCCAATTCCGCCTGGGCGCGGTCGTCAAGCGGGCGGAAGCCGGGCACCAGCCCCGCCTCCAGCGGGAAGGCGGCGAGCAGCGACTGGCAGAAGCTGTGGATGGTCTGGATCTTGAGGCCGCCGCCGGTCGCGTCCAGAACGCGGGCGAAGAGCAGGCGGGCGCGGCCGCGCGCATCCGGCCCGCTGTCCTCGCCAAGGGCTTCGAGATCCTCGAACAGGGCACGTTCGTCGATCTGCACCCAGCGGGCGAGCGTGCCATGGACGCGCTCGGCCATTTCGGCGGCGCCGGCCTTGGTGAAAGTGAGGCACAGGATGCGCTCGGGCGGCACGCCGGCAAGCAGCAGGCGCAGCACGCGGGCGGACAGCACATGGGTCTTGCCCGTGCCGGCCGAGGCGCTGAGCCACACATGGGCGCGGGGCCGCGAGGCCAGGGCCTGCTCGCGCTTCAAGGGCGGGATGGCCTTGCGTTCACTCATCGACGGAGGCTCCGGCCCCACCGCGCGCGATCCATTCATCGAGACGCATGAGCTGATCGTAATCGGTAAAGACCGGCGCGTCGCTGTGCGGCCGGGCCGTGAAGGGCTCGTCGCCGCTCAGCCAGCGGGCGGCCGCCTCATCGAACATGGCGGCGACATGATCGATGAAGTCGGCCGTG
>CBIMKI010000149.1:0-7566 GCA_966244395.1 uncultured Sphingobium sp. | reverse complement strand
GGAAGCGGGCGCCGCGCGCTTCGATGGTTTCGGTTATCTGCACAGCTTTACCTCTCAACCTTTCTTGTGTTCCTGCGAAGGCAGGAACCCAGGGCGGAATCGCCGCGCCCATGCGCCCTGGGCTCCTGCCTTCGCAGGAGCACAAGGGAGTGGCACAGCCTCACGCCTCCCGCTCCGGATCGAGCCCGGCATCCGCCTCGATCACCTTGGCCATGGCGGTGAAATCCGCCTCCGGCCCAACCTCGCTCAGCACCCGCGCCAGCAGGTCGCGCACATAAGTGCCCAGATGCGGGTCCATGCCCAGTGCCTGCGCCTCCGCCACCATGAGCTTCATGTCCTTGTGGCTCAAGGCGGCGGCGAAGCCGAAATCGAAGCTGCGCGGTAATACCGCGCGCGGCCATTTGTCGCGGGTCGCCGAATTGATGCCGGTCGACTGGTTGAGCACCTCGATCATGCGCGCGGGATCGAGCCCCGCCTTGATGCCCATGGTCATGCCCTCGGCCGTGACGGCAATGGCGATGGCGCCGAGCAGATTGTTGACCAGCTTCATCGTCTGGCCCGCGCCGGGCGTCTCGCCCATGTAGAAGACCGTGCCGAAATGCTTGAGGATCGACTCCACCTCGCCCCAGACATCCTCCGGGCCGCTCGCCATCAGCGACAGGCGCCCCTCGCGCGCGGGCCGGACGCCGCCGGAGACGGGCGAATCGAACGCGGCGATGCCGGTGGCGGCCAGCCCTTCCGAGATGCGCCGGGCCATCGCGGCGCCGGACGTGGAGAGATCCACCGCGATGCGCGCGCGCGATCCGTCCGCCACGCCATCGGGGCCGAGCAGCACCTCATGGACGATATCGGGCGTGGGCAGGCTGACCAGCACGATCTCGGCCGCATCGGCGAGCGCGGCGGGGCTCTCAGCTGCGAGCGCGCCCTGCCCCACCATCGCGGCGACGGCCTCGGGCGAGACGTCATGCACCACCGTCGGCACGCCGGCCGCCAGTAGCCGCCCCGCCATTCCCGCGCCCATGCGCCCCAAGCCGATGAAGCCGACCGGGCTCACAGCAGCGCCTCGATGGGCGTATGCGGTGGCAGGTCCACGCGCGCGATATCCGGCGCGGCACCGGGCGGGAAGGCGTTCAGCACCAGCGGGTCGTGGCCGGGGATGATGTGGTCCAGGCCCGGCGCCAGTGCGCGCAAGCGGCGCAGCGCATCGAGATAGGCGGGAACGTCGACGACGATGGGGAAAGGCATGTCTCGCACCAGATTGGCATAGAGGTGGCAGGCATCGGAGGCGAGGATCACGGGGCCGCGCGCGGTCGCGACCTCCACGCCCTGAAGGCCCGCCGTATGGCCGTTCAGGGTTCGCAGCATGACACCCTCGGCAATGGGCTGGTCGCCCACGTGGAAGACCAGCCGCTCGCCGAAAAGCAGCCGCACCATCTGCGCCACCGGCTCGACGTCGAAAGGGGCGCGGACATGGGCGTGGAGCATCGCCTTGCCGGTCGCGAAGGCCAGTTCGCTCTCCTGGATGTGAAAGCGCGCATTGGGGAAGAGATCGAGGCTGCCGGCATGGTCGTAATGGAGATGCGTGAGCACCACGTCCGCTATGTCCGCCGGATCGGCGCCGATGGCGCGCAGCCCCGCCTCGACCGGGCGCAGAAGCGTGCGCCCGCGTCGCGCAGCGGCATCCGCGCTGAAGCCGGTATCGACGAGGATCGGCCTCGCCCCGTCCCGCTCGATGAGCCACACATAATAATCGAGCGGCATGGGCGCGGCGTGATCGTCCGGCACGCTTGCCCCGCCGATGAAATTATCGGCCGCGACGCGCTCATGCCGCGCATAACCGATGGCGTGGATGCGGTGCACGATGCTCAGGCGCCCTTGAAAAAGAGGCGCAGCGGCACCTTGGCGGGGCCATGGCCGACTGTGGTCATCCAGGGCTCGACCGCGCCGGCCAGCTCGATCCGCTCGACCTCGCGCACCAGGGCGCCGAGCAGCGCATCCGCCTCCATATAGGCAAGCGTGCGGCCGACACAGGCATGGACGCCATAGCCAAAGCCGAGGCTGTGCTTCAGATCGCGGCCGATGCGGTAGGTGCCGGGATCGTCCCAGAAGCGCGGATCGCGGTTCGCCGCCGCGAACATGAGGCCGACGCGCGTGCCCGCGGGCACGATCATATCGGCCACCGGCACATCTACCATCGCGATGCGCCCGGCCATGCGGGAGGGGCTGTCCCAGCGCAGGCTCTCGTCGAAGGCATTGCGCACCAGCCTGGGCTCGGCCTTGAGGCGCTCATATTCCCGGGGAAATTCGGCCCAGGCGCGCAGGGCGTTCGCCATGGTGATGTAAGTCGTGTCAGCGCCGGCCGAGAGGATGGTCTGGAGCAGCAGCTTGGCCTCGTCGAGCGTAATGCGCCCCTGGTCGGCCGCCTCGAACAGCAGGGCGCCGAAGCCCTCCGGGTTCAGCACCTCGCGCTCGCAGACGGCGTTCAGCCAGGAGAGGACCGGCGCGAAATCCTCCACCATCGCCTCGCGGAACAGCGCGTTCTCGGGTCCCATGGTGGCCCAGACCATGTTGGAGAAGCCGTGCATGGGCGCGAGATGATCGCCCGGCGGCAGGCCGAGCGCCTCGGGAAAGACGGTGTAGACATAGCGGCGCGTGATCTCGTCCACCGCGTCGATCACCTCGCCGTGGCGCTCACGCAACTCGGCCACCAGCCGGTCCGCGCCGGCCGTGAAGATGTCGCGCATGCCATCGAGCGTGCGGGGCGAGAGCGCATTGGCGATGACGCTGCGCACTTTGGTATGGCGCGGCGGATCGTCGGTCAGCAGGATTTCCGGGCGCAGCGAATTGGGATCATGCCAGGGGCGCGAGGTGGAGGAGAAGCTCTTCCAGTCCATGAGGCCCGGCGCGACATGCTCGTGCCGGCCGATCATGACGACACCGTCTGCGAGGCGCACGGCGGGAGAAAATTCACGCAGCGCATCGTCCACCGCGCGGGCATCGCGCACGGCTTCGTGGGTGAAGATGTCGAGAGGATAATCGGGGATTTCGCGAGTCATCGGTTCAACCTTCCCTCGGCAAAGCGCCCGCTCATGCGCCCTTGGCTCCTGCCTGCGCAGGAGCACTGCCGATGCCATGATGCCTGATGACGCATGGTCAGTCCTCCAGTCCCACGCCGTGGAAACGCGTGCCGTCCTCGCCCGTGCGAATCCAGCCGGCGGTGGGGTCGGCGAAGTGGGCGCCGATCACCAGCACGCCGCTGTCCTTATATTTGTCGACGAAGCCGGTGCGGTTGCGCTGGCCTGCCGCCGTATCCATGTCGAAGCGCGCGGGGCGGTGCGGCAGCGCGCACTGGATGGGGTGATGCATGAGATCGCCGGTGATGACACCGCGCTCGCCCTTGCTCTCGATGCACAGATGCACATGGCCCGGCGTGTGGCCGTGGCTGGGCTCGACGGACAACTCTTCGCTGATCCGGTGATCGGTATCGATGAGATCGGCGAGGCCGGCGGCGACGATGGGATCGATGCATTCGGGGAAATGGCCGACGAAATGCAGGCCATGATCCTCATGGCCGCGCATCTCCTCCCAGGCCGCGAATTCGGTCTTGCCGAAGAGATAGCGCGCATTGGGGAAGGTCGGCGCCCATTTTCCGCCGTCCCAATATGTGTTCCAGCCGACATGGTCGAAATGGAGATGGGTGCAGAGCACCACGTCGATGTCGGCGGGCGCGAGGCCCAGCGAAGCCAGATCGTCGAGGAAACTCGTATTGAGATTGGTGAACACATCATAGGCGCGCTGGCGGCCATTGCCGATGCAGGTGTCCAGCATGACGTTCATGGTTGGGGTCTGCACGACAAAGCCCTGGAAGTTCATGATCTGCTGGCCGTCCGGCGTCGCATAATGCGGGTGCAGCCAGCGCATCGCGATGACTTCCTCGGGCTCGGCATCCGCGATGGTCATGTTGATATGATCGGTGAACTTCCACAGTTCGACGAGGCGCGTCACCCTCACGTCGCCGATCTGCCAGCTCCTCATATGCTCGCGGGCCATGGCCTGTCCTCTCTTCAATTCTCTTCGTCATTCCGGCGCAGGCCGGAATCCAGGGGCGGGATCACGCTGCACCGCATCTGGATTCCCGCGTTCGCGGGAATGACGGCGGGTTGCGCATGCAGCCTCACGCCTTGCGCCCCACCGATTCCGGCGGCAGCTCGGCGGGCGGGAGGTCGGGCTTGCCCAGGATCTTGTCCGCCGCGCGCTCGCCGACCATGACGGCGGCGGCATTGCTGTTGCCGCCGACCAGCAGCGGGAAGACCGAGGCGTCGGCGACACGCAGGCCCTCCATGCCGATCACCTTGAGGTCCGGATCGACCACGCTCGCCGGATCGTCCGCCGCGCCCATGCGGGCGGTGCCGCAGGGATGATGCACCGTATAGGCCGCGCCCCGGATGAAGGCCTCGATCTCCGCGTCGCTTTGCACATTGGGGCCGGGCGCCACCTCGGCGCCTCGATATTTGGCGAAGCTGGGCGCGGCGAAGGCGGCCCGCGCGATCTTGAGCGCGCGCACCAGCGGGTCGATATCGCCCTCCTCCGCGAGCAGGCGCGGATCGATGAGCGGCGCTTCGCGCGGATCGGCGCTGGCGAGACGCAACGTGCCCCGGCTCCTGGGATAGAGCGCGACGGGGCTGATCGCATAGCCATGGCCGATGGGGAATGGAATCCTGGGATTGGTCAGGCGCTTAGCGGGCTGGAAGACGAACTGAACGTCAGGCTTCGACAGGGTCGGATCGCTTTTCAGGAAGGCGACGGATTCGAACACGTTGGAGGCGAGCGGCCCGCTGCGCGTCAGCAGATATTGCAGGCCGGCCAGAATGTCGCGCGGGAGGACGCGCGCGGAGATGCCGTAGCTGTCCGTATCCTGCGTCTCCATGTGGATCGGGCAGGCGACATGATCGTGGTAATTGCCGCCGACGCCGGGGAGATCGTGGACCGCATCGATGCCCACGGCATGGAGATGCGCAGCGGGGCCGATGCCGGAGAGCAGCAGCAGTTGCGGGCTCTGCACCGCGCCCGCGCAGAGCACCACTTCCGCCCGCGCCTTTACCTCCCGCCCGTCGACCAGCGCGATGCCGGCCGCCCGGCGCCCGTCGAGCAGGATGCGAGCGGCCTGAGCGTCGGTGATGACGGTGAGGTTCGCGCGCCGCATCGCCGGCCGGAGCATGGCACGCGCGGTGGATTCGCGCCGGCCGTCGCGGATCAGGCCCTGGCGCAGGCCATAGCCCTCCGGGTCAGGCCCGTTGAAATCCGGGCAATGCTTGAACTGGAGCGAGGCGAGCGCGTCCATATAGGCGCGGTTCAGCGGATTGGGCCGGCGCGCGGGATATTTGACGTTCACCGGCCCGCCCTTGCCGTGGAAGACGGAGGCCGGGAAATCCTCGTTATTCTCGGTGCGCGTGAAATAAGGGAGCAGTTCGCGATAGGACCAGCCCGTCGCGCCCATATCCGCCCAGGCATCGAAATCCGTGGGGTGGCCGCGGAAATAGACCATGCCGTTGATCGCGCCCGAACCGCCGATCACGCGGCCGCGCGGCACCGGGATCTGCCGGCCCGCCATGCCGGGCTGCGGCACGGTCGAGAAGCGCCAGTTGAGCGACTGGGCACCGATGGCGGCGGCGACGAAGGAGGGAATGTGGATGAAGGGATGGCTGTCCCGCCCGCCCGCCTCCAGCAGCGCGACGGTGCGGTCCTCCCGCTCGGACAGCCGCGCCGCCAGCGCCGCGCCGGCAGAACCCCCGCCGACGACGACATAGTCGAACTCCATCCCCGCCACGCGGTTCTCCTCTCTCCCGGGCGAAGTCTAGCGCCGAAAATGCGGAAGGCTAGGCCCGGAACGATCCGGTGCTGTTCACACAGTGAACGGGGAGCCGATGACAGGAAGCGTGGGGACGCCGGAGCGCGGCGACATTCGGGGCGCGACGGCGCTGCGGGCCATGAGGATGAGGTTCGCCCAGATCGGCGATGTGCAGAACTATAAATAAGATATTGAATATACGTCATAATTATTGGAGGATGTTCCGCACGGGCGTTCTTCGTCCGCTTGTCGATCCCTCGCCAGGACCCCGCCGTCCGTCTCGCTCGAAGTCCGCCCGACGACCCCGCACGCGCCG
This sequence comes from uncultured Sphingobium sp., assembly GCA_966244395.1. GTDB lineage: Bacteria > Pseudomonadota > Alphaproteobacteria > Sphingomonadales > Sphingomonadaceae > Sphingobium. Next base: position 1,402 of record CBIMKI010000149.1, on the reverse strand, counting down.
GCATATGCTTACCGATCCTTAACCCTAATCCTCAATAAAGGCGTCAGTCGCATATTGGGGACAGGCCTTGAGGATTCTTTTCTATCTGCCGATCGCGGATGACTGGTGGTTCCGCCAGGTCGTCACGCCGATGCTGCACACTCTTCACGGCCAGGCAGAACTGCATGTCATGATCGCGCCAAGCTGGCACGGCGTAGGCCAAGAAGCCGATCATCTGCTGCCCTTCTCCGATTTGGACGGCATCCAGTGGCACATCGTGGATCATGATGATCCGGCGGCATTTCGGCTCAATGGCGCTTCCATCCCCGGCCTGCTCGATCAGGTGCATGCCATCAACCCGGACCTCACGCTTGCCATCAGCGCAGACCAGCCAACACCGCTGCTGTTCCCCGGCACCGTGCGTTTCATCATGCACGGCGACGCAGCCCCCTTCGACACCGACAAGCGCTGGGTGATCTTCGAGGAGAAGCTAAACGCTTTCGGCCAGATGCCGGCCAGCGCCGCCCACATCGGCGAGCAATGCGCGCAAGTGCTGAGTCCGGCATGGAATTATGCAGAGCAACTGTTCGCCATCGAACCACCCTTCGGGTGGCGCAATCAATGGGGCCTGCCGCATGACCGGCCGATTCTCGCCGTGCCGCTACAATCCGAGCATGAGGCAGACTTTCTCTCCGGCAACAGCCTACTTCCTCACGCGCTCGACCTGCTCTCTCATCTCTTTGATGCGCTGGACGAAAACATTTTCCTCGCCATTACCGATCATCCGCGCAATCGCACTCATCTCGACCGCAGGGCCGTCGATGCACTGATCGCGACCAATTCGCACCGAGCACGCCTCTGCCTCTCCAATGCGTTACCGTTCGGTGCGACTGGTCTGTTCGCCGCGCGGGCGGACGCCATGCTGATCGATATGAGCAAGTCCTGGTCTCTCGCCGCCTTCTGCGGGACGCCGATTCTTCGCATCGGGACCACGCCCATTGCCGACTGGGTGGCATTCAGCGAAGATTTTGCCAATTTCCCCCGTGGCCTGAGGCGGCCCGACCGCGCGGCGATGCGCAGCTGGTTCGGCTGGCATCTGGGCGCACGTGTGCTCAACCCTAACCAGTTCACGTTCGATGAGCTGATCGCGCGCGTCAACGGCCAGGTCACGTCCGCAATGGTCAACAGCAACCTTCAGATGGTGCTCGACCGCCTGCCCAAGGCCGAGGCGGCGTGACGAGCGCCGCGGCCCTGCGCGCACCGGCACAGGCGGCGAGCCCGATCGGCGCGCTGCTCGACGAGGCGCATGCGTTCATCCTCCAGAGCCTGCCCGATCTGCTGGCACGGCGCCACGATGTGAGCTGGAAGGCGGACGGCAGCCCGGTCACGCAGGCCGACATCATGCTGGAACGGCGGCTGGGCG
>CBIMKI010000148.1:0-7588 GCA_966244395.1 uncultured Sphingobium sp. | reverse complement strand
CGAGGCCAGCCGGGCAGTCTATGCGATGCTCGATCGTCTCGTCGGTCAGGCTCTCGCGGCCGGGCAGGCCGTCGTGGCGGACGCTGTCTTCGGTTCGGCTGCGGAGCGGGCCTCGGTCGAGCAGAGGGCGCAGGCGGCCGGCGTCGCGTTCCAGGGCCTCTGGCTGCGGCTTCCCGAGAGCGGCCGCATCGGCCGGATCGCGGGCCGGGGCCCGGATGCGTCCGACGCGACGGCCAGCGTGGCGCGCTGGCAGAGCAAGACGCTGCGTGCGCCGGACGGCCGCTGGACCAGCCTGTCGGCCGCCGGCAGCCCGGCGGATCTGGAGCGCGCCGCGATCCGTTGCCTGTCCGGATAGGGCTTGTCGGTCGCGGCCTGTCGGGATCTAGGCCTTGGCCATCTCGCCCATCGTCACATAATCGAGCTTGCCCGTGCCGAGCACCGGCAGCGCCTCCAGCACGCGAATGTCGCGGGGCAGCGAAAGTTCGGTGACGCCATTGGCGCGGCCCCAGCTCTGGAGATCGGCGGCGCTGGCGTCCCTCGCCGTGGTGAACAGCACGATCTGCTCGCCCTTGCGCGGGTCCGGCCGCGTCACGATGGCGTGGTCCGCGCCGGGCCAGACCTTGGCCGCATAGCCCTCCACCGCCGGGAGGGAGACCATCTCGCCGCCGATCTTGGCAAAGCGCTTGGCGCGGCCGCGAATGGTGACGAAGCCCTGCGCGTCGATGGTCACGATGTCGCCCGTGTCGTGCCAGCCGGCCTCGGGCGGTTGCAGCAGGCCGGGCGCGTCCGCCTTCATGTAGCCGGCCATGATATTGGGTCCGCGAATGGAGAGGCGCCCGCCTTCCTCGATGCCGGGCACGTCGTCCAGCCGCGCCTCGATGCCCGGCAGCAGCCGGCCGACCGTGCCGGCCTGGAAGTGCATGGGCGTGTTGACGGCGATCACCGGGCCGGCCTCGGTCGCGCCATAGCCCTCCAGGATGCGCAGGCCGAACTTCTTCGCATAGGCCTTGCGCGTCTCGTCGCGCACGCGCTCGGCACCCGCGAAGATGTAGCGCAGCGAATAGAAATCATAGCCGTGCGCCATGCGCGCATAGCCGGCGAGGAAGGTATCCGTGCCGAACAGGATCGTCGCATTGGCGTCATAGGCGAGCGCCGGCACGATCCGGTAATGGAGCGGGCTTGGATAGAGCAAGGTCTTCACGCCGTGCAGGATGGGCAGCAGCGTGCCCCCGGTGAGGCCGAAGCTGTGGAAGACCGGCAGCGCGTTCAGCACCACGTCCGAGGCATTGAAGTCGATGCGCGCGGCGAGCTGCCGGCAGTTGGCGAGCAGGTTGCGGTGGGTGAGGACCACGCCCTTGGGCAGGCCTTCCGAGCCGCTGGTGAAGAGGATGACCGCCGGCGCATCGGGCGAGATGCCGAGCCGCTTGTGGCGGCGCGCGGCGGACCGGCTGGCGATCTTGGCCTTGAGCTTGGCCCCGAGACCGATCTGCGCGCCCACATCCTCCAGCCAGATGAAGCGCAGCCCGTCCGCCTCCAGTCCCGCGACCACATCGGTCAGCTTGGCCTGCGTCACGAACGCGCGGGCACTGACGATGGTGCGGACCTGCGCGGCCGTGCACGCGGCCCGCAGATTGGCGAGGCCGGCCGTGTAGTTGAGCATGGCCGGCACGCGCCCGCCCGCTTGCAGCGCGAAGAAGGCCGCGACCACGCCCGAGACGTTGGGCATGAGCAGGCCCACGGCCTCGCCCTGCCGCGTGGCGGCATCGAGCGGCCTGCCGAGCGCCAGCGATGCGACGACCAGCCGGTCGTAGCGCATCGGCTCGCGCTTCACGTCCTCCACCACCTCAGCCTTGCCGCCATGGATGTGGCGGGCCTCCAGCAGCGCTTCGAACAGGGTCATGCCGGTCGCCGATGTGTCGAAGATCATCTGGCTCATCTCGTCATAGAGCCGCCGCCCGGCAATCGCGCGGCGCGTGCGCGCGGTGTGATCGCCCTCGATGGCGAAGCGGCGCGGCGGCAGCACGGTGAGGCGGACCTTGGGGAAGCGGCGCAGGCGCACCTTGCCCTTGAGGCGCGAGAAGGGCGTGAACTGCGCGCCGTCGATGCGCACGGGAATGATCGGCGCATCGGCCTTGTCCGCGACCATGCCCGGCCCGTCGAACACCTTCATGAGCGCGCCGGTGACGGTGATGCGCCCTTCCGGGAAGATGACGAGCGTGCGCCCCTCGCGCACCGCCTTGACCATGGCCTTGGCCGAGAGCGGATTGGTCGGGTCGACCGGGAAGGCATCGAACAGCGGCAGGAAGGGCTTGAGCCACCAGGCCCTGGCGATGCGCGTGTGGACCGCGAAAGTCGGCTTGCCGGGCAGGAAGGCGGCGAGCAGCAGCCCGTCGAGGAAGGAGACGTGATTGACCACGACCACCGCCGGCTCGCCCGCGCGCGGCATGTTCTCCCCGCCGATCAGCTCGACGCGGTAGAGCAGCTTCAGGAGGCCGCGCACCATGGCCTTGATGAGCGTCTCCGGCAGCAGCCAGCAGGAGATGAGCGCGACCGTCAGAGTCGCGAAGCCGAGTGCGCCGATGACGCCGGGCACGCTGGTGCCGGTCGAGAGCAGGACCGTCGCCACGATCACCACCAGCACGGAGACGGCGGCATTCACGATATTGTTGGCGGCGATGGTGCGCGAGCGCTCCTCGGGCGGGGCGTGCGTCTGCAATATGGCATAGAGCGGGACGATGAACATGCCGCCCGCCAGCGCCAGGCCGATGAGGTCGGCGAGGATGCGCCGGCTCCCCGGCGTCGCAAGAAAATCGGCTACGCCCGCTTCCATGACGAGCGGCCGGAAGGCACTGGTCGAGAGCCAGAGATCGACCATGAAGGCCGACATGAGCAGGGCCGAGATCGGCACGTAGCGCGCCGAGACCTTGCCCTTGAGCAATGCGTTCACCAGCAGCGATCCCAGTGCCACGCAGACCGAGAATATGACGAGGAAGAGCGTCGCCACATCCTTGTTGGCCATGAGCACGCTGGAGACGAGCGGCCCGAACTCGGAGAGCAGCACGGCGCCCACCGCGAAGAACCAGCTGATGCCGAGGATGGAGAGCCACACGCCCTTGCCGTGGCGGGCGGCCTTGAGGATGTGCCAGGTGCTGGCGAACACATTGGGGTCGATCCTGAGGCCCGGCGCGGTCGGCGGGGCGGGCGGCACGGCGAGCGCCACCAGGAAGCCGACGATGGCAAGGCCCGTGGCGACGAGGCCCGCTTCCCATGGCGGGATTTGCTGGGCGAGCAACTGGCCGCCGAGGATGGCGAGGAAAGTGCCGGCCTCGATCAGGCCGATGCCGCCGACCACTTCGTTCTCGTGCAGATGCTGGGGGATGATGGAATATTTGACCGGCCCGAACAGGGTCGAGTGCATGCCCATCAGGAACAGGGCGATCAGCAGCAGCGGCACGGACTGGAACCAGAAGCCGGCGAGGCCCAGCCCCATGATGCCGATCTCCGCTGCCTTCACGAAGCGCACCAGCACGGCCTTGTCGCGTGCGTCGGCGATCTGTCCGGCGAGCGCCGAGAAGAGGAAATAGGGCGCGATGAAGATACCGCTCGCGATGACCGACAGCATGCCCGCCTTGCTGGCGTCGCCCTTGTAGAGCGTGAATGTCGCCAGGAAGAGCAGCGCGAACTTCAGCAGATTGTCGTTGAAGGCGCCCAGGAACTGGACGACGAAGATCGGCCCGAAACGGCGCTTCGTCAGCAGAGAAAACTCTGGTGCGGACATGACGGTCTCCCCCTTGGCCCGCGGGCCTAGCAGCTTTTCATTCGGCATAGGTATCCTTGAAACGGATGGCCGCAGCTCTATCGCAAAATTGAACAGCGTTCAATTATTAAATTAGACACTGTTCAATTTTAGCGATAAGGCTTGGAAATGGGCAGGCGATCGGACCATGGCCGCGGCGAGCTGGAAGCGCTGATCCTGGCGGCCGGCCAGCAGTTGATGGCGCAAACGGGCTATGGGCGCTTTTCCGCGCGGGAAGTCGCGAAGCGGATCGGCTATTCGGTCGGCACGATCATGCATGTTTTCGGCAATGTCGACGGGCTGGTGATGGCGATCAACAGCGGCACCTTCACGCTCTGGGCGCAATGGCTGGAGGCGCGCCTGCGGGGCGCCGCCGGTGCCGAGCGGATCGGCTGCCTCGTGCAGGGCTATTTCGGATTTGCCGAGGCCAATCGCAATCTGTGGGCGGCCATCTACGAGCATCGCCTGCCTGCGGAGATGGAGATGCCCGAGCGGCTGGTGGACGAGCGCACGCGCCTCACCGCCATCATCGTGCGCGAGGTCGAGGCGGTGCTGCCGCAGGAGGGCAGGGTCGACGCCGCCCGGCTGGCGCGCTCGCTGATCGCCACCGTCCATGGCCATTGCAGCTTCGCCTTGGGCGGCAGCTTCGCGCTCATGGGCGAGGACGATCCCCTCGGCCTTGCGCAGGCGCGGGTGGCCGAGACGCTGCGCGCCCACGGCGCCGTCCTGTAACCTCTGCGATCAGCGCAGCTGGCTGTCCTTGCTGCCGCGCCGGTTGATGCCGGAGAAACGCTGCGTCTTGTCGCGCCCGGCCTGGCAGGCGACGCATGTGCGCGCGCCCGGCAGGGCCCGGCGCCGCGCCGGCGGGATGGTCTCGCCGCAATCCTCGCACTCCGCCAGCCCGTCGCCCGAAGGCATGCGGGCGCGGGCGAGCGCCACCGCGTCCTTCAAGCTGTCTTCGATCTGGTCCTGCACCGCACTGTCGGGCGCCCAGCCATTCGCCATATTCGCCTGCCGGTTGGAATGTCGTTCCAGCCGATATAGGCACGCGCGCAGCCGATTTCACCCGGCAGGCCTACAGGCCGCCCGAAGGCGAAAATCATCTTTTCCAGGAGAGTGAATGGTGCGGTCGAGAAGACTCGAACTTCCACGGGCTTTCGCCCACAACGACCTCAACGTTGCGCGTCTACCAGTTCCGCCACGACCGCACATCACAGGGTGAGACCGCTGGGGTCCCCGGGTAGGCGGCGGCCATTAGCAGAGCGATTTGTGGCATGCAACCACCCTGCGCCTGCTTTTTTTGGAGGCCGCGCGCGCGCCTGCTTTATGACCGCTCAGCGCTCGCTCGGAATGAAGTTGATGTCGAGATCCTGCGCGCTTGCCGGGATGTCCAGCTTGGTCTCCGAGATGCGCGCCGTCTCGCCGGGCGCGAGCTGCGTCTTGTCCGCCTTGGTCTTCCAGGAATAGACGAGCTTGCGCTGCGCATCGCGCAGCTCGACGAAGATCGGCGGCACGACCACTGTCTCGTTGCTGCGGTTCACGATGATCGCGGTGAAGCTGTAGACGAGCTGGCCGGAGACTTCGCGGCGGCTGTGGTTGATCTCCTCGATCACCAGGCCCGTGTCCGCCTTGGCCGGGGCGAGGCCCAGGCTCACCAGCCAGTTGGGCGGGCCGAAATACCAGAGTGCCCCGCCCGCCGCGCTGATGAGCAGCAGATAGAGGAAGGCGAGCAGGGTCCAGGTCCGCGCCTTGTTGCGGCGGGGCCGGGGCGCGTCCCATTCGTCGTCCGGCTCGGGCACGGCGGCATAGGCCGGTTCCGGCTCCGGTTCCGGTTCGACCTCGACGGGAGGCGGCGTGTCCACGACCGGCTCGGGCTCTTCCGGTGCGGCCGGGGGCAGGGGCTCTTCGGGCGCTGCCGCGTCAGCGGGGACGGATGCCGCAGGCTCGGGCATTTTCGGCGCCGCATAGGGGTCGGCCGGCGGCGGAGGCAGCGGATCGCGCGAGATGCGCGGGCCTGCGTCCGCGAGGGCGGGTTCCGCCGTTTCCGCGGGCGCTTGCGGCGCAGGGGGCACGGGCGCGGCCGCTGGGGCTTGCGGCGCGTCATCCGGCTCGGGCCGCTGTGGCAGCACGCCCTCCTGGAACCAGCTATGCTTGCAGGAGGCGCAGCGCACCTGCCGGCCAGTGGGACCGATTGCGCTGTCCGGGACCAGGTAGCGCGTCGCGCATTCGGGGCAGATGAGGATCATTGGCGCTTCATAAACACCGCTTTACCGCGAAGAGCAAGCCGCCGATTCACCGGATCGCGGCTGAGCGGGCAAGCCGCGCCTTGCCCGTGCCGGGAGCCTGTGCCATGCACGTTCGCCGATGGGGCGGCGGGCCCGGAAATGCCCGCCGACAGGCGCAAGCGAGGGCATTTCATCCGGCGATGAGCACGATCGTCCAGTTCGAGAATGTCGGCCTGCGCTATGGGCCGGGGCCCGAGACGCTGTCGGACATCAGCTTCACTCTGGCCGAGGGCGCCTTTCATTTCCTCACCGGCCCCTCCGGCGCGGGCAAGACCTCGCTCTTGAAGCTCCTCTACCTCGCCCAGCGGCCGAGCCGGGGCGCGATCCGCCTGTTCGATACCGATGTGGTGACGCTGCCGCGCGCGCGCCTGCCGGATTTCCGCCGGCGCATCGGTGTGGTCTTTCAGGATTTCCGCCTGCTCCCGCATCTCTCCGCCTTCGACAACATCGCCCTGCCGCTGCGCCTTGCCGGCGTCGCCGAGGAGGATCTGCGCACGCCGGTGGAGGAGATGCTGCACTGGGTCAGCCTCACCCACCGCGCCCATGCGCTGCCCGCCACGCTTTCGGGGGGCGAGCAGCAGCGCGTCGCCATTGCCCGCGCGGTGATCGGCCGGCCCGAGCTGCTGGTGGCCGACGAGCCGACCGGCAATGTGGATACGGAGATGGCGAGCCGCCTCATCACTCTGTTCGAGGCGCTCAACAAGCTCGGCACCACCATCGTGGTCGCCACCCATGATTATGAGCTGATCTTCAAGGTCGGCAATGCCCGGATGATGCGTCTTGAGCGCGGGCGTCTCGCCGATGCGGGCAGCGCCCCGCGTGCCGCATCCCGGCCGTCGGGGCTGGGCGCGCGCGCATGAGGGAGCGTGCGCAGGATGCGCGGCAGGCCCTGCCGGCGCCGGGTCCGCTGCTGCCCAGGGGGCGGCTGACCGGCCCCATGCCCTGGGTCATCGCGATCATGATGTTCCTCACCGTGCTGGCGAGCGCGGCCGGCCTCGCGCTCGATGCCGGCGCGCGCACGCTCGGCGCGCAGGTCTCTGACCGCATCACCGTTCAGGTGGCCGAGCCGGACGGGGAGCAGCGCGATCGCGCCGTGCGGCGCATCGTCGCCTTGCTTGCGCAGACAGAGGGCGTCGCCAATGTCGAGATCGTCCCGCGCGACGAACTCGCCGCCCAGCTCGAACCCTGGCTGGGCAGCGACATCGGCATCGGCGACATTCCCGTGCCCGCCCTCATCGATGCCGATCTGAATGCCCCGCATGATGAGCGGGATGAGCGGATCGCGGGCCTCAGCGAGGCGGTGAAGGCCATCAGCGCCGCTGCCCGCATCGAGCCGCATGCCCGCTATCTCGCTCCGCTGGCGCGCCTCGTCGGCGCCATCGGCTTCCTTGCATTCGCACTGGTCGCGCTCATGGCGCTGGCGACGGGCGCGGTGGTGGTGCTGGCGGCGCGCGGCGCTAACGCCACGCACCGCGCGACCATCGACATCATGCATCTGCTCGGCGCC
>CBIMKI010000147.1:0-7612 GCA_966244395.1 uncultured Sphingobium sp. | reverse complement strand
AGGTTTCGGGCGTCATTCCCGGCCGGGAAGCCGCCAGATGCTTGTCCTTGCGCCGGCCGATCCACCAGCCCAGGCCGATGAGGACCGCGAAACCGGCGCCGGCCAGGAGAAGGGCGCCGAGATTGTTCACGCCCGCGCCCCCGCCTCCTCGATGCCCGCGCTATTGTGGCGCAGCGCGGTCAGCACTGTCTCCACGATATGCGGTGCATTGAGGCGCGCCTCGTCATATTGCTTCTCGGGCTTGTCCTGATCCTGGAAGGCATCCGGCAGGCGCATGGTGCGCAGCTTGAGCCCCGCGTCGATCAGCCCCTTGTCGCTCGCCAGCGTTAGCACATGCGCGCCCAGGCCGCCGATGCTCGACTCCTCGACTGTGACCGCCACGTCATGCGTGGTGAGCAGCCTGCGGATGAGTGCCTCGTCCAGCGGCTTGGCGAAGCGCAGGTCCGCCACCGTCGTCGAGAGGCCCTTGGCATCGAGCGTATCGGCTGCCTTCAGCGCTTCTTCGAGGCGCGTGCCCAGCGAGAGGATGGCGACGGTCTTGCCCTCGCGCAGGATCCGGCCCTTGCCGATCTCCAGGCGCTCGGGCGTTTCCGGCAGGGCCACGCCCACGCCATTGCCGCGCGGATAGCGCAGCGCGATGGGGCCGCTGTCATGGCAGGCGGCAGTGTGCACCATATGCACCAGCTCGGCCTCGTCCGCCGCCGCCATCACTACCATATTGGGGAGAGTCGCCAGATAGGTGACGTCGAAGCTGCCGGCATGGGTCGCGCCGTCCGCGCCGACCAGTCCAGCCCGGTCGATGGCGAAGCGCACCGGCAGGTTCTGGATCGCCACGTCATGCACCACCTGGTCGTAGGCGCGCTGCAAAAAGGTCGAGTAGATGGCGCAGAAGGGCCGCATGCCCTGCGCCGCCAGCCCCGCGGCGAAGGTCACCGCATGCTGCTCGGCGATGCCCACGTCGAAGAGGCGCTCGGGATAGGCACTGGCGAACTTGTCGAGCCCTGTGCCGCTCGGCATGGCGGCGGTGATCGCGCAGATCGTCCCGTCGCGCTCGGCCTCGGCCAGCAGGGCCCTGGCAAAGACATTGGTGTAGCTCGGCGGCCCGGCCGGCGCCTTCACCTGTTCGCCGGTGATGACGTCGAACTTCTGCACGCCGTGATATTTGTCCGCCGCCGCTTCGGCCGGGGCATAGCCCTTGCCCTTCTGCGTCACGACATGCACGAGCACCGGCCCCTCGGCCATGTCGCGTACATTCTCCAGCACCGGGATGAGCTGGTCGAGGCTGTGCCCGTCGATCGGCCCCACATAATAGAAGCCCAGCTCCTCGAAGAGCGTGCCGCCCATTGCCATGCCGCGCGCATATTCGTCGGTCTTCTTGGCGGCATAATGGAGCGGGCGCGGCAGCTTGCGGGCGAGGCGCTTCAAGGCGTCGCGCACCGAGAGGAACTCGCGGCTGGAGACGATCCGCGCCAGATAGGCCGAAAGCCCGCCCACCGGCGGCGCGATCGACATGTCATTGTCGTTGAGGACGACGATCAGCCGATTGCCGGCCTCGCGCGCATTGTTCATCGCCTCATAGGCCATGCCGGCGGACATCGCCCCGTCGCCGATCACGGCGATGGCCTTGCCCGGCCGGTCGGCGAGCTTGTTGGCGATGGCGAAGCCCAGCGCCGCGCTGATCGACGTCGACGAGTGCGCCGCGCCGAAGGGATCGTATTCGCTCTCGCCGCGCTTGGTGAAGCCGGAGAGGCCGCCGCCCTGGCGCAAGGTCCGGATGCGGTCCCGCCGCCCGGTCAGGATCTTGTGCGGATAGCATTGATGGCCCACGTCCCAGACCAGCCGGTCCTCGGGTGTGTTGAACACATAATGGATCGCCGTGGTCAGCTCGACCACGCCCAGGCCCGAGCCCAGATGTCCGCCGGTCACGCCCACGGCGCTGATCGTTTCCGCGCGCAGTTCGTCCGCCAGTTGGCGGAGCTGTTCGGGCGCGAGCCGGCGCAGGTCGGCGGGCATATGCACCTGGTCGAGCAGGGGCGTGGCAGGCTGGTCCATCATGCAGTCCCTCCCTAGTGCGCCGACCGACAATTGTCGATTGGCGATGCGCGCCCCATCGTCATCCGCGGCCGGCTCGGCCCGTGCATGCAATATGCTGTTTCATAGAGGGAAGCCTCGAAACCGGCGCCTTGTTCCCGATGGCCGGACATGCTGAATTCCTCTCGCTGCCGAACCACCTGGGGAGCGCCGCAACCTCCGGCCCATAAGAAAGGGCGGCCCGAGGACCGCCCCTTCGCATCCTCATGTCTGCCGTGTCACTGCGTCGCGAGATTCTTCTGGAAGAAGGGGATCATATGATCCTTCACGCGCTCGGCGAACTTGTCGGCATGCCCCCCGTCGAACACGGCATAGCTGTGTTTGATGCCGAATTTGGTCATCAGCTCGGTCATCACCTTATTGTCCGCGATCAGCCCGTCCTTGTCGCCGATCTCCAGGCCGATGGCGCTGTAGGTCTTCAGATTGTGGACATATTGCGGAAGCATGGCGAGCGGCGCGTTGGCGGCCCATTCCGCCACCACATTGGGCTGGGCGACGCCGTCCTTGGTCAGCCAGTCGAAATAGAAGGGCGGGTTGCTGGGGTTGGGCGACCAGGCCGCGGCCGAGGCGATCGAGGCGCGCGTGCCGAAATCGGCCTTGAGCGCGTCGTCCATGCTCATCGCCTCCACCTTGCGGTCGGCCTCGGCATTCACCACGCGGGCCGAGAGGCAGCAGCCGCTCATCGCATAGACGCTGGAGAAGATGCCGGGATATTTCATGGCGATGCGCATGGTGCCGTAGCCACCCATGCTGTGCCCGCCGATGCCGCGCGCGGCGGGCTTGGCGATGGTGCGGTAGTTCTTGTCGACATAGGCGACGAGATCCTTGGCGATGAAACCCTCGAAGTTCCCGGTGGTGGGCGAGTTGGAATACATCGAGCCCGCATGCTTGCTGTGCCCGTCGGGCAGGACGAGGATCACTTCGGGGCCCTTGGCGATGTCGGCTTCCATCGCCTCGCCATATTTGCCGATCGGTTCCATCTGGTCGACGTTGAACCAGAAGCCATGCAGGAAATAGATGACCGGATAGCGCTTCTTGGTGTCGCTCTTGTAGCTGGGCGGCAGGTAGATGATGACGTCGCGCTCGGCGCTGTTGCCTTCCAGATTGCCCGCGATGGAAGGCGAGTGGACCTTGATCTTCTCGCGGAAGATCTCGGCCTGGGCGGGGACGGCGAGGGCGACCGCGGCGATGGCAAGGCCGGCTGCCGCGCGTCCCAGTGTCTTCAGTATCGGCATTCTTTGTCTCTCCTTTGAATCGGGCTCATTTCGTCGCGAGATGCGTGGCGAAGAAGGGCAGCACGAAGGCGCGGAAACGCGAGGCGACGCGGTTGCCATGATCGCCGTCATAAATGGTCCAGGCATGCCGGATGCCGAACTTGTCGAGCAGGGCCTTCATGGCCTTGTTGTCCTGTAGCAGGAAGTCCTTGTCGCCGACGTCCAGTGCCATGGCCTTCAGGCGCTTCAGCGCGCCGGCATATTGCGGGAGCATGGCATTGGGCGCATTGGCCGCCCATTGCGCCAGCACGTCGCGCTGAATCTCTCCGTTCCTGGTGCCCAGGCGGAAGAAGAAGGGCGCCGCGCTGGGATCGGCCGACCATGCGGATGCCGCCGCAAAGGTCGACTTGGTGCTGAAGTCCGCCTTCATCGCCTGTTCGACGGTGATGGTTTCCAGCCTCTTGTCCTGGGCCGGATTGACCTGCCGCGCCGAGAGGCAGCAACTGCTCATCGCATAGATGCTGGAGAAGATGCCGGGATATTTCATCGCGATCTTGAGCGTGCCGTAGCCGCCCATGCTGTGCCCCGCGAGGCCGCGTGCATCCGGCTTGGCGATGGTGCGGTAGCTCCTGTCGATATGGGCGACGAGGTCGCGCGCGATGAAACCCTCGAAATTGCCGGCCGTCACGGAGTCGGAATACATCGCCCCGCCGAACTTGGTCATGCTGTCCGGCGCGACGAGGATGAATTCATGGCCTTTGGCGGCCTGCTCGCTCATCGCCTCGCCATATTTGACCAGGTCGTCATAGGCCTTGGCCGTCGCCATATAGCCGTGCAGGAAATAGATGACCGGATAGCGCTTGCCCGGGTTGGCGGCATAGCTCGGCGGCAGCACCACGATCACGTCGCGGTCGGCCGCATTGCCTTCCAGATTGCCTTCCAGCGCCCTGGAATGGACCTTGATGGTGGTGACGCTCGCCTGCTGCGCCGCCGCCGAAGTCCCCTGCGCTTGCGCCGGCGCCTGGGCCTGCGCGTCCGTGCTTGCCATCAGTCCCGAAATGACGAGCGCCGTGGCGAGCGCGCGCGATGCTTTTCGTGCTTCCATCCCCGGTTCCCCCTCCCCCTAGTTGATTCTGTCCAGTTCTCTATCGCAACTTTCCGGCAGACGCCACGGCTTGTGGAACAGGGGTTTCAGGCATCGCTCCGGCCCGACTCTGGGCCATTGCCGTCCCATCGGACAAGTCCTACATTAGGGTCATGTCCGCCCACACTCACGACCACGATCATGCCCATGACCATCGCGAGCCGACCGGCGCGAAGCTCGCTCAGGCGGCGCAGGCGACGCTGGAGCGCAAGGGCGAGCAATGGACCGACATGCGCAGCGACATCTTCGCGGTCCTTGCCGCCGAGGAGCGCCCTGCCTCGGCCTATGACATTGCCGACAAGGTCTCGCAGCGGCGCGGCAAGCGCGTGGCGCCCAACAGCGTCTACCGCATCCTCGACCTGTTCGTGGCGAACAATCTCGCGCAGCGCGTCGAGAGCGCGAACGCCTATATCGCCAATGCGCATCCCGGTTGCCTGCACGACTGCATCTTCCTCGTCTGCAAGAGCTGCGGCGAGGCAACGCATGTCGACGATGACGCCCTTACCGGCCAGGTCCGCGGCGTCGCCCAGGCAACCGGCTTCATCGCCGAACGCCCAGTGATCGAGGTCCTCGGCACCTGCGCCAAATGCGGCTGAGCTTCTAAAGCTAAACCCAGATCAGCAGTGCGCCTGCGAAAGCAGGAGCCCAGGGCGCAACAGCAGTGCCCAATCCCCCTGGACTCCTACTTTCCACTGTAGAGCCGGGCATCAAGGCTGCCGTCACCTCGGCGAAGGCCGGGGTCCGCACACCACCACCGCAACCCGATCAGGTCAGTGCAGTTCGATTCCCATCTGCTCGATGAGCGCCTTCTGCTCGGGATACCAGAATTCCAGGTGGCAGCTCTCGCACACGCCATCCAGTTCGTTGATGAGCCGCGCGGCGGTCGCATGGTCTTTCTTGCCGGCCGCCGTGGCGAGGCTGTCGGCATGGTTGGCGAGCGACATGGCCAGCGAGCGGAAGAGATCGTGGTCGCGCGCGATATGGCCCTCGATCTGCTCGGTGGTCGGCGCGCCGGGCGTGCCCTCGTCGGCGATATGGGCGCCCTCCGGCTTCACCTTGAGCGTTTCGACTGCCGAGAGCGCGCGCGCGTCCGCGGACATGCGCACGGCCGCTTGCTCCAGCTTCGTCCAGTCCTCGTCCGACATCAGCGCCGGGTCCATCGAGGCCCGCTCGTCGATGGCCTTGTTGCCGATGCCCCAGATGACATCGGCATCCGGATCGATCTTCTCGGTCATGAACTCGAAGAGCGTCGGCGATGCGGCGGCCTGCTCCGGCGCCTTCTCCGGTTCGGATGAGCAGCCGGCGAGCACAGCCGCCAGAGCCAGCAGGGGCGTTGCCTTCTTCATCATGATCGCACCTCTGAAGTTGTCTTTCTCAACCATCGAGATGGCGCGCGGCGCGCTGCCCGGCAAGCCATAACGTGAAAACCGCGCCGAATTATTCCGCCGCGCTTGTCGCTCTCGTCCCGCGCATGGCTTCCGCGGCCGCGCAGGCGAGCCGGTCCGCCCGCTCGTTTTCGGGATGGCCGGCATGGCCCTTCACCCAGCGCCAGTCGACCCGGTGCGGGGCGGCGGCGGCGAGCAGTGCCTGCCAGAGGTCGGCATTCTTCACCGGCTTCTTGTCGGCCGTCCGCCAGCCATTGCGCTGCCAGCCGTGGATCCACTTGGTGATGCCGTCCATCACATATTTGCTGTCGGTGTGGAGATGGACCGTGCAGGGCCGGGTGAGCGCCTTCAGCCCCTCGATGGCGGCCATCATCTCCATGCGGTTGTTGGTCGTCTCCGCCTCGCCGCCGGAAAGTTCCTTTTCCTTGCCTCTGTAGCGCAGTACCGCGCCCCAGCCGCCGGGGCCGGGATTGCCCTTGCACGCCCCGTCCGTGAACAGCTCGACCGTGTCGCTCATCGCAGTGTCTTGAGCCGGCCCGCCAGTGCGGGATCATAGACCTTGAGGCGCCGCCAGAAGGCGAGGGGGTCCTTGCGCGTCACCATCGCGTCGGCGGGCGTGTTGAGCCAGTCCCAGGCGCGCGAGAGCGTGAATCGCACGCAGGCGCCGCTCGCAAAGCCGTTGAAGGCGGCGCGCTCGGCGTCGTTCAGCGGGAAAATCGCCTCATAGCCCGCCAGTAGTGCCTGTCCCACGGCGGCGTCGAAATCCCGGCCCGTCGCGTCGAAGGCCCAGGCCGCGTGCATGATGGCAAGGTCGTAGATGCGGATGTCGGTGCAGGCGAAATAGAAGTCGATGAGGCCGGTCACCTCGTCGCCCAGCATCAGCACATTGTCCGGGAAGAGATCGGCATGGATGGCGCAGCGGTCGAAATGGCCCGTGTCCCAGCCCCCGAGCACCGCGTCGATCGCCATGCCGAGGTCGTCGTGAAAGCCCGGCGCGATCTCGTCGAGGCTGCGCCCGCAGCGCTCGAACAGCGGCCGCCATGTGTCCGCGCCCATCGAATTGGGCCGGTCGAGCGGGAAGTCGGCGACGGCCCGGTGCATCTCGCCCATTGCCCGCGCGGCGGCATGTGCCTGAGCGGGCGTGGGATGGGAGACCGAGACGCCGGGCAGGAACTGGATGAGGCAGGCCGGCCGCCCGCTCAGCCTGTGGATGCGCTGTCCCGCCCGATTGGGCACGGCCGGCGGCACCGCGAGGCCCCGCACCGCGAGATGATCGAGCAGCCCCATGAAATAGGGCAGGTCGTCTTCCGCCACGCGCTTCTCGTAGAGCGTCAGGATGAAGCGCGCGCCCTGTCCGTCCGCGCCGGTCGTGTCGACCAGATAGTTGGAATTCTCGACGCCCTCGGCGATTCCCTTGGCGGAGACGAGCGCGCCCACGTCGAAATCCGCAAGGAAGGCGCTCAGCTCTTCGGCCGAAACATGCGTGTAGACTGCCATGATGCGCTCAGTTCGCCTCAAGCCCGCGCGGGAGCTTGAACACCATGTTCTCGGTCGCGGTGGTGATTTCCTCCTCGCTGACGCAGAAGCGCTCGCTCAGCTTCTCCACCACCCCGCGCACCAGGATCTCGGGCGCGCTCGCGCCGGCGGTGAGGCCAAGCGTCGCGACGCCTTCCAGCCAGTCGAAGTCGATCTCGGCGGCGGTCTGGATGAGCCGGGCGCGCGTGCCGATCCGCTCGGCCACCTCGACGAGGCGCAGCGAGTTGGAGCTGTTGGGCGCG
>CBIMKI010000146.1:0-7651 GCA_966244395.1 uncultured Sphingobium sp. | reverse complement strand
CCGCGCTCGCGCTTGAAGAAGCCGCCCGGGATACGCCCGGCGGCCGAGAATTTTTCCTGATAGTGGACGGTAAGCGGGAAGAAATCCTGCCCGTCCTTTACCGACTTGGCGGCCGTGACTGCGCACAGCACCACCGTTTCGCCATAGGTCGCGAGAACCGCGCCATCGGCCTGACGGGCAACGCGGCCCGTTTCGAGCTTGAGGGTTCTTCCGCCCCACTCGATTTCCACTGTCTTTACATCAAACATCTGATTTCCTTCCCTCCACCGGCCCTATTGCGCGGCGGGGCTTGCTTTGCGGGGCTGTCCGGCCCTGCGCGGTGCGGGACTTTTTCGTGTCCCTGATGACGCCCCCGCCGGATTGCGGGCTTGTCTTGTCATATGCTCCCGCGAAGGCAGGAGCCCAGACGCCAGTGGAGGAGATGCTACCGCATCCCTTCCCCGACCGGATCCCGGCCTGCGCCGGGATGACGCAATACGTAAACGGCCCGCCGAGGCGGGCCGAACGATTGCGTCACTTGCGAAGGCCGAGCTTCGCGATGAGGGCGGTATAACGGCCCTCGTTCTTCTTCTTGAGATAGTCCAGCAGCGAGCGGCGCTTGTTGACCAGCATCAGCAGGCCACGGCGGCTGTGATTATCCTTGTGGTGGCCCTTGAAATGCTCGGTGAGGTTCGAGATGCGCTCGGTGAGGATCGCGACCTGCACTTCAGGGGAACCGGTATCGCCCTCATGCTGGGCATTGTCCTTGATGAGCGCGGCCTTGCGCTCTGCAGTGATCGACATCGTCCATTCCTTTCTAAATCGATCTTAAAGATTGAAGCCCCGCACGACCCGGATCTCGAGCCCCAGCGATTCCACCAGCGCGACGGGCGTCTCGCCCTCCAGTGCCAGCATCAATCCCTGGATGCGGGGGTTCCCGGCGAGGGTCCGGCCCTGTCGAAGTGCCATCGCCTGTTCGGGAGTGACGGGAAGAGCCGGGATGTCGTCCAGCCCTGCCGTCAATGGCAGCATATGCTGCGCAATGCCGCGCGCCTTAGCAGCATCGCCCAATTTGTCCAGCGAAATCGCGGAAGTGAGCGTGAAGGGACCCGCCTTCTCGCGGCGCAGCATAGACACATGACCCACCGTGCCGAGGGCCAGGGCAATGTCGCGCGCAAGGGAGCGGATATAGGTGCCCTTGGAGACATGGGCAGTGAGCGTGACCTCCTCAAGCCTGCCGCCCTGCCCTTCGTCCGCCGCAACGATGCCAAGACCGTACACGGTCACGGCGCGCAGCTTCATCTCGACATCCTCCCCCGCCCGCGCGCGGTCATAGGCGCGCACGCCATCGATGAGGATCGCCGAATAAGCGGGGGGCGCCTGCTCGATCGGCCCGGTGAAGCGCGGCAATACCGCCTCGACTTCGGCACGGCTCGGACGCACCTCGCTGGTCGCGATCACCTGCCCCTCCAGGTCCAGCGTATCGGTCTGCGCGCCCAAGCGGATGGTGAAGGCATAGACCTTGTCGCTCTCCAGCATGCGCCCGGCGAGCTTGGTGGCCTCACCGATGGCGACCGGCAGCACGCCCGTCGCCAGCGGATCGAGCGTACCCCCATGGCCGACCTTGGCCTTGCCGTGGCCGGCCTCGCGCAGCGCACGCTTGACGGCGCTCACGGCCTGGGTGGAGCCGAGGCCATGGGGCTTGTCGAGGATCAGCCAGCCATGCAGCGGCAGGGCGGGCGGAGCGGCATTCGAACTGGACATGGCGGCGCCATAACCGCCTCCATCGCGATTGTCAGGCCTTCAGCATTCCGCCGGCAAGCCCGCGCGCAATCGGCGGGCTCACCTGGCCTTGGGCGGCGGCGGGGCGCTCGCGACGAAGGAGATGAGCGGATAGCGCTGGCCGCCCACCACCAGCGTGCCGAACCTGTCGAGCTGGCTGGTCCCCCGCGTCTCGAAGGCAATGGCAGTGGCGAAGGTCAGGTCAGGACAGGGCGCCGCCAGCTTGGCGACATACCAGCTGCGGCGGCTGTCCTGCACATAGAGCGTGCTGTCGTCGATGGCGCGCCAGTCGCGGATGCCGCCCATATTGGCGAAGGGAATGGAAGTCTCCTTCGGGTCTGCCGCCTTGCTCTCCTCGGCCGCCACGGCCTGCGCGGCCGCCTGCATGCCGCCGGTCATGACGAAGGCACCCGAAGCAAGCGCGACCGCGAGGATGAAACGGGATTCGATCTTCATGGCATTCTTCCTGTTGCTCATCCTTGCCGGCGAGTCTGCGCCCGCCCGGCTGAAGCAGGGCTGAACCTGTCGAAGCCTGGCTCGGCAAGTGCAAGGACAGGCTTCGACAGTATAAAAAGCTATTCACGCCGGCCAGACCAGCCCCAGTGCATGATCGCGGATGGCGACGGGCCAGGCCTGCGTCAGGAACTCGAAGCGCGCCCGGTCGTCCGCGTAGATGGCGCGGATGACCTCCTCGAAGCCCTCGCGGCTGCCGGCGATGGCGAGCAGGAAATGATAGGCCGCGTCGCGCTGGCCGCGCTGCGGCCCCTCCGCCTTCATGGCCGCCTGGACCATGCGGCGCAGCGCCTGCGAGGCGCCGCCGCGCTGGTCGGCGAGCCATTCCCAATGACGCGGCAACAGCGTCACTTCGCGCGCGACGACGCCCAGCTTCGGGCGGCCCGGCCCGGCCCGGACGGGCTCGGCGGACGGCGCCTCGCGCAGGGCGAGTTCGACATGGCGGCCGGTGCTGTCGTCGAACACCAGTATGTCGGAAGTGCGCTCGGGATCGCCCAGCGCGCGCAGCGTCTCTGCAACATGCTCGCGCGAGCCGCTGGCCAGCCAGAGGTCCCTGGCGAAAGCGGTATAGGTGATGGTCATGGTCGATCCTCCTCTTAAGAGGACCGCTATTTATACCCGGATAGAATCCACGTCAATATATCCGGGTAAAATTAACCGCCATCTTCGCCGAGGTCGCGCGCAACCGCCGGCGAACGCAGGATCGCGTCGATATGGCTGCCCTCCTCGAAACTCTCATCGCCGAGAAACTTCAGCCTGGCGGCGAACTTCATCTTCACGCGCTTGGCGACCTCGCGCTGGAGATAGGCAGTGTTGGTGCGCAGCGCCTTCAGCACGGCGGCCTCGTCCCGCCCGAGCAGGGGCTTCACGAAAACGGTCGCATGCTTGAGATCGGGCGACATGCGCACTTCCGTCACGCTCACCACATGGCTGGCGAGCACATCGTCATGCACGTCGCCGCGCTGGAGGATCTCGGCGAGGACATGACGCACCTGCTCGCCCACGCGCAGCAGGCGGACGGAGGGCTCTCCTGAACCGCTCATGGCATTGCCTCCTTCCGGCGGCGGGCGTCAGAGCACCCGCGCGCGCTCCTCGACCTCGAACAGCTCGAGCGTGTCGCCGGCCTTGATGTCGTTGGTATCGGCCAGGACCGCACCGCACTCCACGCCCGCGCGCACTTCGCTGACGTCGTCCTTGAAGCGACGGAGCGAGGCGATGGTCGTCGCCGAAACGATGACGTTGTCGCGCGTGAGACGGGCATTGACGCCCTTGCGGATGACGCCGTCGACCACGAGCAGACCGGCCGCCTTGTCCTTCTTGCCGGCCGGGAAGACCTGAAGGATCTCGGCCATGCCGATGATCGTCTCGATGCGCTCGGGCGCGAGCTGCCCGGCCATTTCGCCGCGCACTTCCTCGATGAGGTCGTAGATCACGTCATAATAACGCAGCGAGACCTTATCGCGCTCGGCCAGCACGCGCGCCTTGGCATTGGGGCGCACGTTGAAGCCGATGAGCGGCGCGCGGCTGGCGGCCGCGAGCGTCACGTCGCTCTCCGTGATCGCGCCGACGCCCGAATGGAGGACGCGCACCTTGATCTCGTCCGTCGAGAGGCGCGTGAGCGAATTGATGATCGCCTCGACCGAGCCCTGCGCATCCGCCTTCACCACCACCGGATATTCGATGACCTGCGTGTTGAGCGCGGAGAACATGTGCTCGAAGCTGGTCGGCGTGGCCGTGGTGCGCTTGCGAAGCGCCTGCTCCGAACGATAGGCCGCCACCTCGCGGGCGCGCCCCTCATTCTCGACGACCGAAAGCTGGTCGCCCGCCATCGGCACGCCGGAAAGACCGAGCACCTCGACCGGCGTGGACGGACCGGCTTCCTTCACATTCTGGCCCTTGTCGTTGACCATGGCGCGGACCTTGCCCGACTGCTCGCCGACCACGAAGATGTCGCCGACCTTGAGCGTGCCGCGACCGACCAGGATCGTGGCGACCGGACCACGGCCCTTGTCGAGCTGGGCCTCGACGACCGTGCCCTCGGCGGCGCGATCGGGATTGGCGCGCAGCTCCAGCAGCTCGGCCTGGAGCAGGATCTTCTCGATCAGTGTATCGAGACCGATCTTCTTGAGCGCGGAGACCTCCACGTCCTGCGTGTCGCCGCCCATCTCCTCGACCTGGATGTCGTGCTCGAGCAGGCGCTCGCGCACGCGCTGGGGATTGGCCTCATGCTTGTCGACCTTGTTGATCGCCACGATCATCGGGACCTTGGCGGCCTTGGTGTGATTGATCGCCTCGATGGTCTGCGGCATTAGCCCGTCATCGGCGGCCACGACGAGCACGACGATGTCCGTCACGTTCGCGCCGCGCGCGCGCATCTCGGTGAAGGCCTCGTGGCCCGGCGTATCGAGGAAAGTGATCGTGTCGCCGCTCTTGGTCTTCACCTGATAGGCGCCGATATGCTGCGTGATGCCGCCGGCCTCGCCCGCCACCACATCCGTGCCGCGCAGGGCATCGAGCAGCGAGGTCTTGCCATGATCGACATGGCCCATGATCGTGACCACGGGCGGCCGCACCTGGAGCGTCTCGGGCGCGTCGATGTCCGCGGACGTGTCGATCTCGACATCCGACTCGGAGACGCGGGTGATGCGGTGGCCGAACTCCTCGACCAGCAACTCGGCGGTGTCCTGGTCGATGGTCTGGTTGACCGTGACCATCATGCCCATCTTGAAGAGCGCCTTGACAAGGTCGGCGCCCTTCTCGGCCATGCGGTTGGCAAGCTCCTGCACAGTGATCGCCTCGGGGACGACCACGTCGCGGGACTGCTTCTCGCGCTGGACCGGGCCGCCCGAATGGGTGCGGCGATATTCCTTCTCGCGCGCGCGGCGCAACGCGGCGAGGCTGCGCGCGCGGGCGCTGTCGTCATCCGAAAGCGCGCGGTTGACGGTGAGCTTGCCGGACTGGCGGCGATCGTCGCCGCCGCCGCCGGCGCCCCGCTTGGGCCGCTCGACCTTGACCTCGGGCCGCTTGACCGGCGCGACGGGCGTGAAGCGACGGGGCGCGGGCGCGGAAGCCGGGCGATCCGCGCTGCCCGCCTCGCCCGATGTAGCCCCCTGCGCGGGCGCGTCGCTCTGCGGCTCGGCCTTGGCGGCCACGTCGGCGGCGGCCTTCTCGGCCTCTTCGCGCTGGCGCTGGGCGTCTTCCTCGGCGCGGCGATTCTCTTCCTGGCGACGCTTCTCTTCCTCGCTGGCGGCCAGGCGATCGGCCTCCTCGCGGCGGCGCGCCTCTTCCTGCATCGCCATGCGGGCCTCCTCGGCCTCGCGCAGCAGCTTGGCCTGAAGCTCCTGGCGGGAGAGCAGGCTGTCCGTCGCGGACTGGCGCGGCTGGGGCGCCGGCGCGGCCGGGCGCACGGGCTGCGCGGCGGCGACGGGCGGTGGCGGCGGCGGCGCGGCCTCCGGCTCGGGGGCGCGGGCCGTCTCGGCCTCGCCGGGCTTGCCGATGATGCGACGGCGCTTGACCTCGACCACGACCGTGTTCTTGCGGCCATGGCTGAAGCTCTGCTGCACCTGGCCAGCCTCGACCGTCCGCTTGAGGCCAAGCGGCTTGCGGCCCAGGACCGGCTTTTCTCCGTTATTATCGCTCATCGACGAACCAAACCCTTCAAATCATTGCTTGCGCCCGCCGGTGCCCCTATCGGCACCGACCGGCCAGACGTCATTCCACGGCCTCTTGAGGCCCCTCTTCCATATGTCCGCGCCCGGCCGGATCCCCTGCGGAAACAAGGTCCGGCGCCGCGTTAGCGCATCCCAGATAGCTTTGCCAGCGTGAGAGGAGCGCATCGAGGCGCTTGGCAGCGCCGGCATTGGTCACCGCGACATGGACGACGTTGTTGCGCCCCAATGCCATAGATAATGCCTCGCGGTCCACCGGCAAGGTCGTGCCGGCAAACTCTTCCCCCTCGCGCCCCTCGCCCACGCGCCAGGCCTGATCGAGCTTGCGCGTGCCGTCCGTGCCGGCATCGCGGGCATGGAGCAGCAGGTGGACCTGCCCGCGCCGCGCCGCCACGTCGATCTTCTCATGGCCCGTCACAAGATTGGAGGCGCGCGCCTCCAGCCCCAGTCGGGCCAGCATGTCGGCCTGGAGCGCGGCGCCGATCCGCTCCGGCAGATCGGCGGGGATGGCGAGCGCCTCGCCCTTGAAGGCGCGGGCCAGTGCGCCCTTGAGCCGGCCCTTGCGCACGGCCTGTTCCAGCTCGGCGCGCGGCACGCCCACCCAGGCACCCCGGCCGGGCGCCTGCGCGCGCACGTCCGGCAGCACGTCGCCGTCCGGCGAGATCGCCAGGCGGACCAGATGCGCGGGCTCGGCGCGTTCGCCCGAAAGGATGCAGCGGCGCTCGCTCATGCGCGCACCCCTCCCCGCCCGGACAGGCCAGCCCATGCCGCCCTGGACTCCTGCCTGCGCAGGAGCACGGGACGCACAGCGATGTGTTGGAGCCTTAGGCGCTCATTGGGAGGATATCGCAGCATCGGCGACCTCCCTGATCTTGAGGAAGAGAGCGCGCATCAGGCGTTTTCCTCGTCGGCGAACCAATGGGCGCGCGCGGCCATGATGATCTCGTTGCCCTGCTCTTCGTTGAGGCCATATTCGGCGAGCACGCCGCCCTTGTCCTCGGCGGCGGCATCGCGGCGACGACGGGGATCGGTGCGCTTCTTGGCGACCAGCTCGTCGGTGGCGAGGTCGGCGAGATCGTCCAGCGTCTTGATGCCCGCCTTGCCCAGCGTGACCAGCATGGCCTCGGTGAGGTGCGGGATCTCGGCCAGCGCATCCTCGACGCCCAGGGTCCGGCGCTCCTCGCGGGCGGCCGCCTCGCGGCGCTCCAGCGCCTCGGTGGCGCGGCTCTGCAGCTCCTCGGCCAGCTCATCGTCGAAGCCCTCGATGCTCGCCAGCTCGTCGATGCCGACATAGGCGACCTCTTCCAGCTCGGTGAAGCCTTCGGCCACCAGCAGCTGCGAGAGCGTCTCGTCCACGTCCAGCTCGTTCTGGAACATCTCGGAGCGCTGCACGAACTCGCGCTGGCGCTTCTCGGACGCGTCGGCCTCGGTCATGATGTCGATGGCCTTGCCGGTGAGCTGGCTGGCGAGGCGGACATTCTGGCCGCGGCGGCCGATGGCGAGGCTGAGCTGATCGTCGGGCACGACCACCTCGATGCGCTCCTCCTCCTCATCGATGACGACGCGGGCGACCTGCGCGGGCTGGAGCGCGTTGACCACGAAAGTCGCGGTGTCCTCGCTCCAGGGGATGATGTCGATCTTCTCGCCCTGCATCTCCTGCACGACGGCCTGCACGCGGCTGCCCTTCATGCCGACGCAGGCGCCGACCG
>CBIMKI010000145.1:0-7725 GCA_966244395.1 uncultured Sphingobium sp. | reverse complement strand
ATGATGCCGCTGGTCTTGCCATTGAGGCCCACCGGCTCGCCGATGCCGCGCACCGCGCCCCAATAGGTGCCGATGCCGCCGCCGCGCGCCGCGAGCCAGACATTCTCGTTCCAGGTGTTGACGATGCCCTGCAGGCTGTCGTCGACCTGGTTGAGGAAGCAGCTGATCGGCAGGCCGCGCCCGGTGCCGCCGTTGGAGAGCACGGGCGTCGCCGGCATGAACCAGAGGCGCGAGATATAGTCGTAGATGCGCTGGGCATGCGCCTCGTCGTCCGCATAGGCGGCGGCAACGCGCGCGAAGAGATCCTGGAAGGATTCGTCGGGCAGCAGATAGCGGTCCTTCAGCGTCTCCTTGCCGAACTCGGTGAGGAGCGCGTCGCGGCTCGGATCGGTGACGACATGGAAGCGTCGCTCGTCGATGCTGTTCGTGCTCTGGGCGGCCTTCTTCGCCCGCGCGGGCTTGGCCGTACGGTCGCTCTCGCCCGAGGAGGAGGCGCCCGCCTGGCTCATGGCCGCACCCGTCGCGTCATGAGAGGCTGCAGCGTCGTTGGTGCGCTCTGCCTGCAAATCCCGAAACTCCATTGTGCAACCCCCAGTGTTCTCTCTTCGTTCGATTCGGTCAAGTCTTGGCGCAAACCCGCCAGCTCAGCCTTCCCGCCCCGTGAAAAAGGGCGGAAATCCCCGCGCGGCGAAACAGGTTCGTCGCGTCAGGCACAAGCTGTTGAGTAGGTCCCCTCACTGAACCACCATGGATTGTGCCACAGTGGATTCGCGATGCAAGGCGTAATGCACAGGCTAGAGCCTCAATTCGTCGATGAAAAGACTCGGTTCATGGCGCACTAACCATGTCGCAGCGCGGCGACGCGCGGGCTTCTGCGGCGTGCGGGAAATGCAAGGGCAAAAGGCTCGCGGAAAAATATTTTCCCGTGGACAAGGAGCGGAAAAGCGGTCGCCAACTTCCCGCAGAGCATGCTGGAAAATCGGCGGAGGCGGCCTTATGGTCGAAGTTCGCCTCGCCATGGGCCGTCGTTTGAGGGGCTTGGATTCATGTCGTCTTCCACCTTGTTCTATATCGTAATCGCCCTCGTCGTGGTGGCGATTCTCTTCTGGCTGATCCGCTCGCGCGGCAACACGACCGGCGAGCATATCGACACCAGCATGACGGCTGTCGGGGCGGTGACCGAGGCCGTGGAGGATCTGGTCGAGACGATCACGCACAAGGCCGAGGATGCGCTGCGTGCGGATGCTGCGGCGACAGGGTCGAAGGAAACGGACACCGGCGCGCTCGAAGGCGCGAGTGCGGCGCTGGCGGCGAGCGCTGGCGGCGTAGCGATGATCCCGATCGGCATTCCGGCCGCGCAGGGCGAGCCCGACAATCTACGGCAGCTCAAGGGCATCGGCCCCAAGCTCGCTTCGCTGTTGGCAGAGCTGGGCGTTACGCGTTTCGATCAGATCGCGGCCTGGGGCCCGGTCGAGGTGGAGACGGTCGACACGCATCTGGGCACATTCAAGGGCCGCATCGCGCGCGACAACTGGATCGAGCAGGCGGCCTTTCTTGCAAAGGGCGATATGGCCGGTTTCGAGGCCAGGTTCGGCAAGCTCGACCGCTAGGATGACGTTGACTTTCGCCCATAAGGGCCTGCACGCCACCATTTTCGACGGCGCCTGACCGCCATGCCCAGCTCTTCCCGTCCCGCCGCCGGCGCACCGCCGGAGCGCCTGCCCATGGGGCAGATCATCCTGCTGGCGGCATTGACGGCGATCCTGCCGGCCTCGACGGACGGCCTCTCGCCCGCGCTTCCGGCTCTGGCCGGCGTGCTGGAGGTGGAAGCGACGCGCACCTCGACCGCGATGAGCGCTTTCGTCATTGCCTTCGCGTTGGCGCAGCTCGTCGGCGGCATGTTGGCCGATGCGCTCGGGCGCCGGCCGGTCGTGCTGGGCGGGCTCGTCATCTATGCGCTCGCCAGCCTCCTCGGGGCGTGCGCGCCCGATTACGAGACGCTGCTCGCCGCGCGCACGCTCCAGGGCCTGGGCGCGGCCATGGCCGTGCTGCTGGCCCGCACCATCGTGCGTGATCGCCTCCCGCGTGAGTCGGCGGCGCAGGCGCTGGCGCTCATCGGGCTGCTCTTCGGGCTGGTGCCGATCCTGGCGCCGCTGGTGAGTGGCGCGCTGGTCGAGCTTGGCGGTGCGCGGGCGCCCTTCGTGGCGATGGCGGTACTGGCGCTCATCGTCGGCTTTGCGAGCCTGACACGCCTCCCTGAGACGCTGGCGGCCGACCAGCGCGTGCCGCTCGATCCGGCGGGCCTGCTGCGCTCGCTCGCCGAGTTGCTGCGCTCGCCCGCACTCATGGCCTATGTGAGCGCGAACGGCTTTGCCTATAGCGGCATCCTGCTCTTCTCCGCCGCCGCGCCGCAGGTCATCATCGGGCATCTGGGCTTTGCCGCCTCCGCCTTCGCGCTGCTGCTGGCGCTTTCGACCTTGGGCTTCATGGCCGGCAATGCCGTCTCCATGCGGATGGTGCGCGGCCATGGCGTCGACCGGACCGCGCGGCTCGGTACGGTTTCGCTGCTCGCCGGCCCTGTACTGATGATCGCCTCAACGCACGCTTTTCCCGGCGCCTGGGCGGCGCTCATCCTGCCGCAGATGTTCTACACTTTCGGCTGGGGCATGGTGCAGCCGCAGATGCAGGCCGGCGCGCTCTCGACCCATCCCGGTCGGATCGGCCAGGCTTCGGCCCTGATCGGCTTCTTCCAGCTCGCCATCGCCGGTCTCGTCGTCGCCATCTTCTCGCGCTTGACGGACGGCCTGCCACTCAGCCTCGCGCTCGGCATGGCCGCCTGCGGGAGCGTCGCCCTTCTCATCGCCTGGAGCTTCGTGGGCCGCGTGAAGGTGTGAAACGCGCGCTCGCATCCAGACGCCGGGCGCGCTAGCCTCTTCCGACGCGGGCCGTGCAAAGAGTCTGCGCCAAGGGGGAGGATGCCGTGATTGAGATGGAACTGGTCACCGACAGGCTGCTGTTCCCCGAGGGGCCGATCGCGATGGCGGACGGATCGGTGCTGGTCGTGGAGATTGCGCGGCAAACGCTGACGCGCGTTCTGCCCAGCGGCGACATCGAGATCGTGGCGCATTTGGGGGGCGGGCCCAATGGCGCGGCGCTGGGACCGGACGGCAAGGTCTATGTCGTCAATAATGGCGGCGCTTTCACCTTTCCCGAGCGGTGGCAGGAAGAAGGCAAGCTCGGCCTACCCGAGCGCTATGAGGGCGGCTATGTGCAGCGTGTGGACTTGGCCACGGGCGCGGTCGAGACGCTCTACGCGCACTGTGATGGTCTGCCGCTCAATGCTCCCAACGACATCGTGTTCGATGCGCATGGCGGCTTCTGGTTCACCTGCTTCGGCTTCACGGACGGCGAGACCCGGCGACTGGGCGGCATCTATTATGCCAGGGCCGACGGCAGCGGCATCTCGCGCTGGCGGCATGAGCAAATCTCGCCCAACGGCATCGGCCTCTCGCCGGACGGAAACACGGTCTATTGGGTCGATTCGATGTTGCAGCGCTGCTGGGCCATGCAACTGAGCGCGCCGGGCGTGCCCGAGCCGGGCGCGGGTCACATGGCGGGGCAGGTGCTCGTCAACCTGCCGGGGATGCAGTGGTTCGACAGCCTTGCGCTGGAAGAATCGGGCCGCATCTGTGCGGCGACCTTGTTCAACGGCGGCATCACGATCATCGATCCGGCGGATGGTGCATACAGCCATGTGCCGGTCGCCGATCCGATCACCACCAACATCTGCTTCGGCGGCAGCGACATGCGCACGGCCTTCATCACCGGCTCCGCAACGGGCAGGCTTTTCAAGTGTCGCTGGCCTGTGCCGGGCCTGCGGCTCAATCATCAGCAGCGCTGAGGCGCCACGCGGCACGGAAGGCAAAAAGGTCGAACGGCGCCTGGTCTGGGGCGCCGATCCGGCCGGACGCGCGCAGCAAGTTCGCAGGCCATTGATCCAAGGCTCTGCCCGCGGGGGATGGCAGCGCTTCGGCGCGCACGAGCAGGAAAGGCAATGCCACCCATGCCACCCATGCCAGCGCGGCCAGGCGGGCGCTTGTCAGGCGTCTGCCAGCAGGCCCTCGTCCGCGATCTTCTTCTTCCAGACGAGCGGGGCGAGCTGATGGACGTTCTGGCCCTCGCTGTCGACCGCGACGGTCACGGGGAAGTCCTGCACCTCGAACTCGTAAATGGCTTCCATGCCGAGATCCTCGAAGCCGACCACCTTGCTGCCCTTGATGGCGCGCGCGACCAGATAGGCGGCGCCGCCCACGGCCATGAGATAGGCGCTCCTGTGATCGCGGATGGCGTCTACCGCCATGGGGCCGCGCTCGGCCTTGCCGACCATCGCGAGCAGGCCCTGCTCCAGCATCATGCGCG
This sequence comes from uncultured Sphingobium sp., assembly GCA_966244395.1. Lineage (GTDB taxonomy): Bacteria > Pseudomonadota > Alphaproteobacteria > Sphingomonadales > Sphingomonadaceae > Sphingobium. The sequence goes on along the minus strand of CBIMKI010000145.1, from coordinate 3,306 downwards.
TGAACTTGTCCATGCGCGTCGCGGTGGTGGGGCCGGCGGGACCGACCACTTCCTCGCCGACCGGATCGACCGGGCCGACATAATAGATGACGCGCCCGGCGAACTCGACCGGCAGCTTCTCGCCCCGGGCCAGCATGTCCTGGATGCGCTTGTGCGCGGCGTCGCGGCCGGTGAGCATCTTGCCATTGAGCAGGATGCGGTCGCCCTGCTTCCAGCTCTGCACTATCTCTGCTGTCAGTTCGTCGAGATTGACGCGCTTGGCTTCCGCGCTCGGCTTCCAGTCCACCTTGGGCCATTCGTCGAGCCTTGGCGCCTCCAGATAGGCGGGCCCCGAGCCATCGAGGCTGAAATGGGCGTGGCGCGTGGCGGCGCAATTGGGGATCATCGCGACCGGCTTCGATGCGGCATGGCAGGGCGCGTCGAGGATCTTGACGTCGAGGATGGTGGCGAGGCCGCCCAGGCCCTGCGCGCCGATGCCCAGCGCATTCACCTTGTCGAAGATCTCGATGCGCATCGCTTCCACGTCGTTCTGCGGACCGCGCGCCTTCAGCAGGCTCATGTCGATGGGCTCCATCAGTGCCTTCTTGGCGAGCAGCACCGCGTGCTCGGCCGTGCCGCCGATGCCGATGCCGAGCATGCCCGGCGGGCACCAGCCCGCGCCCATCTGAGGCACCATCTCCAGCACCCAGTCGACGATATTGTCGCTGGGGTTCATCATCTTGAACTTGCTCTTGTTCTCGCTGCCGCCGCCCTTGGCCGCGACTTCGACATGGACGTGATGGCCCGGCACCATCTCGACATGGAGGACGGACGGGGTGTTGTCGCGCGTGTTGCGCCGCGTGAAGGCAGGGTCGGCGAGCACCGAGGCGCGCAGCTTGTTCTCGGGGAGGAGGTAGGCGCGGCGCACGCCCTCGTCGACGATCTCCTGCAAGGACCTGCTCGTATCGTCCAGCCGGCAGTCCATGCCCCATTTCACGAATATGTTGACGATGCCGGTGTCCTGGCAGATCGGCCGGTGCCCTTCGGCGCACATGCGGCTGTTGGTGAGAATCTGCGCGATCGCGTCCTTGGCCGCCGGACCCTGCTCGGCCTCATAGGCCGCGCCCAGCGCGCGGATATAGTCCATCGGGTGATAGTAGCTGATGAACTGCAGCGCGTCGGCGACGCTCTCGATGAGATCGGCGGTCTTGATAGTGACGGTCATTGGGGAGGCTCCTCGCTTGGCGGAGCGGATAGGGCGGCGGCGCGCCGGGATCAAGCATGCGGGCAAGGCGGATATGCGATCTGCGCTGCTGCGTTGCTGTGCTGCCCGGCGCATCGCCACCATTGCGGCCGGCCCGCTTCCGGGCGATAAGGGCCTTGGGTGACCGGCGATCACCGTCGGCACGCTGCAGGAGAGATCAGCCATGGGCCAGATCATCAGCTATATCGTCGTCGGCCTCATCGTCGGCGTGCTGTCGCGCTTCTTCTATCCCGGCGCGGTGGACTTGGGGTGGATCGCGACGATCCTCCTCGGTATCGGCGGCGGTATCGTGGGCGGCTATCTCGCGGGACTGGTGGACAAGCAGGCGGGCGCCTTCCGGCCGGTCGGTCTGATCGGCTCGGTGGTCGGCGGCATGGTCCTGATCTTCATCGTCCGCGCCATCGGCTGATCGGGGCGGAGGCGCACGCTCAGGCAAAGAGCGGGAGCGCCGCGACCTCCGCATCGCTCATGTCGAGGGCGAACATGTCGCGCAGGCAGGCGGCATAGTCCTCCATGCGCTGAAATTCGACTGCCTGTCCCGCCGCGCCGGCGCGGTGGATGGAGACGGCGCGCTCGGTCAGCGCCACGAAGCCGTCCGGAAGGACGATGCTGGCGACGTGCAGGCTGGTGAAGCGGGTGCCAGGGCGGGTCGATGTCCAGTGATTGCATTGTTCGAGATCGTCCGGCGTGACCTCGGAGAGATCGAACGTATATTGCGCCTGCCAGCCTTCGCCGGGGCTGGCGCGGCCGTCCGTCGCGCCGGCCGGGCCAGCGCGCTCCAGCAGCCACTCGCCAGCGACTTCGCCCCGCGCGCCGATGCGGCGCAGGCGATGCGCGGCGCCGTCGGCCGTGCGGACCGGCGCGCCATCTTCGAGCGGCAGGGGTGGAACGAAGCTGCCGCCAAAGCCCGCATCGACAATCCAGGGCGCATCGGCGATCTGCGTGAGCAGCAGCACATGGCTGCGCACCGGCGTCACGTCCGCGCTCATGCCGAGGCGCACGCGCGCGAGCAACGGCCTTGCGGGCAGGCCGATCTGTGTCATCATGTCCGCGAAGAGCCGGTTCTGCTCGAAGCAATAGCCGCCGCGCCGGCGCGTCACGAGCTTGTCGAAGGCCGAGGTGCTGTCGATACGGATCGGCCGCCCCAGCCGCACGTCGAAATTCTCGAAGGCGATCGACTGACGGTGCCGCGCGAGCATGAGTGCCAGCCCTTCAGCGGTCGGTGCGGGCGCGGCGTTGAGGCCGATGCGGGCGAAATAGGCGGCGATGGACATGCCGGAGCCTGTGCCACGGACGGGCCGGGGGCTCAATCGGGAGCCGATGAAGAATCCGGGACCGGGCTCTGTCGCCGGAAAGCGCCGGCGCAAGCCTCCACTTCAAAAAAAAGCGGCTATCTCTCTCGCTGCGCCGGCTCAATCATCGCCCGGGCCCACGCAATAGAAGCAGAGCTTGTTGCCGTCGAGGTCACGCGCATAAGCGGCGTAGAAGGCGTTGCCGCCCTCCTGCCCGCGCAGTCCCGGCGCGCCCTCGTCCTTGCCGCCCATGTCGAGTGCCTTGCCGTGCAGCAGGCGAACCCTCGCGCGGGTGCGCTGGCCGAGCGCGATCATCGCGCCGTTGCCGGCGCTGGCGGGCTGTCCGTCGACCGGCACGGAGACGCCGAACACCGGCTTGTTCCAGCTCGTGCCCCAGCCGGCGAGGCCTGGCAGCTCGAGGAGCCTGCCCACGCCGACAGCGCCGAACAGCGCGTCGTAGAAGGCGAGCGCGCGCTGCATGTCGTTCGTTCCGACCAGGGTATAGCCGATCAGCATGGCTTCAGCTGCCCTGGCCGCGCGCGGCCGCGATCGCCGGGCCGAGATCTGTTCTTGTCTCGCGAAAGCGCATGATCGACTTTCCCGGTGCAGCGAATAGTCAGCGTGCGCCGCGGCCTTTCCTGTTTCCTATTTGAACCTGTTGAGCTTGGCCGCGTAACGATAGAGCTTCGGCGGCACCCAGTCGCGCAGCAGATGTTCGAACTGGACGCGGCGGTCCTCGCGGTCGCTGCTGCCCTTGCGCGTCTTGAAGAT
>CBIMKI010000144.1:0-7831 GCA_966244395.1 uncultured Sphingobium sp. | reverse complement strand
GTCCACGCCCTGCGAGAAAAGGGGAAATATGGGCCAGCCTGGGAATCTTTGGGTCAGACTGGATTCTTTCAGCCTGAATCGTGGGAGGGGCCTGCCGGTTCCGCATCGGGGCGGCGCTGCGGCCTGGGCCGGACATGGGCAGAGCTGGGAATGGGCCCGAGCAAGGCGAGTGCAATGGCCAGAAGGAGGATGAGCAGCAGCGACCAGCGCAGGGCGGCAATCAGTGCCTGCTGGGAAACCAGCCAGGGCCAGCGCGGCTGCGGCAACCCCTCGGCGCCGCGCAGGAGATGGGCGAGAATGGGCGCGGCATCGCTGGTCCAGTGGCGGCCATCGCGTGGATCGGTGGGATCGAGCGTCCAGAGCCCATCGTCGATCCAGTCGGCATCGGCGGCCAGCACCGCCCTGCCCGCCCCGATGCGACAGGTGGCGAAGAGCCCGCCCTCCGCCGTGGCGCAGGGCGAATCTGGGGCGAGGGTGAAGCGCGCGGCGCCCGCCAACTGGAGCAGCGCACCGCCCGAGAGGATACGCCGCTCGACGGGCGCGCCGGGCGTGACATGGGCGGGCTCGAGCGTGAGGCCCCAATGGGTGAGCAGCGGATCGAGCAGGCTGGTGAGCGGCGGGCGGCGCGCGTCCGTGAGGCCGCCTGCCGCCGGCCAGTGCAGTAGCGGATCGGCAAGGATGACGACATGGCCGCCCCGTCGCACCCAGCCATCGAGCGCGACCAGTTCGGCCGGCGCGAGCAGACGCGGCTGAGCGAGCAGCAGGCGGTCGAGCGAGGCCAGCGACGCGGCATCGATGAGGTCGACGGGGACGGCCGCGCGCTCCTGCGCGGCCAGGATGGGCGCGCGGCCGCCGACATCGAGCGCGCCCTGCCCCCCGGCCCCGTGAGTGAAGAGCGGCAGCGCGCTCATCACGCCGGTGGTGGCGGCGCTGCGCTTGAGGAGCACGAGCGGCTGATCGAGCAGATAGGCGCCCCAGCCCAGGCCGGCCGAGGCGAGCAGGCAGAGGCCCGCCACGGCCCATGTGACGAACGACCGCCCCCGCCGCGCAGTCCAGCCCAGCGCGAGGGCGGCAAGGACAAGCCCCAGCGCCAGCACGGCCATGCGCGGCCAGGGGGGCGCGGCGGGCGTGAGGGCACAGAGGAGCAGTGGCGCAACCAGGGCGAGCGCGGCGTAAAGCGCGAGACGCAGCCAGCCCGGCCAGCGCCCGCCCCGCGCGGCGACGAGCAGCATGACGACGAACGCCGCGCAGCCGGGTAGCAGCCAGTCGAGGGGATTGACGCGGCCGGTGCGCAGCATGTCGGGCGCAAGACCGGCGAACAGGGCAAACGCCGACGCCAATAGGGGCACGGCGAGGATGCGCAAGGCGGCGACAAGGCGGGCCGTCATGGCCGGACGCCGGAGATCAGCGATTGGGCGGTGACGAATCGGGCCGCTGGGGATCGCGGTCCATCGGCTTGTTGAGACGCGGATCGGGCTCCAGATCGGGCACGGAGGGCCCCACTGGGCCACTACTCACGCTCTGGTCCGCCTTGGGCGTCACGCCGAGATCGGCAAAGGGCTCGGTATCAGACGACTGACTGCCGGGCGCCGTGGCATTGGAAGCGCCGGCGAGAGGCTGCTGCCCGCTCATGGCAATGGGCTGGAGCGCGTCCGAATGCCGCGCCTTGGCGACGATATTGGCGAAGGCGACCACCAGCAGCACCGCCCCGAGGCCAATGAGGCCGACCTGGACCCGCTGGCCCGTCTCGCGGCGGACGCGGTCGTCGCTATGTTCTGCCATGCATGTCTCCGGTCGCGGGCCGGCTATGCCCGCGCGACCAACGATCAGTCTGCCAGCCACGGCAGAGGCGTCAAGCCCTTCGCCGTCAGCCAGTCACGATTATAGAGTGTCGAGAGATAGCGCAGGCCCGTGTCGCACAACATCGTGACGACGCGGCTGCCGGGGCCGAGTTGGCGGCCGAGCGCGACGGCGCCCGCGACGTTGATGCCGCTGGAGAGCCCCAGGCACAGCCCTTCCTCGGCCAGCAGCCGCTCCACCCAGACCATGCCCTCCGCGTCCGATATGCGGAACTGCGTGTCGATGGGCGCGCCTTCGAGATTGGCGGTGATGCGGCTCTGGCCGATGCCCTCGGCGACAGAGGAACCCTCCGCCTTCAGTTCGCCATGGGCATAATAATTATAGAGCGCCGCGCCATAGGGATCAGTGAGCGCGATAGTGACGGCGTCGCTCTTCTGCTTCAGGCCCAAGCCCACACCGGCGATGGTGCCGCCAGTGCCGGCCGCGCAGGTGAAGCCATCGAGCCGGCCTTCCATCTGCGCCCAGATCTCCTCGGCGGTGCCGACGATGTGCGCCTTGCGATTGGCGGTGTTGTCGAACTGGTTGGCCCAGATCGCGTTCGGCGTCTCCTCGGCAATGCGGCGCGAGGTGTGCACGAAATGCCCCGGATTGGAAAAAGGCGCGGCCGGGACCGTGACGAGCCGGGCACCCAGTGCGCGCAGCGTATCCATCTTCTCGCGGCTCTGCGTCTCGGGCATGACGATGATCGTCTTGTAGCCCTTGGCATTGGCGACCAGCGCGAGGCCGATGCCGGTATTGCCCGCCGTGCCCTCCACGATGGTGCCGCCGGGCGTGAGCAGTCCCTTCTCCTCGGCATCCTCGACGATGAACAGCGCCGCGCGGTCCTTCACCGATGCGCCGGGATTGGTGAACTCGCACTTGCCGAAGATCTCGGCGCCGCTTGCCTCGGAGGGACCGGCCAGCCGCACCAGCGGTGTGTTGCCGATCAATGCCAGTGTATCGGGAGCGATGGTCATATGGCAGACCTATGCCCGCCGGCGCTGTGGAGCAAGCAAGTTGATGTGGCGCGGGGCCAAGCGCAGATTGCCTCAGATCTCGGCGGGGAGATTGCTCTCGTCCGCCGCCTGCGCCGCCTTGCGCCGGTCCGTGAACCAGATGCAGAGAAGCGTGATCTCGTAGAGCAGGATGAGCGGCACGGCGAGCATGACCATCGAAAGTGCGTCCGAGGGCGTGATGATGGCCGCGAGCGCCGTGAATGCCACGATCATGTAGCGCCGGGCGCCGATGAGCTGCGCGCGGCTGACGATGCCGGCGCGATTGAGCAGCATCACCAGCACCGGCATCAGGAAGCTGATGCCGAAGGCCAGGATGAACTGCATCACCAGCGACAGATAGGCATCGACGCTGGGCAGCGCCTCCAGCTCGATGCCGCCCGCATCCCCCTGGAACGCCAGGAAGAAGTGGAAAGCCGTCGGCATCACCACATAATAAGCCAGCGCCGCGCCGGTGAGGAACAGGATGGGCGTGGCCAGCAGGAACGGCAGCAGCGCCTTCTTCTCGCGCGCATAAAGGCCCGGCGCGATGAAGGCCCAGAGCTGGTTGGCGATGATCGGGAACGAGACGAAGAAGCCGCCGAACATCGCGATCTTGAGCTGGACGAAAAAGGCCTCGTAAAGCTTGGTGTAGATGAGCTTGCCAGCCGCATCGCCATAGCCCTGCTTCAGCGGCTCGACGAGAAAGGAGAGGATCGGGCCGGAGAAATAAAAGCAGACGGCGCCCGACAGGAGCAACGCCCAGACGCAGTAGAGCAGCCGCTTGCGCAGCTCGACGAGATGATCGAGCAGAGGCGCCTTGGTCTCGTCTATGTCCCTCATGACGCGGCTGCTCCCTTGGGTTCGGGCTCGGCGGTTGCGGCGTCAGCGGGCGCGACTTCGGACGCACCCTCTGCCGCGACGGGCACGGGCGGCGGCATCTGCGAGACTTTCACGGCCTCGACCAGCGACATGTCGGTGGCGGGTTCGTCCTGCGGCGGGGCCGCATCTACGCTCGCCGCGCCCGGCTCCAGCGTCTCGTCGACAATGGGTTTCTCGGTCATCACCGCCTCGGGCAGCGGATGCTCGGCCATGATGCGGGCATTTTCCTTGTCCCACTGCTTTTGCAGCTCTTCCAGCTCCGCCTCGCGGATCATCGCATCGAGTCCGGTGCGGAAATGCCGCGACATGGCACGCGCCTTCCCCACCACCTGCCCGACCTTGTAGAGGGCGCGCGGCAGATCCTTGGGTCCGATGACCAGCACCGCGACCACGATGATAATCAGCAGTTCGGTTGAGTCGATGCCAAACACGCTTCGCCTTCCGTCGCGCGGAGCGGTCCGCGCTTAACCGTCGAGCTTCTGCTCTTCGCGCGCCTGCGCGGCCGTGTCGGCTGCCTTGTCGCTCTGGGCGATGCGCTGGGCGGGCTTGGCCGCCGGCTTGTCGTCCTCGTCGTCCGCCAGGCCCTTCTTGAAGCTCTTGATGCCCTTGGCGACATCGCCCATCAGGCCCGAAATCCGACCGCCGCCGAACAGCAGCACGATGACCAGGACGAGAATCACCCAGTGAATTGGTGAACCGAAACCCATCGAAAAAATCTCCTGTAGAGAGCCCCTAACTAGGCTTCATCCTCGTCATTTTCCAGAGCCGATTGCGCATCGCCCTCGTCGAGCGCGACCATCGCCTCCATCGCCATATCGATCGGATCGAGCAGGCCCGCGGCGCGCAGATCGTCAATGCCCGGCAGATCGCGGCGACTGCTAAGGCCGAAATGTGACAGGAAATCGCTCGTGGTCGCATAAATGAGCGGGCGGCCGGGCACCTCGCGGCGGCCCGCCGGACGCACCCAGCCGGCTTCCATGAGCACGTCAAGCGTGCCCCTGGCCACCTGCACCCCGCGGATCGCCTCGATCTCGGCGCGGCTGACCGGCTCGTGATAGGCGATGATCGCCAGCGTCTCGACGGCCGCGCGGGAGAGCTTGCGCGGCTCCTCGCGCTCGCGGCGCAGGATGTGGGCAAGGTCGGCGGCGGTCTGGAAATGCCAGCGCCCGCCGCGCTCGACCAGCTCGATGCCACGCCCGGCATAATGATCGGCCAGCACGGCGAGATGGGGGACCACGCTCTCATCGAGGCCGGCATGGCGCGCGATCTCGGCGAGGGTCAGCGGCTGCTCCGCCGCGAACAGCACTGCCTCGACCAGCCGGACCGAGGCCTCGCCGCTCATGGCCGCGCCCCGGCGGCCTTGAGATAGAGGGGCGCGAAGATCCGTTCCTGCCGCAGCTCGACACGGCCCAGGCGCGCCAACTCCAGCGCGGCGACGAAACTGCTCGCCAGCGCCGAGCGCCGCAGTTGCGGATCGGCCGTCTCGGGCAGGAAGGTTTCGAGCGCGGCCCAGTCGAGCCGGGCGCCGACGAGGCGGGAGACGCGCTCCAGCGCCGCGTCCAGCGTCATGACCGCGCGGCGGGCGACGACATGGATGCGCGGGGCATTGCGGGCCTTCACCTGGCCATAGGCCTGAATGAGATCATAGAGGCTGGCATGCCAGCGATAGGCGCGCGGGCGGTGCAGGCCCTCGGGCGAGGGACGCACAAAGACATCGCGGCCGACGCGGTCGCGCGCCATCAGCCGGGCGCCGGCCTCGCGCATCGCCTCCAGCCGCTGGAGGCGCAGGTGCAAGCGTAGCGCCAGTTCCTCGGGGCTGGGATCGGGCTGCTCCTCCTTGGGCAGCAGCAGCGCGGACTTGAGGTAGGCAAGCCAGGCGGCCATGACGAGATAGTCGGCGGCCAGCTCCAGACGGAGGGCGCGGGCTTCCTCGATGAACTTCAGATATTGCTCGACCAGCGCCAGAATGGAGATTTCGCGCAGGTCCACCTTCTGCGTGCGGGCAAGCGCGAGCAGGAGGTCGAGCGGGCCTTCCCAGCTCTCGACGCTGACGGTGAGGATCTCCTCGTCCGCGCGATGGCGCAGCGGCTCGTCCCAGTCATCCTCGCCGAGCAAGGCGGCGGCATCGACGGGCGCGGCCTGCCGCTCATCCAAGGGCTTCTCGTCAGTGAGAGTCGGCGCGCTCATACGAGACCTTGCTGGAGCAGCAGGTCGCGCGTGGCAAGCGCCTCGTCCAGCGTCCAGTCGTCGGGACCATCGGCAATGGACGCCATTGCGCGGTCCAGCCGCGCGCGGGAGCGATCGGCCATGGGCGCGAGGCGCGCGGCAATGGCCTGCATCTCCTCCATCCGGCCCCAGCAGTTGAGCGCAAGGTCGCAGCCCGCCGCAACGACCGCCTCGGCAAGTTCGTCGGCGGGGCCATTGAGCGCCTTCATGTCGAGATCGTCCGACATCAGCAGCCCGTCGAAGCCGATCTCCTGGCGGATGATGCCCTCGATGACGCGGGGCGAGAGGCTGGCGGGCCGATCCGCATCCCAGGCGGTGTAGACGATATGGGCGGTCATCGCGGCGGGTGCCCAGTTGAGCGTGCGGAAGGGCGCCATGTCCCATTCGAGATCGGCGGCATCGGCTGCGACCACCGGCAGGGCGAGATGGCTGTCGACCATGGCGCGGCCGTGGCCGGGCATATGCTTGACGATGCCGGTCACGCCGCCGGCGCGCAGCCCGTCCAGCGTCGCGCGCCCCAGCGCCGCCACGCGCATGGGATCGGCCCCGAAGGCGCGGTCGCCGACGATGGCGTCGGCGCCGGGCTGGCGCACGTCCAGCACGGGCGCGGCATTGGCGGTAATGCCGGCCTCGCGGAGAATGGCAGCGAGCGCCCGGCCATTGCTGCGCGCCGCCTCGATCGCGCTGGAGGGGCCGCGCTCGTAGAGCGTATCGAAGGCGGCGGCGGGCGGGAATTGGGGCCAGTGCGGCGGCTTCATCCGCGCGACGCGGCCGCCCTCCTGATCGATCATGACAAGCAGGTCCTCGCGCCCGGCGATCTCGCGCAGCGTATCGGTGAGCATCCGCACCTGCGCGGCGTCGCGGATGTTGCGGCCGAAGAGGATGTAGCCCGCCGGCTCACAGGCCGCGAACAGGGCGCGCTCATCCGCGCTGACGCTCTCGCCGGCCAGGCCGAAGATGACGGGGATCATGACGCCGCTCGTCCGCCCGCGCCCATCAGGGAACCACGAAGCAATTCTCGCCCGCGACGCGCAGGCGCCCGCAAAGCGCGCTGGCCGCGGCGCGATCGGCCGCGCCCATGCGCAGGCGATAGAGCGTCTTGCCGCCGGTTTCGACAGGTTCGACGGCATGTTTGGCGGTGCCCAGATCCTCGAAGCGCTTGATGAGGCGACGCCAGGCCTCCTCGGCAATCGCCTTGCTGTTGTAGGCGCCGAGCTGCACGCGGGCGCCGCCCAGCACGGGCGCGGGACTGGCCGTGGGCACAGGGGCGGGCACAGCGGCACTGGCGGCGGGCGTGGCGACCGGCTTCGGCTCGGGCGTGGCGGGCGCGGGCTTCACCGCCTCCGTCATCGGCATTTCGGGCGCCTTGCTCGGATCGATCCGGCCCTGGGCGGTGCCACCGGCGCTCGCGTCGAAGGCGGAGTCGCCCTCGCCCTCGAAAGCCTTGCCGTCCACGTCATATTTGCGCGCGGCTTCCGAATCGGCGGGAATCTTGTAGTCGCCGGCAGGCGGCGAGATGAGCGCGGCATCGCCGCCCGAATTGCCGGTGCCGCGGCTCTTGAGCCACCAGCCGCCGCCGACGATGAGGCCGAGCAAGACCAGGCCAAGCAGGACCAGAGCCAGCACCTTGTAGAGCGAAACCGCCTCGATTTCCTCGATGGGTTCCGCCGGCTCCAGCCAGGGCAGACGTTCACGATCCTCTTCGAGCATGAACCCGTCGCCCTGCGCCCCCTGCATCAGTTCATCTCCTCCAGCGCGGCGACCCCCATCAGTGCCAGCCCGTTTTTGATAACCTGCCCGATGCCCTTGCTCAAGGCGAGCCGCGCCGCCGTGAGGCGCGCATCGTCCACGATGACGCGCCGGGCGGGATTGTCATTGCCCAGATTCCACCA
>CBIMKI010000143.1:0-7835 GCA_966244395.1 uncultured Sphingobium sp. | reverse complement strand
CAATGCCGTGGACCATGGGCTGGAGACGCCCGCGGTGCGCGAGGCGGCAGGCAAGCCCGCCGAAGGCGTGCTGCGCCTGTCGGCCGAGCATCGCTCCGGCCGCATCCTCATCTCGATCGCCGACGACGGCGCGGGCATCAATCGCGAGCGCGTCTTCGCCAAGGCCGTGGAGAAGGGCCTCATCTCGCCCGATGCCCAGCTCACCAACGAAGAGATCGACAATCTTATCTTCGCACCGGGCTTCTCGACCGCGCAGACCATCTCCAACATCTCCGGCCGCGGCGTCGGCATGGACGTGGTCCGCCAGAATGTGAAGGATCTGGGCGGCCGCATCTCCATCCAGTCGACACCGGGCCAGGGCAGCGTCTTCACGCTCGCGCTGCCGCTCACGCTCGCCATCTCGGACGGCATGATCGTCTCGGTCGGCGACCAGACGCTGGTGGTGCCGCTCACGCATGTGGTGGAGAGCCTGCGCCCCGAGGCGGACGACCTGCGCCCGATGGGCAATGGCCGCAACATGCTCAATGTGCGCGGCACTTTCCTGCCGATCATCCCGGTCGACACGCAGCTCAATGCGGTCGGCGCGGTCAAGAAGCCGGAGGAAAGCGTGCTCATCGTGGTCGAGACCGAGAATTCGGGATCGGCCGTGCTCCAGGTCGACAACATCCTCGACCAGCGCCAGTTCGTCATCAAGAGCCTGGAATCCAACTACAAGCCGGTGGCCTGCGTCGCGGGCGCGACGATCCTGGGTGACGGCAAGGTGGCGCTCATCCTCGATGTCGACATGCTGGTGGGCTCGGTCGTGGGCAGCCATTCGGGGCTGAGGCTGGTTGCATGATCCACGAAAGCGGCGAGCAGTTCACCGCCTTCCCCGGAGTTAGCGAGCAGGTCTATTCCCGCAAGGACTTCGAGGCGATCCGCGCGATGATCTACAGCCAGGCGGGCATCGTGCTCCCGCCGGGCAAGTCCACGCTCGTCTATTCGCGCATCGCCCCGCTGGTGCGGGAGAGCAATGCCGGCACCTTCGCCAACTATATCCAGCGCATCCAGAACGATCCGGCGGAAGCGCGCAAGGCGGTGTGCGCGCTCACCACGAACCACACCTTCTTCTGGCGCGAACCGCATCATTTCGAATATTTCCGCGAGCATGTCCGGCCCGGCCTCGTTCAGCGCCTGGCCCAGGGCGGCCCGGTGCGGATCTGGTCGGCGGGATCGTCCAGCGGCGAGGAAGTCTATTCGCTCGTCATGACGCTGCTCGGCACCGATCCGCGCGAGTCGCGCATGATTATGGACGCGGATCTCGCCATTCTCGCCAGCGATCTGGCCGACCATGCACTCGTCAAGGCGCGGGCCGCGCAATATGATGCCGAAGCCGTCGAGCCGCTGCCGGCGGACCTGCGCGCGCGCTGGGTGAAAGTGAGCGACGGCGTGGCGACGATCGCGCCGGAGGCCGCGCGGCTGGTGCGCTTCCGCACGCTCAACCTGCACGGCCAATGGCCGATCAAGCGCCAGTTCGACGTCATCTTCTGCCGCAACGTCATGATCTATTTCGATCAGCCGACACGCGAGAGGCTCATCAGCCGGTTCGCCAGCCAGCTCGTCTCGCGCGGCCATCTCTTCATTGGGCACAGCGAGCGCGTTTCGGGGCCGGCCGAGGCGCAGTTGGACCTCGTAAACCTCACGACATACAGGAAGATCAGCTGATGGGGATCCGCGTTCTTATCGTCGACGACAGCGCCACGATGCGCGCGCTCCTGCGCGTGATGATCGATCGCGAGGCGGACATGGAAGTCGTTGGCGAGGCCGCGGATGCCGTGGAGGGGCGCGCCCTCATCAAGGCGCTCAATCCCGACGTTGTGACGCTGGACATCGAGATGCCGGGCATGAACGGGCTCGATTTCCTCGAGAGGATCATGCGCCTGCGCCCCACGCCGGTCATCATCGTCTCGACGCTGACGCACGAAGGCACGGCGGCGACCATCCGCGCGCTCGAACTCGGCGCGGTCGACTGCTACGGCAAGCCCACCGGCTCCGGCGGCGAGATGGTGAACGACCAGGGCAAGCTCGCCGATCTGGTCCGCCGCGCGGCCTCGGCCAATCTGACGCGGTCCATGCAGGTGGAGCCCGCGTCGTTCGCCGAGCGCGCCGCGCCCGTCATCGACAAGGCCGACCGCATCGAGAACGGCATCATCGCGATCGGCGCCTCGACCGGCGGCGTCGAGGCCCTGCACCATGTGCTGAAGCGCTTTCCGCGCGATTGCCCGCCGACCGTCATCGTCCAGCACATCAACGGCTCGTTCGCGGGCGCAATGGCCAAGCGCCTCGATGAGCAATGCGCGCCGCGCGTGCAGCTCGCGGAGCCCGGCCATGTCTACATCGCGCCGGGCAACGAGCGGCATCTCAGCGTGCGCTATGGCACCGACGGCAAGGTCTACAGCCGCATCCGGCCGGGGGATCTGGTCTCGGGCCACCGCCCGAGCATCGACATGCTCTTCCACAGCGTCGCGCGCGAGCTGCCGCGCCGCGCCGTGGGCGTGCTGCTCACCGGCATGGGCGCCGATGGCGCCCAGGGCCTGCTCGCCATGCGCAATGCCGGCTGCCCGACCATCGCGCAGGACCAGGCGACCTGCGTCGTCTACGGCATGCCCAAGGTCGCGGCCGAGATCGGCGCGGCGAAGCATGTTCTGGGGCTGCCGCGCATCGCGGAAAAAGCCCTGGGAATGGGTGCGCAATATGTTTGTTGAGCCCAGCCAGAAATATTCCACACTGGTTACGCCCCGCATCACGGTGATGCAGGGATCGGCGGAAGTGACGGATCAGGACGGGGTCATGCTGACGACCGTCCTTGGAAGCTGCGTCGCCGCCTGCCTGTTCGATCCGGTCGCGAAAGTCGGCGGGATGAACCATTTCCTCCTCGCCGAGCCCGAGCACCGGGAAGGCCAGATGCCGACGCTCGACGAGCATTTCGGCCTCTACCTCATGGAACTGCTCATCAACCGGATGATGCAGTCGGGCGCTCTCAAATCGCGAATGCGCGCGCATATTTACGGAGGCGCAAACATTCACAAGCAGATGAGGGCGATCGGATCGGTCAATGCGGCCTTCGCGGAACGATTCTTAAACGCTGAGGGGATAATGATAAGCCACCGGGACGTGGGTGGCGACTGTGCGCGCCGGGTCGACTTCCTGGCGGCACAGGGCAAGGCCCGTTGTCGGCATGTGGTCCAGTCCGCGGCTCCGCCGCCGACGCCGGTCCGCAGCCGGCCCGAGAATACGGGTGACGTCGAGTTTTTCTGAGCTGTGAGCAGGGACTAGTTTTGTATGTATGAAACCACGCGAATTCTGACTGTTGACGATAGTCATAGTATGCGAGCGCTGCTCAAGATGACCTTGAGCGGCAATGGTTATGAGGTGGTGGAGGCCGAGGACGGCGTCGCCGCTCTCGACTGGCTCGAGAACAACGAAGTCGACCTCATCATCACCGACATCAACATGCCCCGGCTCGACGGCTTCGGCCTCATCGAGCGGTTGCGCGGCGAACAGCGCCGCCATGTCGATCGGCCGATCCTGGTGTTGACCACGGAAAGCTCCGAAGAGAAGAAGGCGCGCGCGCGTAGCGCCGGCGCGACCGGCTGGATCGTGAAGCCCTTCGATCCGGACAAGCTCGTGGCCGCCGTCCGCCGGGTGACTCATTAATCCATCCCTATGGATTGCCCGGTTAAGATGAGCCCCGTTTCGGAAATCTAGGCCCAACACAGAGAAAGAGGTCCCTCATGGCCGAGAAAACCCGCGTTCTGATCGTCGATGACTCCGTCACCATGCGCGCCCTGTTCACGGCAGCGCTGGAGAAGTCCGGCGACATCATCGTGCTCGACAGCGCCGCAAATGCGGACGAGGCGCGCGAGATGATCCCGCAGCTCAAGCCCGACATCATCACGCTCGACATCGAAATGCCGGGCATGAACGGCATCGACTTCCTGGCCGAGCTGATGGCGACCAACCCCATGCCGGTCATCATGCTCTCGACACTGACGCAGAAGGGCGCCGAGATTTCGATCAAGGCGCTGGAGCTGGGCGCGATCGACTGCTTCCCCAAGCCCAAGCAGGCGACGCAGGCCGAGTTCGACGCGATCTCCGACAAGCTGTGCAAGCTGGTCGTCGCCGCCGCCAAGGCCAAGCCCCAGCCGGCGGCCGAGAAGCCCGCGCCGCCGCCGCCCCCGCCCGCCGAGGGCTTCAAGTGGAATGGCTCGGTCGTCGCGCTCGCCGCCTCGACCGGCGGCATCGAGGCCTATGCAGAGCTGCTCGCCGGCCTGCCCGAGAATTGCCCGCCCACGCTCGTCCTCCAGCAGATGGAAGACGGGCTCGCCGTCGGCTTCGGCGCGAAGCTCAACAAGGCGATCAAGCCCGAGGTCAAGCTCGCCGAGGACGGCATGAAGCTGGAGCAGGGCATCGTCTATGTCGCGGCCGATCCCAATACCCATGTGGTGGTCGACCGCTGGCCGGGCGGCTCCATCCGCCTGCTGCCGCGCGATCCGGTGAAGGGCTTCCGTCCCTCCGCCGACCTGCTCTTCGCCGCGCTTGCCAAGACCGCGGGGCGCCAGGCCATCGCCGGCATCCTGACCGGCATCGGCGATGATGGCGCCATGGGCATGGCCGCGCTGAAGGCGGCCGGTGCGCGCACCTTCGTGCAGACGCCGGAAACCGCGCTGGTCAGCGAAGTCATCGAGGCCGTGATCGCCAAGGACCCGGCCGTGACGAAGCTGCCGCTCGCCGGACTGTGCTCTGCCATCATCGAAACCGCCAGCCAGGACAAAGCGGCCGCATGACTCACATGTCATCCATAGACCATGGCGCCGCGCCGCCTGAACGGTTCCTTCCCGATGGCGTGATGCGTGCGCTCATCGCGGATGAGCTGGACCGCATCCGCCAGGTCCTGGAAGATATGGGACTACAGCTTTGCGCCGATCCCGAGATCGTGCGCAGCCACATGAACGTGTTGCAGTCGATCGACGAGGTCTGCCAGCGCCACGAAAATCTGGCGCGCACGCTGCGGGCGCCGGACATGGTCACGGAAGCGAACACCATCACGCTCGAGACGCTGCGCCTGCGCCTGCAGGACGAGATACTGGAACGCCTCGCCGAGCGGACCGTCTCCAGCGATCCCGTCGCCGACGAGGCCTGGCACGAAATCTGACGGCCTCGCCGCCGGTATCGACAGATCGGGCCGCCCTCCCCGAGGAGGCGCGGCCCGATCCGCATTTGGGCGCGGCGCGATGCCGAGTCCCGCGCCTTTTCCGAGTCAGGGCCTATGAACCGGCGCTGGTGTTTCGGGCGCCCGCGCGCGGGCGCGCAGGCGATGGCGGCGCCCGCTTCGTCGATCCGGCGCCTCTGTCCACAGCTTGATGAAGCCGCCGCCCTGATTTGCTCTTTTCTTGGCCGCACCGTCTCACTACGATGACACGCCTGTGACAGGGGTATAAGACAGGCAATGCCACGAATTGACGGTTCAGCGCTGGCGGAACGCAGGACCAGCGTCAGCGATTACGCCCGCTTCCTCCAGGCATGGCTGCGCAAGCCCCGGCAGACCGCCTCCATCGTGCCCAGCAGTCCCTGGCTCGGACGACTCATGGCCTCCCAGATCGATCCGCAGGGCGGCCGCGTCATGGAACTGGGCGGCGGCACCGGCGCCCTGACGCGCGAGATACTGGCGACCGGCCTCTCCGTCGAGCAGCTCGAAGTGGTGGAGATCAACGCGGAATTCGCGCGCAACCTGCGGCGGACGCTGCCGGGCGTGCGCATATTGGAGACGCCGGCGCAGATCGTGGCTGTCGATGCGGCCGGCGGGCCGGGCGGCTATCAATGCGTCATATCCGGCCTGCCGCTGCTGGCGATGAGCAAGACGCTGCAGCATGACATCCTCGCCGAGGCGTTCAAGCTGCTGCGGCCCGGCGGCGTCTTCGTGCAGTTCACTTATTCGCCGCGCCCGCCCGCCGCGCGCAGCGTGGCGCGCATGCTCGACCTGGAGGTGGAGAAGGTCGGCACCATCGTGCGCAACGTGCCGCCCGCCACGGTCTTCGCCTATCGCCGCGCCGGCGAGCGGGCCGCGCCCTGACCTGCTGCGCTTGACCGGCCCGCAGCGCGCACTCTACAGTCGCGACCGTGACGGGTCCCCGCGCGAGCGGGGCGCAAAAGGGAAGTCCGGTGAAAGTCCGGCGCTGTTCCCGCAACTGTGACCGGCGAGCCTTGCGCCACGCAAGCCACTGTCCCCATGCGCACGCGGCGGGGCGGGAAGGCGGCGCAAAGGCCCTGACCCGGAGCCAGGAGACCTGCCCGTACACAGTCTGTCCTTCGCCGGCCGGGAGCTGCCGGGCGAACGGGGCTTCGTCCTCGCGTGACGGCATCAACCGGCGGGCGATCGTGCCTGCGGCCAGAGGTCGCGGCGCGCCGCCCGGATGCGATGGGGCGTGAGCGATGGGACGGGACGCAGGACGTCTGCGGAATCGGCCGGGGCAGGGGCGATGGGCCGCGCGCGCATGGGGGCATGGGCCCGATGGCGCTTGCAGGCGGCGTTTCCGGGCAACAGGGGCATTGGCCGGATCGCCGGAGCGGGGAAATTTCGCTGGCCGAACTGGCGTGTTTCGACATGCCGGACGAAAGGATGCGGTGCTCCGATCCTGTTCGACTGCAAGCCATTCACATATCGATATAGCTTATCGCCCTGCACGGGATCAGGGCCAGTTTTTCGGGAAATGGAGGAGATTCATCCCCCTCTTTCTGAACAGCTTCTTCCGATCGGGTGATCGGAGAATGGCGATGGCACCTGCCTCCCGTTCGGATGGGATTGAGGGCGATGTTCCTGGGACAGGCGCAGCGCGGGCCGGACGCGCCGCTTTGCTGCGCTCTGGATCGAGGGAAGGCGAGGAACGCGCCTCAACGCTTTTGCAGGCGGCCGCCGTGCTGCTGCTCATGGCCGCGCTGGCGGCTTGCGGGCCGAGAACGGCGCGCCCGGCCGGGAAGGGCGGCGATGAGCGCCCTCGCATCATGTCGATGGACCCCTGCGTCGACGCCATATTGGTGCGCGTCGCCGATCCGGGGCAGGTCGTCTCCATCAGCCATTACAGCCACGATCCCGCCGCGACCTCGATGCCGCCGGCGCTGGCACGGCGCTTCCGGGCCAATGTGGGCACGGCCGAGGAAGTGGTGGCGGCACGGCCGGATGTGGTGTTGCTCAGTCCCTATTTCTCGCCAGCGACACGCGCGGCGATCCACGCCGCGGGCGTGCGGGTGGAGATTGTCGGCGTGCCGGCCAGCATAGCCGAGAGCCTGGACCAGATCCGCGCCATCGGCCGCATCGCTGGCCATGCCGGACGAGGCGACGCGCTGGTGGCGCAGATCGAGGCGGCGCTGGCACGGGCCGCGCCTGCCACGCCCGCGCCGCCGATCCCCGCGCTGATCCGCCAGAGCGGCGCGCTGGTGCCCGGCGCCGGCACGCTGGCGGACGAACTGCTGGCGCACACCGGCTTTCGCAACATGAGCGCGGATTATGGCCTCGCCGCCTGGGACATATTGCCGCTCGAGCCGCTCATTGCCCGCCCGCCCGCCTTGCTGCTCACGGACCTCTCGCGCCCGCGCGACCGCCCGGCCGCGCTCATGCGCGTGACGCAGATGCGGGTCGAGCCTTTCTCCGACCGGCTGCTGCAATGCGCCGGCCCCAATCTCGTCGAAGCCGCGCGGCGCCTCGCCGCGATCCGGCGCGGCTGGGGGCGGTCATGAGCCGGGAGGCGAAGCTGGGCCTGCTGGCGCTGGGCGTCGCGGCGGCCTTTCTGCTCGCCTTG
>CBIMKI010000142.1:0-7882 GCA_966244395.1 uncultured Sphingobium sp. | reverse complement strand
TGCGGCGCTGGGCAGTGAGCTGGTTCACCTCGCCCTCGGCAATGACGGCGGAGGCGTGGCTGAGGATCTTGAGGACCTTCAAGGACCCGTCCTCCACCATCAGCTCGAAGGAGCGGCTGAACAGGAAATCGCCGACGAGCACCGAGGCATTGTTGCCCCAGATGAGATTGGCGGTCTGCTTGCCGCGACGCATGGCGCTGCCGTCCACCACATCGTCGTGAAGCAGGGTCGCGGTGTGGATGAACTCCACGGCGGCGGCGAGCTTGTGATGGCGCGTGCCGCCATAATCGAGCAGGCGCGCGGCCGCGAGCGTGAGCATGGGCCGCATGCGCTTGCCGCCGCCGGCGATGAGATGACCCGCCAGCTCCGGGATGAGCGGGATGCGCGACTGCATGCGCGCGAGGATCACGGCATTGACCGCATTCATATCCTCGGCGACGAGATTCATCATGGGCTGGAGCGAAGGCGCGCTCTTGCGCGGCATGCGGTGAACGGTCGCGGTCATGGCGCAGGCTCTGGCGCTGGGCGGGGCATTTGGCAAGCGAATTGGCTTGAAATGCGCGCCCGGTCCGGCAAGAAGCGCAGCCGACGAGGAGGACGAAGGGCGCATGGACGACAAGCTCGCCAGATATAGAGAGAGCATCGACAATATCGACGCCGCCCTGGTCTTCATGCTGGCCGAGCGTTTCAAGATCACGCAGGCCGTGGGCGAGCACAAGGCCACCCACGCTTTGCCCCCCGCCGATCCGGGCCGCGAGGAGCGCCAGATCGCCCGGCTGCGGCGCCTCGCCGAAGAAGCCAATCTGGACCCCGACTTCACCGAGAAGTTCCTGCGCTTCATCATCGATGAAGTGATCCGCCATCACGAACGGGCGCGCGAGCGGGGCTGAGACGGCATATCGCGGGACGGTTTGCCGTCTCGTGGATCGACAGTGTTCGACAGGCTTGGATGCGCCCTTGGCGGCTTCCCGAAGAGCGGTTTGCGCGGTTTTCGGCCTGATCTCGTTTGCGCTGAGGTGCTTCGATACGGCTCTTCGATACGCGCCTGCGGCGCCCCTCAGCGCCCACTCAGCACGAACGGGAGGGAAGCGGCGAGGCTGCCGAAATTGCGCGCCCAATAGTTCGTGAAAAACACCAAATCTCGGCACAGGAAATTCGTTTATATTCAAAGTAATTCTTTGAATAGCGCGGATTTCAGCCAGATTCGGAAATTGGCACGGCGGCTGCAATGAGCCGAGCAACCGCCAACAGGGGCGGCCACACACAAGACAAGGCCAAGGACCAAGACATGACCATGAACAGCAAGACCATCACCACCGGCCTGATGGCCGCTCTCTTCTCCCTCGCGTTCAGCACGGCCCTGCTGCTCAGCGCGGTCGGCCCGGCGATCAATACCGCCGTCGCCTGAGCCTGGATCATGAGGGCAAAAGCCGCGTCAGGCCGCGTTTCCCTCCCACGCGCGGCCTGACGATGGCGAGGGGCCGATGGACGGCTCCCCAGCAACGTCGCCATCGTCTCCAGATGCGAAAAAGGCCGCCGGATGGCTCCGACGGCCCTTGCTTTTTCCGGGATGGCCGGCTGGATCAGCCGACGATCTCTTCGGGCTTGAAGAAGAAGTCGATCTCGATCGCGGCATTCTCTTCGCTGTCCGAACCATGGACGCTGTTCGCCTCGATGCTCTCGGCCAGTTCCTTGCGGATCGTGCCGGGCTCGGCATTGGCGGGATTGGTGGCGCCCATGATGTCGCGATTGCGCTTCACGGCGTCCTCGCCCTCGAGCACCTGCACGACCACCGGACCGGACATCATGAAATCGACGAGTTCGCCAAAGAAGGGACGCTCCTTGTGGACCGCGTAGAAGCCCTCGGCCTGCTCGCGGCTCATGCGGATGCGCTTGGAGGCGACGACGCGCAGGCCCGCCTCTTCCAGCATCCTGGTGACGGCGCCGGTCAGGTTACGGCGCGTGGCGTCGGGCTTGATGATCGAGAAGGTGCGGGTCACCGCCATGGGAAATGCTCCAAATCTATCGCTGATGGAAAGTCGCGCGCGCTCTAGCGGCGAAGCGGCGCGGGATCAAGAGCCTCGGGCGCCGTCAGGCATATGATATCGCCGTTCGGCCGCGCGACAGAATGGCCGAGACAGCGGATCGGCGCACAGGCGATGGAACCTCGCTCAACTCAGCGGGAAAACGGGAAAAGATGGAACGACCGGCAGGCAAAGGCACGGACGGACCGATGGCGAGAGAGGTTCAGGGCCCCTGGCGCCACTTGCCGCCTTCCTGCTTCCAGAAACGCGGCTCCACGCCGTCCGCCTTGCTGAGCGTGCGCCAGCTTGCGCGGGCGCCGTCGATGGTGGCATCGTCGAAGAAATAGAAGGCGCGCTCGAAGTCCAGCGCCGCCTCGCGCCACTGGCCATCCGCAAGGGCGATCATGCGGGCGCCGTTGAGAGGCTCGCAGGCGGCGGAGAGGAGGATCGGCTGGACCTGCGCCATGGGGGCATCGGCGCGGTCATGGGCGAGATAGGTTTCCGGGCCGGCCGCCCAGAGGCCGCGCGAGATGCGCTCGATCTGGACGGGGTCATCCGAGACGACGAGGAGCCGGGCGCCGCTCTCCAGCACGCGCCGGGCGATGCCGGGCAGCGCCTCTTCGACGGGATCGCGGCTGAGCTGGTAGAAATCGACCTGCATGGCGGGCGGCTAGTCCTGAGCTGTCCGTGCGTAGGCGCGGGATCGGGCATCGTGCCCTTGCGCCCTGTGCTCCTGCCTTCGCAGGAGCACATCGTTGTGACCGGACATGAAGTATTCGCACGCCCTAGGGGGATGCGAGGCGCGTGTCTCGCATCCGTACCCGCGCAGGCGCAGATGATTGTGGTCGGATATGGAGAGTGCGGACGCCCCGGGCGCCTGCCCGCGCAGGAGCGCGGGGGCGGGTGACATCGGCGGATGAGGCTGCGAAGCGGCGGTCGCGGGAACGTGCGTGTCGCCCCGCGATGGTCCGCGCCCTGCCCGCGCGCGGGACCGGATCGGCCGGAGCGCCGTCATCACGCCTCGTAGTGGCGGCGCACCAGCTCGTCGAGGATGCGCACGCCATAGCCGGTCGCGCCCTTGTCCCAGGTGAGGCCGGGCTTGTCGGCCCAGACCATGCCGGCAATGTCGAGATGCGCCCATTTGACGCCGTCCTTGATGTAGCGCTTGATGAACTGGGCGGCGGTGATCGAGCCGGCATAGCGCGGGCCGATGTTCTTCATGTCGGCAATGGGGCTGTCGATGAGCTTGTCATAGACGTCCGACACGGGGAAGCGCCACAGCTTGTCGCCACTGGCCGCGCCCGCCGCGAGCAGGCGATCGGCCAGCTCGTCGTCATTGCTGAACAGGCCGCCATGCTCGTGACCAAGGCTGATAATCATCGCGCCGGTGAGCGTGGCGAGATCGATGAGCGTATCGGGCTTGAAGGTCTGCTGCGCCCACCATACCGCGTCGCACAGGACCAGGCGCCCTTCCGCATCGGTATTGAGCACCTCGACGGTCTGGCCGGACATGGTCGTCACGATGTCGCCCGGACGCTGCGCGCCGCCGTCCGGCATGTTCTCGACCAGGCCGCAAATGCCCACGACATGCGCCGGGGCCTTGCGCAGGGCGAGCGCCTTCATGACGCCCGCGACGGCGCCCGCGCCGCCCATGTCCCACTTCATGTCCTCCATGCCGGGGCCGGGCTTGAGCGAGATGCCGCCGGTGTCGAAGGTGACGCCCTTGCCCACGAAGCAAAGCGGCGTTTCCTGCTTGCCGCCTGTGCCGTCCCAGCGCAGCGCGAGAATGCGCGGCTTGCGGACCGAGCCCTGGGCGACGCCCAGCAGCGCGCCCATGCCGAGCGCCTCCATCTGCGCCTCATCCAGCACCGTCAGCTCGATGCCGAGATCGGCGAGCGGCCGGCAGCGCTCCACGAAGCTCTCCGGATAGAGGATGTTGCCCGGCTCGGCCACCAGCTCGCGCGTGAGCATCACGCCCTGCGCCAGCGCATCCATCTGCGCGAGTTGTGCGGACAGGTCACCCGCCTCGCTCACCAGCGTCAGCGCGTCGAGCGTGGGCTTCTGCTTCTCGGGCAGCTTGGTGCGATAGGTGTCGATGCGCCAGGCGCGAAGCTGCGCGGCGAGCGCCAGATGGGCCAGCGCCTCGGCGTCATGGCCATTGGCCTCGACCGCGGCATGGACGACGCCGGAGGTAAGCAGCCGGGCGCTGATCGCGGCGCCGGCCTTCTCCATGTCCGTCGCGCCGCGGCCGCCGGTGCCGACGAGCAGCAGTTGCAGGACATGCTCGCCTTCATTCACGAACAGATCGAGCGTGGTGCCGGCATCGCCGGCGAATCGGGCGCTGGCGGCCGCATCGCGCACGAGATCCCGCGCTGCGAGGGACGGCGCCACGGGGCTGTCCTTGGCGAAGAGAAAGACGAGGCACTGAACATCTGACGGGCGCGTCGCGCTGGAAAGGATCCGCATCGAAAGGGGGGCTCCTGATCTTGAATGACTTTGTGGCCGGTTCGGCCGTGATGAGACCGGAATAGCGGCAGGCGGCGCGGAACGCCATGCCAATCGGTGCGTTGGCCACGGCAAAGCGGCGGCAAGGTGATTGCGGTCCCGGCGCGGCGCGTGCAATAGGCGGCCTTCGTGACGCCGGCGCACGCACCCGGCCGGCGCTTGAGGGAGACGAACATCTTGGTGACGGTCCGGGCTTCAGATGGCCACCGGCACAAGCCGCTGGGCGCCACTGGCCACTGGCTGCTCGCGCTGCTGCTCGCCGGCACCTGCCCGGCCGCCGCGCTGGCGCAGCCCCAGGACGTCGCGCCGCCCGGCCAGCCCGTCTCCGCGCAGGACATCATCTTCTCCGCCGACACGATCGAGTTCGACCAGGATGCGGACACGGTCGTGGCCAAGGGCAATGTGCGCGTCTCGCGCAATGGCGACCGGCTGGCGGCGGACGAAGTGCGATGGAACCGGGCCACCGGCCGCGTGACCGCCAACGGCAATGTCGTCATCGCGAGCGGGAGCGGCGAGCGGGCCTATTCGGACGAAGTGGAAGTCAGCGAGAACCTGCGCGACGGGGTGGTCGAGAATCTGCTGCTGGTGACGGCCGACGGCAGCCGCCTCGCGGCCGAGCAGGGCCGGCGCGAGGGCAATGTCTATGTGCTCGAACATGCCGCCTACACGCCCTGCCGCGTGGAGGACGAGCATGGCTGCCCCAAGGAGCCGACCTGGCAGATCCAGGCCGAGCGCGTGGTCTATGACAGCGCCCGCAAGCGCGTGCGCTATACCGGCGCGCGGGTGCGCCTCTTCGGCCTGCCGATCATTCCGCTGCCCGGCCTGCGCCATGCCGTGGGCGACGAGGGCGCGAGCGGCCTGCTCGTGCCGGACGTGGGCTATGACCGGCGCAACGGCTTCCAGGCGACGATCCCTTATTATTTCCGCCTGGCGGAAAATCGCGATCTGACGCTCACCCCGCATCTCTACAGCGCTGTGCTGCCGATGCTGCAGGCCGACTATCGCGCCCTGCTCTCGCGCGGCGCATACCAGATCACGGCCTATGGCACGGTGAGCCGCGTCACTTCCATCGCCGACCCCAGCGTCGTTACCAGCGAGAGCCGGCTGCGCGGCTACATCGCGGCCAGCGGCAAGTTCCAGTTCGATCCGCAATGGTCGCTCACCGGATCGCTACGCTATGTGACCGACCGCACCTTCCTCAACCGCTACGACATCAGCCGCGAGGACCGGCTGCGCTCGACCATCGAACTCGCCCGGCGCGACGAGGACAGCTACCTCTCCATCGCCGGCTGGGACTTCCAATCACTGCGCGCGGGCGATCCCGCCGGCCAATTGCCCATCGCCCTGCCCGCCATCGACTATCGCCGCCGCATCACGGACCCGCTGCTGGGCGGCATCGTCCAGCTCCAGGCCAACAGCCTCGCCATTCTGCGCACCGAAGGGCAGGACACGCAGCGCGCCTTCGTGGGCGCGACCTGGACGCGCAGCCGCCTCACGGGCCTGGGCCAGGAACTCAGCATCACCGGCGTGGTGCGCGGCGACCTCTATCACAGCGCGCAGAACAATCTCTCGCCCACCATCATCTATCGCGGCGACCCGGGCTGGCAGGCGCGCGGCACCGCGGCACTGGCGCTCGACATGCGCTGGCCCTTCATCGGCGAGGCGCTGGGCGGCACGCAGCAGGTGGTGCCGCGCGTGCAGCTCGTCCTCTCGCCGCGCATGGCGAACCTGCGCATCCCCAACGAGGATTCGCGCGCCATCGACCTTGAGGACTCCAACCTCTTCGCGATCAACCGCTTCCCCGGCTACGACCGGGTGGAGGATTCGAGCCGCATCACCTTCGGCCTCGACTATCGGCTGGACCTGCCCGACTTCGCGCTCGATGCGACCATCGGCCAGAGCTACCGGATCGACCGCCGCTCCACCATCCTGCCGGACGGCACCGGCCTTTCGGATCGATTGTCCGACTTCGTCGGCCGCGTGCAGGTGCGCTACAAGGACTTCCTCACCGTCACGCACCGCTTCCGGCTCGACAAGGACAATCTCGCCGTCCGCCGCAACGAGATCGACGCGACCATCGGCGACCGGCGCACCTATGCCGAGATCGGCTATCTGCGGCTCAACCGCAATGTGACCGCAGGCGTCGAAGACCTGCGCGACATCGAGGAAATCCGGCTGGGCGGCCGCATCGGCTTCGCGCGCTACTGGTCGGTCTTCGGCTCGACCAACATCGACCTCACCGGCAAGGGCGACGACCCCACCAGCACGCTCTCGGGCTACGAGCCGGTGCGCCACCGGCTGGGCCTGGCCTATGAGGACGACTGCGTGCAACTCGGCTTCACCTGGCGGCGCGACTACCAGACGAGCGGCGACGCACGGCGGGGCAATTCCTTCCAGCTCCGGCTGGTATTTAAGAATCTTGGTCTGTAAGACGGGCCATCGGATCGCATGGGTTCCACGGCAAGCCGCCTCGCGCTCAGCCCGGGTTCAGACGAACCGGAGCATGAACCGACCATGCCTTGTGCCGTGCGCATCTTGAATGGAGAGTAATTTGACTGGATTGAAACGGACGTCCGCCCTGTTGCTGGCCGGCTTCCTGCCCTGTGCGCTGCTGGTCGGCGGCATGGCCTCAGCGCAGTTGGACGACGACGAGATCGCATCGAGCATCGGCGCGCTGGAACTCCCCGATACGATCACGCTGATGGGCAAGGCCGATCCCAATATCCGCAAGGCAACGGCGGTGGTGAACGGCGAGGTCATCACGCAGACGGACGTGGAACAGCGCCTCGCGCTCGTCATCCTCGCCAACAACAACCGCATCAGCGAGGACGAAAAGGAGCGCCTGCGCCTCCAGGTCCTGCGCAATCTCATCGACGAGGCCCTGCAAATCCAGGAAGCGAGCGCCAAGCAGATCGAGGTGCCGGAGGGCGAGATCGACCAGAACTTCGCGCGCGTCGCGAACAATTTCCGTCATTCCCCGGAGAGTTTCACCACCTATCTCAAGACTGTCGGCTCGTCGGCCGCCAGCATGAAGCGGCAGATCAAGGGCGAAATCGCATGGAGCCGGCTGCTGCGGCGGGAGATCCAGCCCTTCGTCAATGTCTCGGACGACGAGGTGACGTCCATTATCGAACGCCTCAAGGCCGCCAAGGGGTCCGACGAATATCGCATCGGCGAGATCTATATGGCGGCGGCGCCCGAGGCGGCCGAACAGGTCTCACAGCGCATGCAGCAGATCATGGGCGAAATTCGCCAGGGCGGCTCTTTCCCCGCCTTCGCGCGCCAATATTCCCAGGCGTCGACCGCCGCGGTCGGCGGCGACCTGGGCTGGGTCCGCCCCGCCCTGCTCCCGC
>CBIMKI010000141.1:0-7985 GCA_966244395.1 uncultured Sphingobium sp. | reverse complement strand
ACATCGTTGTCTCCTTCGTCACGTCAATCCCGTATCGATGCCCATCCGCGCGTCGCTGCCGTCGGCAGCCAGCTTCTCGAGCCGGACGGATCGCTTGCCGGGTCGGCCTTCCGCTTTCCCTCGGCGGGGCGAGAGCTGGCGCGCGGCTCGGGCCTGGGCAAGCTCGGCCCGCTGCTCGGCATCGCGCCCACGGTCGTCAGGCGCACCGCGCCCGGCCCCGCCGACTGGATCACCGGCGCCAGCATGATGTTCCGCGCGCAGGCGCTGCGCGAGGTCGGCCTCTTCGACGATGGCTTCTTCCTCTATTTCGAGGAAGTGGAGCTGATGCACCGCATGACGCGCGCGGGCTGGTCCTTCTGGACGGTGCCGGCCAGCCGGGTCATGCACATTTCCGGCGGCGCCACCGGGGTCGCGAGCGGCGCGCAGCAGGCGGTGCGGCCGCATCCGGCCTATCGCTATGAGGCGCGTCGGCGCTATTTCGTGCGCGCGGGCGGGCTTGCGGGCCTGGCGCGCGCCAATGCCGCCTGGCTCGCCGGCCGCGTGATGTGCTGGCCGCTGCGCCTGCTGCGCGGCAGGAGCGGCGGGGGCGTGCCGCTGGAGACGTCCATGACGCTGCGTTTCAGCTTCTGGCCTTCCCGCCGGGACCTGCGGGCCTCGATTCCGTCATGGGACGAGTTGCCCGGCCGCCCGCCCGCATGGTCGGTGGACTGACGCGCGCGCCGGCATCGCACTGTCATTGATTCGCAACTTCATCGGGTCTATAGGCTCGGCCTTGCAGATGGCGGCCTCGCACGGGCCGCCTTTTTCCGTTCTAAGCGTCCGTGCGGGAAGGGAGCCGTTACCATGTCGATCACACCGCTGATGCCCGTTTATCCCCGGTGCGATGTGCGTCCGGTGCGCGGCGAGGGCTGCTATCTGATCGGCGAACGCGGCGAGCGTTATCTGGATTTCGCGGCCGGCATCGCGGTGAATGCGCTCGGCCATGGCCACCCCCATCTGGTGAAGGCGATCGCGGAGCAGGCCGCGACGCTCATGCACGTCTCCAATCTCTACGGCTCGCCGCAGGGCGAGGCGCTGGCCCGGCGCATCGTGGACAACAGCTTTGCCGACACGGTGTTCTTCACCAACTCGGGCGCCGAGGCCGTCGAGTGCGCCATCAAGACCGCGCGCCGCTATCATTTTGCCAATGGCAAGCCTGAGCGGCACAAGCTCATCACCTTCAAGAACGCCTTTCACGGCCGCACGCTGGGCACCATCTCGGCGACGGACCAGCCCAAGATGCGCGACGGGTTCGAGCCGCTGCTGCCCGGATTCGACTATGCGACCTTCAACGATCTGGAGGGCGCGCTGGCGAAGATCGACGAGACGACCGCCGGCTTCCTGGTCGAGACGGTGCAGGGCGAGGGCGGTCTCGCCGCCGGCAGCCCGGCCTTCATCCAGGGCCTGCGCAAGGCCTGCGACGAGCACGGCCTGCTGCTGGTGCTGGACGAGGTGCAGTGCGGCTATGGGCGCACCGGCGCCTTCTTCGCTTATGAGCATTATGGCGTGAAGCCGGATATCGTGGCCGCCGCCAAAGGCATCGGCGCGGGCTTCCCGCTCGGCGCCTGCCTCGCGACCGAAGAGGCGGCCAAGGGCATGGTCTTCGGCACCCACGGCAGCACCTATGGCGGCAATCCGCTCGCCATGGCGGCGGGCATGGCGGTTCTGGACGTGATGCTGGAGCCCGGTTTCTTCGAAGGCGTGGCCCGCATGGGCGAGCGGCTGCGCGCCAGCCTGGAGCAGCTCATTCCCAATCATGACGGCGTGTTCGAGAGCGTGCGCGGCCTCGGCCTCATGCTCGGCCTCAAGCTCAAGCCGGACGTGGATGCCCGCAATTTCGTCGCTCATCTGCGCGACAATCACGGGCTGCTCACGGTTTCGGCCGGCGAGAATGTCGTGCGCATCCTGCCCCCCCTCGTCATCGAGGAGCGCCATGTCGCCGAGGCGATGGAGAAGCTTTCGGCGGCGGCCGCCAGCTTCAAGGTGGCGGAGCCGGCCTGATGAGCCGGGTGAGGGCCATCGCGCTTGCGCTGGTGGCAGTGGGCGGCCTCATGCTGCTCATCTGCCTCGGCCTTCTTCTTTTCTACCGATCCCTGACCGGGACGGGCCTTAATATGGCCGTCACGTCCCGCGCGGGCCTCGCCGGCATATTGGGCTTTGCCTTGCTGGCCTCGGGCCTGCGGATCATGAGCAACAGCGGGAAGAACTGATGCGGCATTTCCTCAATCTCTCCGATGCCGGCGGCGATGCCATTGCCGCGATGATAAACGACGCCATGGAGCGCAAGGCCGCGCGCAAGACGCTGCGCCTGCCGCGCGGCGCGGCGGATGTGGATGCGCCGCTCGCCGGGCGCACGCTCGCCATGATCTTCGAGAAGAACTCGACCCGCACCCGCGTGAGCTTCGATATGGCGATCCGCCAGCTCGGCGGCAGCTCGCTCATCCTCGATGGCGGCACCAGCCAGCTCGGCCGGGGCGAGACCATTGCGGACACCGCCCGCGTGCTCAGCCGCATGGTCGACGCGATCATGATCCGCACCAACGATCATGCCAAGATCGAGGAGATGGCGCATCACGCGACCGTCCCGGTCATCAACGGCCTCACCGATTTTTCCCATCCCTGCCAGATCGTCGCGGATCTCCAGACCGTGGTCGAGCATGGGCTGGCGCTCCCCGGCAGCAAATGGGCGTGGCTGGGCGACGGCAATAATGTGCTGACATCCATCATGGAGGCCGCCGGGCTCATCCATTTCGAGGTGGTCGCCGCCTGTCCGCAAGGCTTCCAGCCCGAGGAGGCGGCCATGGCGCTGGCGCAGGGCCGCGCCCGCGTCGTCGCCGATCCGCGCGAGGCGGCGGAGAATGCCGATGTCATCGTCACCGATACCTGGATCTCCATGGGCCAGGCGGGCGGCGAGGCCAAGCTCAAGGCCATGATGCCCTATCAGGTGACCGCCGGCCTCATGGGCTGGGCCAAGCCCACGGCCAAGTTCCTCCACTGCCTGCCCGCCCATCGCGAGGAGGAAGTGACCGCCGAGGTGATCGACGGCCCGCAGTCGCTCATCTGGGACGAGGCCGAGAACCGCCTGCACGCCCAGAAATCCGTGCTGCTCTGGTGCTTCGAAAAGCTCGGGGCCTGATCGGGTGAGGGCCTGGCTGCGCGCGCCCGAGCGTGTCGCGGGCGGCCATCTCCAGCTTCTGGACCTGCTGCGGGGCATCAGCGCCTTCGCGATCCTCTTCTGGCATTATCATCATTTCTTCTTCCCGATCGGCGCCACCCGGCCGATCCCCGGCTATCGCGCCACAGAGCCGCTGCGCGAGATCTTCTGGCCCTTCTACGATCATGGCAAATATGCCGTCCTGCTCTTCTGGCTGCTCTCCGGCTTCGTCTTCGCCCATGTCTATTGGGGCCGCACCGCGACCACGCGCAGCTTCATCGTCAATCGCATCGCCAGGCTCTATCCGCTGCATCTGGTGACATTGCTCGCGGTCGCCGCGCTCCAGTCGCTCGCGCATGCCCGGCTCGGCGGCGCGATGATCTACCAGCATAATGGCGTGTCGGAGTTCCTCGCCCAGCTCGCCTTCGCCTCCAACTGGCTGCCGGACGCGCCCTACAGCTTCAATGGGCCGATCTGGACCGTCTCGGTGGAGATCCCGGCTTATGCCCTGTTCTGGCTGCTGCTGCCGGTGCTGTTCCGCTTCGGCATCCTGTTGCCCATGCTGCTGACGCTCGGCCTGGGCTATGCCTTCGTGCGCACCGACTGGCATCTTTTGAGCGCCATGCAGTGCTTCTTCGCCGGCACCGCCCTGTTCATGGCCGGCCGTGCATCGGGCACGCCGGGCAAGCGCGTCCTCCTCGCCCTGCTCGCCGCGCTTGGCCTCTGGGGTCTTGGCGAGGAATGGATGATCCGCCCCATCGGCGCGCTGTCGCTCTGCTGCGCGCTCATCCTCGCGCTCGTCATGCTGGAGGATCGCCGCCGTCCCGCGTGGCTCGCCCGCCTCAACTGGCTGGGCGATGCCGGCTATGGCGTCTATCTCTGGCATTTCCCCTGGCAGCTCTGCCTGTTCCTGCTGGTCCCCGGCCTCGCCACCGATCACGGCATCGCCCGCGAGCCCTGGTTCCTCCTTCTCTTCATGGCGCCGGTCTTCCTGATCGCCCATCTCTCCTTCCGCTGGTTCGAGAGCCCCGCCCGCCGCTGGTTGCAGAAGAAGCTCACGCTCTAGCAGGGGTGTGAACCATCCGTGCGCCAACGCATGTGCTCCTGCAAAGGCAGGAGCCTAGGGCGGTCATGCACTGCTGTTGGGCCTGGATTCCTGCCTGGGAACACGGGAGTTCCCTGTCCATGCGCGCACGCACCCTTGGACATTCGTCGCGCCCGCACTATCTGGGCGCCGTGACCGCATCTCCTCCATCCACTCCGCTCGATACCGCCATCGGCTTCGCCATCCCCGCCCGCCATGTGCGCGGCCGCATGGTGCGCCTTGGCCCTACGCTGGACGAGGTCCTCTCCGCCCATGCCTATCCGCCCGTCATCGAGCGGCTGGTGGCAGAGGCGCTGGTCCTCGCCAGCCTGCTCGGCTCCACGCTCAAGGACGAGGCCGGCCAGCTCACTTTGCAGGCGCAGACCGAGCAGGGCGTCGTGTCGCTGCTGGTCGCCGACTACAAGGCCGGCGCGGTGCGCGGCTATGCCCAGTTCGATGCGGAGCGGCTCGTCGAGCTGGGCGACGAGCCCACGCTCTTCGGCCTGTTCGGCAAGGGTTTCCTCGCCATCACCTTCGACATGGCGACCACCGGCGAGCGCTATCAGGGCATCGTGCCGCTGGAGGGCGCGAGCCTCGCGGCGGCGGCGGAGCATTATTTCGCCCAGTCCGAACAGATCCCCAGCCTCTGCCACATCGCCGTGCGCCATGACCGGGGCGAGGGTAATGGCAGTGCGGACGGCTGCCTGGCGGCCGGCCTGCTGCTCCAGCATCTGCCCGAGGGCGAGGTGGGCCGCGAGCGGCTGCATGTGCGCCACGATCATCCCGATTGGGATCATGTCCTTGCGCTGGGTCGCACGCTTTCGGACGCCGAGTTGACCGATCCCGATCTGCCCCTGCCGGACATCGCCTGGCGCCTCTTCCACGAGGAGGGCGAGATCCGCCTGCTGGCGACCCAACCGGTCAGCAAGGGTTGCCGCTGCGAGATCGGCCATATCCGCAGTGTGCTCGGCCGGTTTCCGCCCAGCGAGCGCGCCGGCATGGCGGACGAGGCGGGCATCATCTCCGTCGATTGCGCTTTCTGTTCGCGTCTCTTCCCCGTGTCGCTCGACGAGCTGGCGGCGGTCGACTGATCCGGCTTGAAACAGGCCGATTTTCTGGTGAACCGCTTTTTCGCCTTAATGTTTTGCGACGCGTCCGTTTTTACCGATCATTATAGACGATCGCGCCAGAAGACGGACGGCCGCCCCGTCCGACGCGGGCGAAGTGGGGGTGAAATGACGTTGCCGGAGCCTTTCAAGTCAGGCGGTATCTCCTGGTGAATCGGAAAATGCGGAAATCGCGAATGTCTCGCTGGGCGGGATTGGCCGGTCTGGCGCTGCTCGCCGTAGGTGCGCAGGCCAAGGCGCCCGCGCCGGCCGCCTTGGCGGATCTGGACGCCGGCCTCTGGGAATTGCGGGCCGTCGGAGGCGGCGCGGGCAACACGCGCCTGTGCGTCACAGATATGCGCCAGCTTTTCCAGCCGCTCCAGCCCAGGCCGCTCTGCCGCCATTTCCTCTCGGAGAACAGCGGCGACCATGCCGCCGTCACTTATGATTGCGCCGCGCGCGGCCAGGGGCGCACGGCCCTGCGTGTCGAGACGCCGCGTCTGGTCCGCATCGATTCGCAGGGCGTCGCGGACGGCCAACCCTTCGCCGTGCGCTACGAGGCCCGCCGCCTGGGCGCCTGCGCGGACGCCCGCCGCTAAAGATCCCTGCCGTCCATCGCTATGGCGCGTCCCGCCGATTTGGGATAGCGGGGCGCCATGCCGAATCCGACCACCACCGCCCCTGACGATCTCGCCGTCGTGCTGCTTTCGGGCGGCCTCGATTCGATGGTCGCGGGCGGCCTTGCGCGCGAGGCAGGCGACCGTCTGATCGCGCTTACCATCGATTATGGCCAGCGCCATCGCGTCGAGATCGAGTCCGCGCGCGCCATCGCCGCCGCGCTCGGCGCCGAGCGCCATATCGAGCTGCCCATCGATCTCTCCGTCTTCGGCGGCTCCTCGCTCACCACGGATATGGCCGTGCGCAAGGATGGCGTCGAGGCAGGCATTCCCGCCACTTATGTGCCGGGCCGCAATATCGTCTTCCTCGCGCTCACGCTGTCGCTGGCCGAGGCGTCCGGTGCCCGCCGCATCTACATCGGCGTCAATTCGCTCGATTATTCCGGCTATCCCGATTGCCGGCCGGATTTCATCGCTGCCTTCCAGCAGATGGCCGCGCTGGGCACCAAGGCCGGCGTGGAGGGCGAACCCGTGCGCATCGTCGCCCCGCTGCAATATATGACCAAGGCGGACATCGCGGCGGAGGCCGCGCGGCTGGGCCTCGATGCCGGCATGAGCTGGTCCTGCTACGATCCGACGCCCCAGGGCCTGCATTGCGGCTATTGCGACAGTTGTCGCCTGCGGGCCAAGGGTTTCGCCGACGCGGGCCTCGCCGATCCCACGCGCTACGCCGCCCAGCCCTGATGAGCTACGCCGTCAAGGAGATGTTCCTCACGCTCCAGGGCGAGGGCGTGCAGGCCGGGCGCCGGGCGGTGTTCCTGCGCTTTGCCGGCTGCAATCTCTGGTCGGGTCGCGAAGCCGACCGGGCGGATGCGGTCTGCCGCTTCTGCGATACGGACTTCGTTGGCACCGATGGCGAAAATGGCGGCAAGTTCGCCGATGCCGCCGCGCTCGCCCGCGCCGTCGCCGCGCTCTGGGGCGAGGCAATGAGCCAGCGCTTCGTTGTGGTGACCGGCGGCGAGCCCATGCTCCAGCTCGATGCGGCGCTGGTCGATACTCTGCATGACGAAGGCTTCGAAATCGCGGTGGAGAGCAACGGCACGCTGCCGGCCACGCCGGGCATCGACTGGCTCTGCATCAGTCCCAAGGCGGGCAGCGCGGTCGTGCAGCGTGCCGGCAATGAACTGAAGCTGGTCTGGCCGCAGCCGGACATCGACCCCGCCGAGCTTGCCGGCTGGGATTTCGGCACCTTCCTCGTCCAGCCGATGGATTGCGGCGACACGGCCGCCAATCGGGCCGCGCGCGAGGCCGCCATTGCGCTGGTCATGGCCGACCCGCGATGGCGCCTGACGCTCCAGACGCACAAGCTGCTCGGTCTCAAATAGCCCAGCCGTTTGCCGGACTCATTCGGCAGGGACTGCCTCGGTATCCGCTGCGCTGGGCTGGGGCGCGGGTGCTGCGTTGGGCGCCGCGCTGTTCCCCGCGCTCTCGCCGGCGCCGACACCATTGCTGCGCACCGCGTCCAGATCGGTCATGTCGTCGCTGACCGTGCCGTCAACCACGTCCATGTCGCGCATCTCCACCGCATTGCTCGCAGCGCTGTTGCTGTCGCCGCAACCGGCCAGCAGGGCGCACGCGGCCGCCAGCGCCATCAGTCCCGTACCTGTCAGGCTCCCCCGGGCATTATCGATCATTCTGTTCTCCTGCTGGCGGCCGGTAGCCCCGAAATGGTTGACCCCCTGTCCGGTCGCCGAAGGTGTAACCTAGGTAAGCGGATCGTTCACCTCAACCCCCGAGGCCATTGGCCCGACTGCCGCCAGCATGGCCGCGGCGTGCATCCGCAACGCCTCGTCGAGCGCCGCCATGTCTCCGCCCCCCTCCGCGCTCTGGCCGAGCTGGGCCAGGCTGGTCACGCCATAGTCGCTGATTCCGCAGGGGACGATGCCGTCATAATGGGAGAGGTCGGGCGCCACGTTGATGGAGAG
>CBIMKI010000140.1:0-8033 GCA_966244395.1 uncultured Sphingobium sp. | reverse complement strand
CATCGCGCCGGAAAGCAATGTGCCATCATCCGGTGAGAGCGCCACGGTCGATCCGGCGAGGCGAAGCGCGCCTTGCGGGAGGAAGGCGCGCGCAATGTCGAGGATGCCCGCGCCATAGACCGCGTCCGCCCCCGGCGCACCGGCGTCGCGCGCCGTGCCGAGCAGCAACTGCACGATCTGCGCGCCGCTGAGATTGGGAAAGGCCTGCGCCAGCAGCGCCGCCGCCCCGGCGATCTGCGGCACGGCGAAGGAGGTGCCGGTATAGAGCAGGTCCACGCCCCGATGATCGACGGTACGCACCGCATCGCCCAGCGCACTCAGCGTGCTCGCCTCCACGCCCCGCGCGCCACGGGAAAAGCTGCTGGCCAGCCCATCGCTGCCGACCGAGGTGGCGACGATCACCAGGCCGTGACCATAAGCGGGGTTGGCGATGGAGCTGGCGAGCAGATTGGGCGCCGCGCCATTCTCGCCACTCGCGACATTGCCGGCCGCCACCACGATGATCGTCCCGGCCAGCGTCGCGCGGCTCACCGCCGCCAGCAGCTCGGGCGAATCGATGTCGCCGCCGAGCGAGAGGTTGATGACGCGCGCGCCCGACCGCCAGCCATGGTCGATGGCCTGCGCCATGGCGCCGGCGGTGTGTTCGCAGCCCGCCCCCGCGCAGCTCCCCGGCTTGTCGGTCCGTAGCGCCAGCACGGTCGCGTCCCAGGCCACGCCGTGGACGTGACGATCGTTGCGCGCGGCCGCGAGCGTCGCCGCGACAGCCGTGCCATGGCCGCTCACATCGGCATAGCTGCCATTGCCGCCGAAGTCGCGGGAGAGCGGGCTGATCCGACCCGTGAACTCGCCGTCCGCATCGGTGATGCCGCTGTCGACGATGCCGACCATGACGCCGGTGCCGCTCGCGCCCATTTCATAAGCGGTGATCGCGCCATGAAAGGCGAGTCCGGAGGAAACGCGATATTCCCGCGTATCGAAGTCCACGTCCGTCGCCGCCGGGGTCGAAACGGGCTGGGCGCCGGGCTGGGCCGGCGGCGTACCGATGGGCCCAGGCGTCGACTGGACCAGGCCACCGCCGCCCGCGCCGCATCCGGCGAGGAGCAAGCCTGCGGACATCGCAATCATCTGGGCGCTTCGGCCACGCATGCCTTCGAATCGGACCTTCTCACGGCCGGCGGCCTGCGCGCCGCCATGCCCGAGTTCCGAATAGCCCATTCGGGCGGGCGATGCAGGCAAGAAACCGCGCCTCAAACCACTGTCTCAGTGCGATACAGTTTTGTTTTCGTTGGTTAATCGACTTGATCGACTGGGTTCTGCGGCCCGCGGGTCCCCAAGGACGATGTCGAGCGCCCGCAAGCGCCACCCACAAGGTCCAGCGGCTCGTTTTTTTCCGCAGGCATCCGCTTCGGGACTCGCTTCTTCGATGGCAATCGTCGCGGTCTGCGCTATTGTTTACGCAAATATTTGGGGGGATGAGATGCGCCTGCACCCGGTTCTGCTGCTGGGAGCCAGTCTGCTCGCAAGCGCCGCGCACGCGGCCGACAAGCCGGTGATACAGCCGGCGCCTGCATGGGTGGCGCCGGTGCCCATGCCGCCCGCGGGCGAGAAGAATGATGAGGCGCCGGTCCGGCTGATGCTGACGGATCAGCAGGTGAAGATCGAGCCCGGCCGCGTCACCAGCTATTCCAGCCTCGCCCTCGTCATCC
Source organism: uncultured Sphingobium sp. (assembly GCA_966244395.1). Lineage (GTDB taxonomy): Bacteria > Pseudomonadota > Alphaproteobacteria > Sphingomonadales > Sphingomonadaceae > Sphingobium. The sequence continues at coordinate 6,327 of CBIMKI010000140.1, read as the reverse complement.
AGACGCCGCAGGGCCTGGCCGCGGGCAATCTTTCCTTTCCCTGGGACCCCAAGACCGACACGCTCTTCGTGCACAAGCTGGCGATCCATCGCGAAGGCGCCGTGATCGACGTGCTCGACAGCCAGAGCTTCAACATCGTGCGGCGCGAACCCAATCTTGAAAACGCCATGCTGGACGGCGTGCTGACCGCCAACATCCAGCCCGAGGGCCTGCGCGTGGGCGATGTGCTGGAGTATGCGATCACCTATGAGCGCAGCGACCCCGTGCTCAAGGGGCATGTCGAGCAGATCGGCGGCACCTGGAACGGCCTTCCCATCGAGCGGGCCAATCTGCGCGTCGAGTGGCCGAGCAACCTTTCCGTTTCGGTGCGCCAGAGCGGCGGCCTGCCGGCGGTCAAAACGGTCAAGTCCGGCGCCGTCACCCGCTTCGAGATGCGCCTCGACGATGTGCAGCCGATCGTCCCGCCGAGGGGCGCGCCGCTGCGCTATGCGCTCGGTCGCGTCGTCGAATTCACCGATTTCAGATCCTGGGCGGACCTGGGCGCCCTGATGGCGCCGCTCTATCAGGAGGCCGCCCATGTGCCGGCGCAAGGCGCGCTGCGCGATGAGCTGGAGAAGATCAGGGCCGCCGGCGCCGATCCCATCCGGCGCGCGGAGGCCGCCCTTGCCCTGGCGCAGGACCGGGTCCGCTATGTCGCACTGTTGATGGGCTCGGGCGGCTATGTGCCCGCCAGCGCGGAGGAAACCTGGTCGCGGCGCTTCGGCGACTGCAAGGCGAAGAGCGCCCTGTTGCTCGCCCTGCTGCACGAGCTGGGCATCGAGGCCGAGCCGGTCGCGGTCAACATCTTCGCGGGCGACGGCATCGATCAGCGGCTGCCGATGATCGGCCTTTTCAATCATGTACTGGTGCGTGCGCGGATCGACGGGCGCGATTACTGGCTGGACGGCACGCGCACGGGCGACGCCAGCCTCGCGCGCCTGCGCACTCCCTTCTATCACTGGGGCCTGCCGCTCATCGCGAAGAATGCCGCGCTGGTTAAGATGGTGCCGGCCCCGCTGGACGATCCCGATTACGATCTGGCGATCGACATCGATGCGCGCGAGGGATTGGCCGTGCCGGCGGCGGTCAAGGCCATGGTGACGCTGCGCGGCGACGAAGCCACCGAGACGCGCCTCGCTCTGGCCGCCATGGCCGCCGACGCGCGCGACGCCACACTGCGCCAATATTGGAAGGACCGGCTGGACGATCTCGATATCGCCAAGGTCGGCGCGACCTTCGATCAGGCGACCGGCACGCAGCAGCTCGCTATGGAAGGCAAGCTGGCGATGGACTGGGACGACAGCCAATATTGGACGGATTGGACCCGCGTCGGCTTCGACGCCGATTTCAGCCGGACCGATGGGACGGACAAGGCGGCGCCCTATGCCAATGGCCATCCCTCTTATTCACGCACGATCGAGACCATCCAGCTCCCGCCCGGCTTCACCGCGCAGAATATCTTCAGGCCCGCCCCCATCGACGAGACCGTGGCCGGCACGGAATATCGCCGAAAATCCAGCCTGACCGACAATGTCTTCACGATCGAGCGGACAATCCGCTCCGTCGCGCCAGAGTTCGCCGCGCAGGACGCGCCTGCCGCCCAGAAGCGACTGAAGGCGCTGTCCGACCTCCCGGTGTCGATCCGCAAGCCGGCGGACTATCGGCGGACACGGGCGGAATTGGAGGAAGGCCTCAAGACAACGCCCACCGACGCGGAGGGGTTCGCGCGGCGCGGCTTCAATCTGACCGAGCTTTTGCGCTTCGATGAAGCCAAAGCCGCTTTCGAGGAAGCGCTGGTCCTGGAACCCGGCAATAGCGGGGCGATCTACGGGCTGAGCAATGCCTTGTATCAAAGCGGAAACCCGGAAGCCGCGATCCGGATGGTGGAAGAAACAGCCATCGAGGCGATCGATGCTCCCGCTCTGGCGGGGTTACGCGCATTTTTCGCGCTCAACAAAGGAGATCTCACATCGGCGGAGGCGAGCTTCACGCGCATGATCGCGCTTGCGCCCGACAATGCCGCCGGCTGGGCGGGGCGCGCCACCGCCCGGCAGCGGACGGGGGATCTTGAAGGCGCACTTGCCGACAGCGCGGCCGCGCTCAAGATCAAGCCGACCCAGCCCGATCTCAATCTGATGCGCGCCAATATCTTCCGCGGGCTCGGCAAGCCCGACGATGCGGGCGCGGAAGCAGACGCCATGATGGCCGCCAATCCGGACAATAATTTCGCCTTCGTTGCAGCCGGGAACATCTATGCCGCGCTCGGCAGGAGCGAAGAGGCGTTCAAGGCGAGCGAGCGCGCCCTGGCGATCAAGCCCGAGGCTTTCGTCTATCTCAATCGCGTTCAGCTCCGCCCGGCGGGCGATCTCGATGCGCGCCTGGCCGATGTGGAAGCGGCGCTCGCGCTCGAGCCCGATCTTGTGAATGCCCTCGCCGCCAAGGCGCAGTTGATCTTCCAGAGGGGCGATGTCGCGCAGGCCGTGCAGCTCTATACCGCCCTTCTGGACAAGGACGCCGACAACAGGGAGCTGCTCCACCAACGCGGCATGGCTTATGCGAAGATGGGCGACAAGGCGCGCGCCGACAGCGATTTCGCAGCCGCGCGCGCGGGCGCGGTCGATCCGGCTCAATATAACTCCATGTGCTGGACAAAGATGACCATGGACGTCGCTTTGCAGGAGGCCCTGGACGATTGCGATCTGGCGCTTGGGAAGCAGCCCGATTTCGCGCCGTTCCTCGACAGCCGGGGCTTTGTCCTGCTCCGTCTCGGGCGGCTGGACGAGGCCATTGCCGATTTCGACAAGGCGCTCGCCAAGCTGCCGGACCTCGCTTCGTCTCGTTTCGGCCGCGCGCTGGCCTGGGCACGCAAGGGCGAAGACGAGAAAGCACGCGCGGACCGGGAGGCCGCCATCAAGAGCGATCCGCGCGTGGAGGAGACGTTCGCGAGCTACGGCCTCTCCTTATAGGCCGCGTCCAAAATCAGGCCTTGGGCGCCTGATTAAGGTCGATACCGTCGAAGTCACTCGCGTCGTGGCGTTCCAGCAGGGCGCCCTCGCGCGAGCTGTTGACGAGCTGGCCGCGCTTCACGCCGGGACGCTCATTCATCATCGAGACCCAGCGGTCGACATGCTTATATTCGTGCGTCGAGAGGAATTCCGAGCCTGAATAGGCATCGCGCATGATGTTGCCATACCAGGGATAGATGGCGAAATCGGCGATGGTGACCTCGTCGCCGATGATGAACTGCTTGTCCGCCAGATGCTTGTCGAGCACGTCGAGCTGGCGCTTTGTTTCCATCGCATAGCGATCGATGGCATATTGGATCTTGAACGGCGCATAGGCATAGAAATGGCCGAAGCCGCCGCCCACGAAAGGCGCCGAGCCCATCTGCCACATCAGCCAGTTCATCGTCTCGGTGCGCTTGCGCATGTCGGTCGGCAGGAACGCGCCGAATTTCTCGGCAAGGTAGAAGAGCATGGAGCCGCTCTCGAACAGGCGCAGCGGCGGGTCCTGCGAATAGTCCATCATCGCGGGGATCTTGCTGTTGGGATTGATGCCGACAAAGCCGCTGCCGAACTGCTCGCCGGTGTAGATCTTGATGAGCCAGGCGTCGTACTCCGCGCCCTTGTGGCCGCGCTCCAGCAGCTCCTCAAGCATGATGGAGACCTTGACGCCATTGGGCGTGCCCAGCGAGTAGAGCTGGATGGGATGCTTGCCGACCGGCAGTTCCTGCTCGAAGCGGGCACCGGCCGTGGGCGCATTGATGCTCGCGAACTGGCCGCCATTGTCCTTGTCCCAGGTCCAGACCTTGGGGGGCTGGTAGCCGGTCGGCTGGTTCTTGGCGGGATCGTTATTGTCGGCCATGATCGCTTCTCCTCGGGCATTCCGGAGCCGCAATCTAGCGCCGTGCGCGGCCAATGCCAGTTGGCTTTCGCAACTGCGGGGCAGTTATTTCTTGGTGAGGAACAAGAGAAAGATGCGCGGCCCGCGCACGAGATAGCGGCGCCACAGCCGCTTGGGGTCGCTGAGCAGCCGGTGCAGCCACTCGACATGGAGCGTCTGCATCCATCCGGGCGCGCGCACTTGCTTGCCGATCAGAAAGTCGAGGCTCGCGCCCGCGCAGATGGCGAGACCATGCGCGCGGCCCATGGCCTGAAGGTCGCGGCAGATCATCTCCTGCTTGGGGAAGGAAATGCAGCAGAGCAGCAGGTCGAACGGCGCGTCCTTGAGCCGGGCCAGCGCATCGGCCCATGCCGGCGTGCCGGGCTTCATCATCGGCGCCTCGATCCAGAGGAGATCATGCGCCGGATACACCGCCTTCAGCGCCGCAAAATCCTCTGCCGAAGGGCCGAACAGGCCGATGCGAAGGCTCTTGCAGGCCGGATGGGACAGGAGATCGCGCACCATGTCCGATCCCTGATAAGGGGCCAGGTCGATGCCGCGCAGCCGCGCCAGCATGGCGAGGATGCGGCTGTCGCACACCTTGTAGGCGGCCGCGTCATAGACGGGCGCAGGCACGCTGCCGTCATGATAGCCGACCACATGGTCGACATTGGGTGTGACGAGATATTGGAAAGGCGCCACATCGGAAGCGCCCGCCAGCACGTCCAGCCATTGTGCGCGCGTGCGCGTGTCGAAATCGAGACCGAGAAAAGCGTGCTTCCCCACGATCAGCTCCCGCTGGGGCAAAGGTGAGATGACGCCTCTAGCCGCCCTGTCCTGCGATTCGGTAACCGCGCCTATTTCTTCTTGCCGAAGTCCACCGTGACGACGTTGGACCCTTCCTCGGTCTCGACGTCCGGGCTGTCATTCTCGGCGTCCTCATGCGGCTCGGGATCATCGCCCCCACCCTGTACCTGGAACTCCAGGCTGAAATTGACCGCGGGATCGACGAAAAAGCGAATCGCCGCGAAGGGAATGACCAGATGCGCCGGCACCTGATTGAAGGTCAGGCTGACCTCGAAGCCCACGTCGGTGATCTTGAGGTCCCAGAATTTGTGCTGGAGCACGATGGTCATCTCGTCCGGGAACTTCTGGACGAGATGACTGGGCAGCGAGACGCCGGGCGCCTGCGTCTTGAAGGTGATGTAGAAATGATGGTTGCCGGGCAGGCCCCCGGTGCGCTCGACATCCCGCAGCACGCGGCCGGGAATGGCGCGCAGGGCTTCCTGCACGATCTCGTCATAAGGGATCAGGCTATCGGGCGTATCGTCCGTCATGGCGACAGTCCTAGCAAGGCAACATCCCCGGTCAAGCCGCCAAGCCCGCCTGCCGCACCGTCGGCACCACTTTTTCCGCATGGTTCACATTCGGGCATGCGCATCGGAAGCTGCGGACATACACATTGCGCGCGGGCGCAGGCGCGCTATAGGCGCAGCCATGCGCACCGGGACAATCAACAGGACGACCGGCGAGACCGCCATCGACGTCACCGTGAATCTGGACGGGACTGGCGCCTATCAGGTGTCGACCGGCATCGGCTTCCTCGATCACATGCTCGAGCAGCTCTCGCGCCACTCGCTCATCGATCTTCAGGTGAAGTGCGTGGGCGACCTGCATGTCGACCAGCACCACACCACGGAAGACACCGCCATCGCCATCGGCGAGGCCGTGGCCAAAGCGCTCGGCGACAAGCGCGGTATCACCCGCTACGGCACGGCCTATTCGCCCATGGACGAGACGCTGACCCGCGTGTCGCTCGACATTTCCGGCCGGCCCTGGCTGGTGTGGAAAGTGCCGCTCACCATGCCGCGCCTGGGCGAATGGGACACCGAACTCATCGAGCACTGGTTCCACAGCTTCGCGCAGGCGGCCGGCATCACGCTGCATGTCGAGAATCTCTACGGCGCGAACAATCATCATATCGTCGAGAGCTGCTACAAGGGCCTCGCGCGCGCCCTGCGCCAGGCGGTGGAGATCGACGCGCGCAAGGCGGACGCGATTCCCTCGACCAAGGGCCTGCTCTAGTGCCGTTTCATCGTCGCGCGCGCGGTTCCGGAATCTAGGGCGTGACCGTCGCCCTCATCGATTATGGCGCGGGGAATCTCCACTCCGTGCACAATGCGCTTCGGGCCGCCGGGGCGCAGGGCGTGGTGGTGACGGCCGATGCCGCAGTGGTGCGCCGCGCCAGCCGCATCGTCCTGCCCGGCGTGGGCGCCTTCCGCGCCTGCATCGAGCCGCTGCGCGCCATTCCCGGCATGATCGATGCCATGCACGAGACGGTGTTCGATTTGGGCCGGCCGTTCCTCGGCATTTGCGTGGGCATGCAGCTTCTCGCCGATGCCGGCG
>CBIMKI010000139.1:0-8047 GCA_966244395.1 uncultured Sphingobium sp. | reverse complement strand
CGCTCGCGGTCGTGGGCTCATATTGGATGAGCTGATAGAGTGACGTCTCATGCACCACCTTGCCGGGCGTGGCGGCGATGTTGCGGCCGAGTTCGAATTGCGATCCATCGGTGTGGGTGAGCTGCCCCTTGTCGAGATCGGCAAGCAGATGCTCCAGGCCCATGAGCAGATTCTGCCCACCCGTCTCGATCGTCCGTTCGATCACCTGGGGATTGGTGAAGGGGAAGTTGCTGGGCGAAGCCGCCTCGACGAAACGCTGCGTGGCAAAGCGCAGTTTCTCTTTCTGGCGCGGATCGAGCCCGTCGATCGCATCGGAAAAACGCAAAAACCCGTCCGACGCCAGCAGATAGACCTGGCGAATGAGATCAAACAGCGGATTATCCCGCCAGCGCGAATCGGCGAAGCGGCGATCGCGATCGGCGGAGGACTGAGCGCCATCCTCACCCTGTCCGCTCGCCTGCGAGAGGAAGCGCTCCCAGATAGCGAGCCCCTTGCTCGCCATGTCGGCCTGGATCTGCGCGATGTGCTCCATGTTGGGCGTGACAGGCAACAACTCCAGCGGCCGGGCGGGCGCGCCCTCTTCCATGAGCTGGCTGGCACGCTCCAGGATCATCTGCTGCGCCTGGCCGAGCACGCGCGTCCAGTGCTGCATCTGGTCGAGCGCCGGGCGATCGGAATGATCCTGAGCCATGTTCGCCATGCCGCTTCCTTGCGTTGATTCGCCTGTCCCGCGCTTTTAGTGGCACGGCCTCGTGTCGCGAGCTATATGCGTGTGAGGACCGGCGGCGCGTCGCGCCGTTTTTTTCGATGGTCCGTGCACAAGACCTCAATAACCAGGAGATCGACTTCACAATGTCCGAAGAGTTCTACCGCATCAAGCGGCTGCCGCCCTATGTCATCGCCGAAGTCAATGCGATGCGGGCAGCGGCGCGCGCGGCAGGCGAGGACATCATCGATCTCGGCATGGGCAATCCCGACCTGCCGCCCCCCCCGCATGTGATCGACAAGCTGTGCGAAGTGGCGCAGAAGCCGAGCGCGCACGGCTATTCTCAGTCCATGGGCATTCCCGGCCTGCGCAAGGCCCAGGCGAACTATTATGCCCGCCGCTTCGGCGTCGAGGTCGACCCGGAAAGCGAAGTGGTCGTGACCATGGGCTCCAAGGAAGGGCTCGCCAGCCTCGCGACGGCCATCACCGCCCCGGGCGATGTCGTGCTGGCGCCCAATCCCAGCTACCCCATCCACATGTTCGGCTTCATCATCGCGGGCGCGACGATCCGCTCGGTGCCGACCACGCCGGACGAGGGCTATTGGAAGGCGCTGGACCGGGCCATGGCCTTCACCGTGCCGCGCCCCTCGATCCTGGTGGTGGGCTATCCCTCCAACCCGACGGCCGAGACGGTGGACCTCGCCTTCTACGAGCGGCTCGTCGCCTGGGCGAAGGAGAACAAGGTCTGGGTGCTCTCCGACCTCGCTTATTCCGAGCTTTATTATGACGGCAATCCCACGCCTTCGATCTTGCAGGTGCCGGGTGCCAAGGACATTGCCGTCGAGTTCACCTCGCTCAGCAAGACCTATTCGATGGCAGGCTGGCGCATCGGCTTCGCGGTCGGCAACAAGCATCTGATCGCGGCACTGAAGCGGGTGAAGTCCTATCTGGACTACGGCGCCTTCACGCCGATCCAGGCGGCGGCCTGCGCCGCGCTCAACGGCCCGCAGGACATCGTGGCGCAGAATCGCGAACTCTATCACAAGCGCCGCGACGTGCTGGTCGAGAGCTTCGGCCGCGCGGGCTGGGACATTCCCGCGCCAAAGGCGAGCATGTTCGCCTGGGCGCCGCTGCCGCCCGCGCTCAAGGAGATGGGGAGCCTCGAATTCTCCAAGCAACTCCTGACGCACGCCAAGGTCGCGGTCGCGCCGGGCGTGGGCTATGGCGAGGACGGCGAGGGCTATGTGCGCATCGCCATGGTCGAGAACGAGCAGCGCCTGCGGCAGGCCGCGCGCAACGTGCGCAAATATCTCCAGTCGATGGGCGTCAACGCGCCCACGTCAAAGGAAGCCGTGTGAGCGACCTCACTGCGCTGACGGGTCAGGAAGTCAGCGTTATCGCACATACCATCCAGCTTGCCGTCGCCCCGGTCTTCCTGCTCGCGGGCGTCGGCGGCTTTCTCAACGTGTGTGCGAGCCGGCTGGCGCGGATCATCGACCGGGCGCGGGCCGTCGAGCGGCTGGTGCTCGCGTCGACCGGAGAGGAACATGATCGGCTCATCAACGAGATCCGCATCCTCGACCGGCGCATGAGCATTGTCAATTTCTCGATCCTGCTCTCGGTGACCTCGGCCCTGCTGATCTGCGCGGTGGTCGTGCTGCTGTTCGCGAGCAATCTGATCGGCGCCAATCTGGGCACGGTGATCGCGCTGCTCTTCATGGGCTCGATGGTATCGGTGGGCGCGGCCTTCGCGGTGTTCATCATCGAGACGCGACTCTCGGCGCGCGCCATCCGTATCCGCAACGAAATCCTCTATCACGACGCCGAGCATTGAGAGGCCGTTGAGCCTCGGTCCCTTCGCGCATGGACAGGCTTCGACAGGGTAGAAAGGAAGCGACGCGGCGGGAAATCCGGTCGAGTCGAACAGGATTTCAAATTTAATTCTTAATTATCAATAGCTTATTTGATTGGAAAGGACGGGTCCGGTCGATGCCGGGCCCGCCCCATTTTTTGCGTTTGTAGAACGATGGCGCTTATTGCGCCGGACGGGCCGGCGGCGGCGCGGTCGGGAGAGTCGCCGCATCCCAATGCTCGTCGGCCTTGCCGTCGACGAAGCGCCACATATCGAACCAGCTCGTCGTATAGGTCTGGCCCGGCTTGGTCGGATGCGGCAGCGTGCGGCCCATCACCACGGCCACGATATCGCCCTCGCCCAGCACCGCGACGATCGGCGTCTCCAGCTTGGTGCAGGTCGGCGTGCGCGGCCGGCTGCCGAAGAAATCCTGCACTGCCTTCAACCCATCGGCCGCCAGCGGATTGTGCTGGATATAGCGCTCGGTCAGCCAGTTGCCGGCATCGCTCCAGTGATTGCATTGCAGAAGCTCGCGCATGATGCGCAGCGCGGCCTGCTTGTTGCGATGAACGACCGGGTCCTTGTCCACGAACAGGGCCTCGCCATCAGGCACACCGACGACCGGCGTCTGCGCCGCAACGGGCGTGGCAAGCAGACCAAGCGAAATCACCCCGGCAGACAGCGGGGCCAACAGACGACGCAGGTTCATCATTCTCTCCTCGAAAAAACTGCCCTTCCTCGGGCGCCATAATGAGAGGGGCCGCCGGAGCAATCAAGCTCCGAGCGGCCCATCAGCATGGTCAGCGGCCGGAAGTGCCGCCACCCGGGGATTATCGCCGCGTCTCACTCATCAGAGCGTCGCGCGACCCGTCGCCAAATGCCTTAGCGGCGGGCTCCCCGAACGGACTTGACCGACCCCCTTGCTGAACCATGAGACATCGGATCACCTCCTTTCGCTTTGTTGAAACAAGCCGGGCTGCCGTGGCTGAAAGCCTCATGCTTCCCGTAATCAGGAGTGTGATTCAAACGGCGGCCGGGAACAAGACTTGTAATTTTCTTTTTTCGAATCATACTCCTCCGCTCGGCCGGAACGGCGGCGCCTGCCCCTCTCAGCCCCGGCAATCCTCCATCACACGCTGCATTTCCGCCCAGACAGGCAGGATAAGTCGCGGCAATCCAGCCACTTCCACCGAGATGCGGCCGCGCGAAAAGGCAATCCAGTCGAAGCCGGGATCGCTCGCGGCGCGCTGCACCCGAACGGCCGCGCCGTCGCCGACGCCGGTCCACGCCAGCGTGCCGGCGGACGTGCGGATCGTGACCGGCACGCTCGCGCCGGAGAGGGCGCCGGTGATCCGCAGATCGAGCTGGCGCGCGGCCCGGCTGCACCGCAACACCACGACGGGCGCGCCCACGGGACCGTAGCTCGCCTGGCTGTCCCGCCCGGCCGCCTCATAGCGCCAATCCCCCACGGCCGGCTGCGCCACGTCCCAGGGCTGCTCGGGCGCGACCGGCGGCGGTGGAGGGGGCGGCGGTGGCAGGGGCGCGGGCGGCGGCGGCGGCGGCGCAGGCGGCGGCGCGGCGGGCGGGATCGCCTGACATGCCGCCAGCACGGCAAGGCAGCCGACCGACACGATGTGACGCGCGAGTCCGATCCGGTCGTGAAGCCTCTTGTCCATCAATGTCTCCTGGTCCGTTCGCCCCGTTCTGGCCGAAGCATGACGCGCGTGCAAATGACGAAGCCCTGCCCGGTTCCCCCGCGGGAGGGAAACCGCCCGCGCGGCTTCACTGGGCGAGTGGTGGCGCGAACGGGACCGGCCGTGCGGCGGGGTTCGGGGTCGCGTTACGAAGACCGCGCCTTTCAGGAGATCCCCGTCGCAATCCACATGATCGTGCTTCGACGCCCACAGTACGCTTGCGCAAGCAGCAGCACATTATCGGAAAACTCCAACAACCGGTCATTCGGGATATGAGGGCGATGTGCCCTGCCCTCGCAGGAGCGCATCATCGGGACGCTCCAGGCAGCGCTCGCCCGCAATCCAGCATCAGTCCGGACGACAGAAGGGGCGTCCGATCCTGCCGCAATTTCGCGCCGCCGCTCAGGGGCGGGTCTGGCCGGTGCCCCGCACGATCCACTTGTAGGTGGTCAGCCCTTCCAGCGCGACCGGACCGCGTGCGTGCATGCGGCCGGTGGAGATGCCGATCTCCGCGCCCAGGCCGAACTCGCCGCCATCGGCGAACTGGCTGGAGGCGTTCCACATCACGATGGCACTGTCGCAGGCTTGCAGGAAATGCTCGGCGGCGGCGGCATCGTCCGTGACGATCGCATCGGTATGATGGCTGCCATGCGCGGCGATGTGCGCCAGCGCCTCATCGACGCCGTCCACGAAGCGGGCGGAGACGATGCTGTCGAGATATTCCGTGTCCCAGTCGGCGGGCTGCACGGGTTCGACGCGGTCGTCGAGCGCCTTGACGGCCGCGTCGCCGCGCACTTCGCAGCGTGCGTCCAGCAGCGCCGAGACGAGCATCTCCGCCTGCGGGAAGGCCTTGTCGATCAGCAGCGTCTCCATCGCGCCGCAGATGCCGGTGCGGCGCATCTTGGCATTGAGCACGATCTCGCGCGCCATGGCGGGATCGGCGCTGGCGTGGATGTAGCTATGGCAGATGCCGTCCAGATGCGCGAGCACGGGGACCCGCGCCTCTTCCTGCACGCGCGCGACGAGACTCTTGCCGCCGCGCGGCACGATGATGTCGATGAGGCCCACGGCGCGCAGCATGGCGCCGACCAGCGCGCGATCCGTGCTGGGCACGAGCTGCACGGCGTCAGCCGGCAAGCCCGACTGCGCGATGCCGGCCACCATGGCGGCATGGATGGCGCGATTGCTCTCCACCGCTTCCGATCCGCCGCGCAGGATGACGGCATTGCCCGAACGCAGGCCGAGCGCGGCCGCATCCGCCGTCACATTGGGCCGGCTCTCATAGATGATGCCGATGACGCCCAGCGGGACGCGCACGCGCTGGAGCTTCATGCCGTTAGGCCGCACGCTCTCGTCGATGATCCGGCCGACCGGATCGTCCAGCTTCGCCACCTGCTCCACAGCATCGGCAATGCCCGCGATCCGCCCCTCGTCCAGCCGCAGCCGGTCCAGCATGGCCGCCGTCAGCCCGTTGGCCGCGCCGCGATCCATGTCCAGGCGATTGGCGAGGATGATCTTTGCCGCCGCGCCGCGCAGCGACTCGGCCGCCGCGATCAGCGCCGCCGCCTTCGCCTCGCTGGATGCGCCGGCCAGCGTCACCGCCGCGGCGCGGGCCCGTGCGCCCATGGTGCCGATGAGCATCTCGGGCGTCTGCGTGAGGTCATTCATCGCGGTTCGGTCCTGCATCTTCCAAGGATGTGCGGCTCATAGCATGGCCCGGCGGAGGCGCAAATGCGCGCCGGGCCGGCTTGCGCGCGGCGGCGATCTCGCGCGCCTGCCGCTCGATCACGCGCTGCTCGACCGCGCGGAACAGCGCGTCCAGCTCGTCGACATCGACGTCCAGCATTTCCTCCCCCTCGTCGAGCACGGCCTCGATGTCCTCATGGGTATAGCGGATGAAGGGCACGGCCGGCTGCGGCGGGCGCACGGCATGGTGCGGCCAGCTATGGCCGGTGAGATTATTGTAGGCCCAGCCTGCGGCGGCGAGGGCCAGGACATTGGCCGTCACCGGCAGCAGATGCTCCCAGCCCCAGGCTTCCGGCCCGGCAGCGCCGAGCGCGCAGAGCAAGGCGCAGGCGCCGCCCGGCGGATGCAGGCAGCGCGCAAGAGTCATCACCGCAATGGAAAGGCCCACGGCCAGGCTGGCACCGAGCCACAGCGAGCCGAGCAGATGCCCCGCGCCGATGCCGATGACGGAGGAGAGAATGCTGCCGCCGATGACGGGCCAGGGCTGCGCCAGCGGGCTGGCGGGGACGGCGAAGACCAGCACCGCCGATGCGCCGATGGGCGCGACGAGCCAAGGCAGAGCCGCATTGTCGCTCCCCAGCAGCAGCGCGCCCAGCAGGCTCGCGACTGCGATGCCGATGGCGGCGCCGAGCGCGCCGCGTGCCCAGCCCTGGTGGCCGAGCGCCGCCTGCCGCCGGAGCGTCGCGATATGTTCCGAAAAGAGTCTGACCATGGATGATCCGGGAAAGCAAAGGCACGTGCGGCGTGAAAACAGGCGGCGCCTATGACGCATCGGCCAGCCATGCGCCAGCGCTTCCTGCTTGGCGGGCGCCAACCGGACCTTTAGCGGCGGGCACGGCAGGATGCCCATGCTTGCGGGGACGCTCACCATCTCCGGAAACTCTCCGCTGGGGACAATCGTTGTCTGCTCTCGACCGATTGAGGAGACAGGCCATGGCCATCGGCATCAAGGGACAATGGATCACCCTGGTGGGACTTTCCCTGCTGGCGGCATGCAGCGGCCCGCCGGAAGGGAACGAGACCCAGGATGCAAGCGGCGACAATGAAGCAGGCAATGTCTTCGGCGCGCCGAGGCTCGGCAATGCGGCCAATGGCGCGGAGGCCGTGCTCATCCCGCCGGCGCCGGGCGAGCCGGGCGGCCTGCCCGACGACCGCCGTCCGCTCGACGAAGGCGCCATGAAGGACCCGGCCAGCGTCGCGGCCTCCGGCGCGACCATCGAGATGTGGGGCTTTGCCCTCGCGGACGGGCGCTATGGCGATGCCTGGCGCTTCTGGGCCGATGGCGGGAAACAGAGCGGTATGACGGAAGAGCAGTTCGTCGCGGACTATCGGCGCTATTCGGAAATCCATGTGCTGGTCGGCCGGCCCGAGGCGGGCGGCACGCAAACGGCGCGCGTGCCCGTGCAGATGTATGGCCGCAGGCGCGACAGCGGAAAGCCCTTCAATCTCTACGGCATGATGACCCTCGCCCGGAACCCCAGGGGCCAGAATGGCGAGGCGGGCCAGATGCCCTGGCTCATCGCGCATTCCGAGCTTGAACCCATGGGCGAGGTGAAGCTCTCGCGCGCACAGGGAGATGCGCCCGCGCACATCATACCGGCCGGCTTCCAGGGAGAGTGGTCGCAGGCCGCCGCCGACTGCGGCAAGCCGGGCGACATGACGCGCCTCACCGTGCGCGCCGACGCGCTGCTCTTCTACGAGAGCCAGGCCAAGGTGACCGACATCAGCTTCACGCGACCCGACGACATCCGCATCTCGGCCGATTATGAGGGCGAAGGCGAACGCTGGACGCGGGCGAGCCGCCTGCTGCTCTCGAAGGACGGGAAGACACTGACGCTGGACGGCTTCCGCCGCGTGCGCTGCGCCTGAGCCTAGCCGCCGCGCCGGGCCCCCGGCACCCAGAGAATGTCGCCCGCCGCGCCCGCATTGACGGCGCGCGCCATGACGAACAGCAGGTCGGACAGCCGATTGAGATAAGCGAGCGCGGCCGGATTGACCGGAGCCGCGCGGGCCGCGCCGATGGCCGCGCGCTCGGCCCGGCGGCAGATG
>CBIMKI010000138.1:0-8058 GCA_966244395.1 uncultured Sphingobium sp. | reverse complement strand
GAGGAAGACGCACCGATCGGCGACGAGGCCTATACCGGACCCGGTCGTCTCGTCCATTCGCGCTTCCTGGATGGGCTGGAAGTGGAGGCCGCCAAGGCCGAGGTCATCCGCCGTGCCGAGGCGGAAGGCTGGGGCACGGGCACGACCGTGTGGCGCCTGCGCGACTGGGGTGTCTCGCGCCAGCGTTACTGGGGCACGCCCATCCCCATCATCCATTGCGAAAGCTGCGGCGTGGTGCCGGTCCCCAAGGACCAGCTCCCGGTGGTGCTGCCCGACGACGTGACCTTCGACGTCCCCGGCAATCCGCTCGATCGCCACCCGACATGGAAGCATGTCGATTGCCCCGCCTGCGGCAAGCCCGCCCGGCGCGAGACCGACACGCTCGATACCTTCGTTGATTCAAGCTGGTATTTCATCCGCTTCGCCAGCCAGCCGAAGGACAAGCCGTTCGAGCGCGAGGAGGCGGAGAGCTGGCTTCCGGTCGGCCAGTATATCGGCGGCATCGAGCATGCGATCCTGCACTTGCTCTATGCCCGCTTCTGGACGCGCGCGCTCCAGCATATCGGCAAGATCGGCGTGGCCGAGCCGTTCACGGGCCTGTTCACGCAGGGCATGGTGACGCACGAGACCTATTCGCGCAGTCAGGGCGAGGGCCTGCCTCCGCTCTATTTCAGTCCCGACGAGATCGAGCGGGACGCGCAGGGTGCCGTGCTGATCGCGGACCGCGCACCGGTCGAGGTCGGCCGCGTCATCAAGATGTCCAAGTCCAAGAAGAATGTCGTGGATCCGGACGAGATCATCGAGCGTTTCGGTGCCGATGCGGTGCGCTGGTTCATGCTGTCGGATAGTCCGCCCGAGCGCGACCTGGCCTGGAGCGACGCGGGCATCGAAGGCTCGTGGCGCTTCGTCAATCGCCTCTATCGCCTCTTCGGCCAGGCTGACGAGAATGCGACCGGCGAGGACAAGGCCCTCGACCGTAAGCTGCATCAGACCATCGATAGCGTGGCGAAGGACATCGAGGCGCTCAGCTTCAACAAGGCGGTGGCCAAGCTCTATGAGCTTACCAACGCCGTGGAGAAGGCCGCGCCGTCTGCCAGCCGCACTGCCGCCATCCGCACGCTGCCGCTGCTGGTGGCGCCGATGACGCCGCATCTCGCCGAGGAAGCCTGGGCCGAGATGGGGCATGACGGCCTGATCGCCGACGCCAGCTGGCCGTCCGTCGATCCGGCCTTGCTCGTCGACGATGAAGTGACCATCGCCGTGCAGGTGATGGGCAAGCTCAGGGATACGATCACCGTCGCCAAGGGCACGGACAAGGCAACGCTGGAGAGCCTCGCGCTCGCCGCGCCCAATGTCGCGCGCCAGCTCAATGGTGCGAGCCCCAGGAAAGTGATCGTGGTGCCCGACCGCCTGGTCAATCTGGTCATCTGATGCGGCGGGCCGCCGCCCTTGCGCTTGTCGCCTGCGCGATGATGCTGGCGGGTTGCGGCCTTCGCCCGGTCTATTCCGGCGGCGCGCGGAGCGCGGCGGCACAGGCGCTCGCGGCCGTGCAGGTCGAACCCATAGAAGGGCGCGCCGGCTGGCTCCTGCAAAATGCGCTGACCGAGCGGCTGGCGGCGATGGGCGATGCGAGCCCGCGTTATTCGCTGCGCATCCGGCTCGACGATCGCATCGAGGGGCTGGGCGTGCGCGCCGACGACAGCGTCACGCGCGAGCGGCGCACGCTGCGGGCGCGCTATCAGCTCGTCGACATGGGTAGCCAGAAGACCTTGCTGGACGAGACCTCCTCCTGGGACGCGGGCATCGACGTCGCGAGCAGCGACTATGCGACCGTGGCAGCCGAGAACAGCGCGCTGGAGCGCCTGACCCAGATCATCGCCGACCGTATCATCGCCCGAGTCGCCACAGGCACGCGGCGATGATGCTGAAGGGCGACAGTGCCGATGCGCTCCGCGCGCTCGACACGCCCGATCCGCGCTACCGCCTCTATCTGCTCTACGGCCCCGACGAAGCGGGAAGCGACGCGCTCGCCGCGCGCTTCGGGCGTGGCATGGGCGGGGGAGCCGAGCGTGTCGACCTGGATGGCGCCACCTTGCGCAGCGATCCCGCGCGCCTGTCGGACGAGGCCTGCGCCATCTCCATGTTCGGCGACCGGCGCTGGGTGCGCGTGCAGGGCGTGGGTGACGAGAGCCTGCCGGCCGTGGAGGCGCTGATCGCCGGCGGCGTCTCGGGCGATCCGGTGGTGCTGGTTGCCGGCAATCTGCGCAAGAACAGCAAGCTTCTGGGCCTGCTGGAGAAACATCCCGACGTGCTTTGCATCGTCAGCTACGCGCTGGATGCGCGCAGCGGCGAGCAGGCGGCGCTTGCCATGGCCCGCGAGCAAGGGCTGGTTCTCTCCTCCGACCTCGCCCGGCGGCTGGTCACCCTGTCGAGCGGTGAGCGCGGCCTTCTGTCGAGCGAGATCGACAAGCTCGCCCTCTATCTCGATGCCTCGCCCGCCACGCCGAAGGAAGCGACCGCCGAAGCCCTGGATGCGCTCGCGGCCGAGGGCGGCGAGCAGCATCTGTTCAAGGCGGCCGGCGTCGTCCTCTCGGGTAATGTGCGCAGCGCCGAGCATGAGATGGCGCGGCTGCGGCAAAATGGCGGCTCGCTCGCCGGACTGCTGCGCCTCACGCTTTCCCGCGCCGTCCAGCTCGCCCAGGCTCAGGCGGGCGTCGGCTGGAGCGGCGGGCGTGACAATGAGGATCTGGCCCGCCGCTGGAACGCAGAGGCGCTCTCCCGCGCCATCCAGCGTCTCGCCGAGGCCGAACGCACAGGCCGCCTCGCGCGCGGCGTGGGCGAGACCGTGATGGCGCGCGAACTCTTCGCCGTCGCCCACATGGCCTCGCGCGGCCGCTGAGCGGCACGCGCTCAGGTCTTGCGCTTCCGACCTGCCGCTGCGGCACAAGCCGAGCAGTGCTCCTGCGATGGCAGGAGCACAGGGCGTCACGCACAGATCCTTGCGTTTGGATTGTGTGTCAGGATGCGTCCTTCGCCACACTTCAAGCCGTCACCCCGGCGAAGGCCGGGGTCCACAGCACCATCCCGGATGGATCCCGGCCTTCGCCGGCATGACGCGCGATGAAAGGGAGACTACCGCCCTTCCACGATGCTCCTCGCCACTGCCTCTGCCAGCTTGATCCCGTCGATCGCCGCGGAGAGAATGCCGCCCGCATAGCCCGCGCCCTCCCCGCCGGGGAACAAACGCTCGACATTGAGGCTCTGAAAATCCCTGCCGCGCGTGATGCGAATGGGTGAGCTGGTGCGCGTCTCCACGCCGGTCATCACCACGTCGGGATGGTCGTAGTTGCGGATCTGCCGGCCGAAGGCGGGGATCGCCTCGCGGAAGCTCTCCAGCACATAGTCCGGCAGACATTGCGAGAGGTCGGTCATGGTGACGCCCGGCCTGTAGCTCGGCGTCACGCTGCCGAGCGCGGTCGAGGGGCGCCCGGCGAGGAAGTCGCCCACCGTCTGCCCCGGCGCCGAATAATCCGATCCGCCCGCCACATAGGCCAGGCTCTCCCAGTGGCGCTGCAGGTCGATGCCCGCCAGCGGCCCGCCGGGATAGTCGCGCTCGGGCTCGATGGCGACGACGAGGCCGCTATTGGCATTGAACTCCGCGCGCGAATATTGGCTCATGCCGTTGGTGACGACGCGCCCTTCCTCGGACGTCGCTGCGACCACGCGTCCGCCCGGGCACATGCAGAAGCTGTAGACCGTCCGCCCGTTCGCGGCGTGATGGACGAGGCTGTAGGCCGCTGCGCCCAGGATTGGGTGCTTGGCGCAACGCCCGTAGCGCGCTTCGTCGATCCAGCTTTGCGGATGCTCGATGCGCACCCCGATGGCAAACGGCTTGGCCTCGATATGGACGCCGCGCCGGTGCAGCATCTCGAAGGTCGGCCGCGCGCTGTGGCCCACGGCGAGGATAACATGATCGGCCTCCAGGAAGCTGCCGTCCGAAAGGTGCAGCCCGCGCAGCCGCTTGCGGCCATTGCCCGGTTCATCCAGCTCGATGTCGTCCACCCGCGTCTGCCAGCGATATTCGCCGCCCAGTGCCTCGATGGTCCTGCGGATGCTCTCGACCATGGTGACGAGCCGGAAGGTGCCGATGTGCGGATGCGCCTCGGTCAATATGTCCTCGGGCGCGCCCGCCTTCACGAACTCCTCCAGCACCTTGCGGCCCAGGAAGCGGGGGTCCTTGATGCGGCAATAGAGCTTGCCGTCCGAGAAGGTGCCCGCGCCGCCTTCGCCGAACTGGACGTTGCTGTCCGGGTTCAGCATTGACCGGCGCCACAGGCCCCAGGTGTCCTTGGTCCGCTCGCGCACCACCTTGCCGCGCTCCAGGATGATCGGCCGGAAGCCCATCTGGGCAAGGAGGAGTCCCGCAAGCAGCCCGCAGGGTCCCGCGCCGACCACCACCGGGCGCAGGCCCGACCAGCCCTCCGGCGCCGTCGCGACGAAGCGATAGTCCGTGTCCGGCCGGGCGCGCACGTCATGATCCGCCTCGAAGCGGGCGAGCAGCTCCGCCTCGTCGCGCAGCGCGACGTCCACCGTATAGACCAGCAGGATCGCGCTTTTCCGGCGAGCGTCATTGCCGCGCCGAACGACCTCGAAGCGCAGCAGGTCCTCGGGTGCGATGCCCAGCCGCGCACAGATGGCGGGCGCCATGGCTTCGGGTGCATGGTCGAGCGGAAGCGTGAGGCCGGAAAGACGGATCATCGCCGCGCCCTATCGCGCTTTGCCCGTCCCGCCAACCGGGCGGGCGCGGGGACATTGACGATCGCCCCCTCGCACCCGATATTTCGCTTATGGACAAGATGAACCTCAGCGACGCGGAATGGCGCGAGCGCCTGACCCCGGAGCGATATCGCATCCTGCGCGAGCACGGCACCGAGCGGGCCTTCACTGGTGAATATAACGGCAACAAGGCGAGCGGCCTCTATCATTGCGCCGGCTGCGGCCTGCCGCTCTTCGCCTCGCAGACCAAATATGACAGCGGTTCGGGCTGGCCGAGCTTCACCGCGCCGGTCGAGGACGAGGTTGTCGGCGAGGTGGCGGACACCAGCCACGGCATGCGCCGCGTCGAGGTGCGCTGCGCGCGCTGCGAGGGGCATCTGGGTCATGTCTTTCCGGATGGGCCCGGCCCCACGGGCCTGCGCTACTGCATCAACAGCGCCGCGCTCGACTTCGAGCCCGAGCAGGACTAGACGCTAGGCCGACGCATCCTCATTCAGCGGCCGTAAACATGGCGGGCGCTTAGTGGGCGCAGTGCGGGTTCGCGGGGGCTGACAGGCAGATACATGGCGAAAACGAAGTCGGTGAGCAGGCTGCGCCTCTGGACCGTCCGCCTTCTCAAGATCGGTGTCTTCGGCGCGCTCGGCGGCTTGCTGGCCCTCGTCGTGGCGGTGGTCATAGCCATGCAGTCGCTGCCCAGCTTCGATTCGCTGCAAAGCTCGCCCAACGGGCAGATGATTCGCGTCCATGCCAATGACGGCACGGTCATCGTCTCCATGGGGCCGAGCTATGGCCGCTGGCTGACCTACAATCAGATTCCCGAGGTGATGGTGGATGCGCTCGTCTCGGTGGAGGACAAGCGCTACTATATGCATCCCGGCGTCGACCCGCTGGGCATTGTGCGCGGCGCCTGGCGCGCCTTCGAGCGGCGCGGCACGGGCCGGCGCATCGAGGGCGCCTCGACGATCACGCAGCAGCTCGCGCGCAACGTCTTCCTCAACAACAGCTACTCGGCGGGGCGCAAGGTGCGGGAGATCATCCTGGCGCTGGCGATGGAGCGCAAGTTCAGCAAGCGCCAGATCCTGGAGCTTTATCTCAACAAGATGTATTTCGGCGGCGGCGCTTATGGCGTGGACGCGGCCAGCCGCAAGTTCTTCAATCATCCCGGCACCAATCTCAGCATTGCCGAGGCGGCCGTCATCGCCGGCATGCTCAAGGCCCCGTCGAGCTATTCGCCCACTGCCGATGTCGATGCCGCGCGCGGCCGCGCCGGTGTGGTGCTGGATCTCATGCTGGAAAACGAAGTGATCTCGCGCGCCGAGCATGCCGCGGTCGATCTCGCTGCGGTCAGGATGGCGCCGGACAAGGTGCAGGACAGCGTCCGCTACTTCACCGACTGGGTGCTGCCGCAGCTCCAGAATCTGGTGGACGAGCGCGATCAGCCGCTCGACGTCTACACCACCATCGACCTGCGGCTCCAGCGCGCCGCCGTCGCCGCACTCCGCGCCCACGCGCCCGGCGGGCTCCAGGGCGCACTCGTCAGCCTGGATCGGGACGGCGCGGTGCGGGCCATGGTCGGCGGGCTCGATTATGTGACCTCCAACTATAATCGTGCGACGACCGCCGAGCGGCAGCCCGGCTCGGCCTTCAAGCTCTTCGTCTATCTGACCGCGCTGGAGGCGGGCTACACGCCGGAAACGGCCGTCAATGACGGCCCCGTCACCATCGACGGCTGGAGCCCGCGCAACGACAATCGCAAGTTCGTGGGCGATATCGACGTGCGCACGGCCTTTGCCTATTCGGTCAACACCATTGCCGCCAAGCTCGGCATGGAAGTGGGTTTCTCGAACATCGCCAGCATGGCCCGGCGCCTCGGTATCTCGACCACGATCAACACGTTCCCCTCCATGGTGCTCGGCACATCGGATGTGCGCCTCATCGATATGACCCGCGCCTTCGCGACCGTGGCGCGCAAGGGCGTCGCGGTGGAGCCTTACGGCATTCTCAAGGTGACGACCGCGGATGGCGACCTGCTCTATGAGCATGAGGACGATACGAGCCGCGTGCAGATCGCCCCATGGGTCGCGGCGGGCATGACTGATCTCATGCAGACGGCGGTCAATACCGGCACGGGCCGCAATGCGCAGATCGGCCGCCCGGTGGCGGGCAAGACCGGCACGACCAGCAGCAACAAGGACGGCTGGTTCATCGGCTTCTCCAGTGGCCTCACCACGGGCGTCTGGATGGGCCGGGACGACCAGAAGGCCGTGGGCGGACTGGCGGGCGGCCGCGCGCCCGCGCGCGCCTTTGCCGATTATATGAAGGTCGCGGTCGCCAAACGCCCCGTGGAGCAATTCGACACCGGCGTCACTCTGCCCGAATGGCAGCTCGAGCCGGACGAGGAGGCCTATGGCGCGCCCAGCGACGGCATGATGGTCGACGAGAACGGCATGCCCCTCGACGTGCCCGAGCCCCAGGACGGCACGCGCCCGCCCGCCAGCGACGGCACCAGCGAAGGCGAGGCGCCCCAACGCATCGATCAGCGCTGGATCGACTCCGTCCTCGGCCGCACCCCGCGCCAGGAACCCGCCCCACCGCGCCAGCCGGCCAATTAGGCAGCGCAGGATTTAAAACAGCCATGTGCTTCTGCGCAGGCAGGAGCACATGGCGGTGATGCTCAGCATCGCGCGCGTCGGCACCGCGACCGTCACCGCTCCCTAAAGCGTGTAGCGATGCAACCCCGCCCCTTCGCGCCGCAGCCAGGCGCGGGCCGCATCCGGATCGGCCGGCGAGATGGCGCGCACCAGCGCATGAAATTCCGGCCCATGGTGCATGTGCCGCAGATGCGCGACCTCATGTGCGACCGTCGCCTGCCGAACGTGCGGCGGCGCGAGGATCAGCCGCCAGCTATAGCGGATGGCGCCGCTCGACGCGCAACTCCCCCAGCGTGAGCGCGGATCGCCGATCGAGACCGGGCCGAGTGGCAGGCGATGCGCCGCCGCCAGGGCCCGGGTCTCCGCCGTCAGTACGTCGAGCGCCCGTTGCCGCAGCCAGCGCATCGCGCGCGCACCGGCATGGGCGGTTGGGCCGCCCACGATCATCACATCCTCTTCGAGCGCGATGTGCCGGCCCGGCGTGCCCGTGGCGACGATCCGCACCGCCCGGCCCTCCACCGGCACGATCGTCCCGTCCGCGATGCGCACGCATTGCGCCATGCGTCCGCACTGCCGCTCGAGCCATTCCGCCTGCTCGGCGTGAAAGCGGGCGCGCAAACGTTCCACCTGG
>CBIMKI010000137.1:0-8135 GCA_966244395.1 uncultured Sphingobium sp. | reverse complement strand
GACCGGGCCGTAGCGGAGCAGATCGCGGTTTCCGCCGCGGACTGGATCGATACGGACAATCTGCCCGGCCCCGGCGGCGCGGAGGATGATTTCTATCTCGGCTTCATCCCGGCCTATCGCACCGCTGGCGCGCTCATGGCGGACCCCAGCGAATTGCGCATGGTGAATGCCGTGACGCCGGAGATCTACCGCCGCGTGCGCCCATGGGTCTGCACGTTGCCCGGCACCACGCTCTCGCCCATCAACGCGAACACGCTCCTGCCCGATCAGGCCGTGCTGCTCGCCATGCTGGCGCCCGACCGGCTTGGCATCGAGGATGCGCGGCAACTGCTGGCGCGGCGTCCCGCGGGCGGCTATGGCAGCCTTGAGGCGTTCTGGGCGCAGGGACCGCTCGCGGGGCTCGGCCTGCCGGAGCTTGTCACGCAGCAGGTTCAGCAGAAGAGCCGCTGGTTCGAAGTCGTCCTCTCGGTCGATCTCGGAGGGGACATGTTGGAAGATACAGTGCTTTACGACGCCGCCATCACGCCCGTGCGCGTGGTGCGCAGGCAATGGAGCGGGGACGGCGACTAGACGATGCGTTGCGACTATATCATCCTGCCCGATGCCGAGCACGAGGCGCCGCCGCACTGGCTGCGCGTGGTGGACGGCTACATCGTCCAGCGTGGCACCGGCGAGGGCTGGCGCCATGCCGCCGAGGCGGAGGAGGGGCCGATCGACGGGCGCGCCATGCTCGTCCTGCCGCCGCACGCGAGCACGCTGCACTGGATCGCCTGCCCGGAGATGACCGCCCGGCAGGGTGCGCAGGCCGCGCGGATCATGGCGCTGGAGGCGAGCGTCGGCGGCGGTGCGGGGCTCCATGCCGCCGTCATGCCGGCCGAGACGCCCGAGGCGCCGCATGTCGTCGCCGTGACCAGCGAGAGCGCCATGGCGCACTGGATCGACTGGTGCACGCAGCGCGGCATGCCCAATGCGAGCATCGTGCCCGCCGCGCTCATGCTGCCCGCGCCGACGAGCGGCTTCATGCGCGGCCAGGTCGGCCCGTGCGAGGTGGTGCGCGGCGTCGATACCGCCTTCGATGCCGGGGAGGCCGTGGCGCCGCTCCTCATGGGCCGCGAGCCGGTCACGGACCTCACCGAGC
Organism: uncultured Sphingobium sp.; assembly: GCA_966244395.1. GTDB lineage: Bacteria > Pseudomonadota > Alphaproteobacteria > Sphingomonadales > Sphingomonadaceae > Sphingobium. Next base: position 6,997 of record CBIMKI010000137.1, on the reverse strand, counting down.
CTTCCGTCGACGACATGCTGCGTGAAGCGCTGGAGGTCCCGCCGCTCGACCTGCGCAGCGGCCCCTTCGCCGCGCGGCCGCCCCGCCTGCTCGATCCGGCGCGGCTGAAGCGCGTGGCGCTGCTCATCGGCCTCATCCTGCTCGTCGCGCTTCTGGTTTCGCTGGTCCGCATCGCCCGCCTCAATATCGAGGCGTCGCGGCTCGACGCGCAGACCGTCGAACTGGCGCGCACGCTCGATCCTTCCGTGACGGACGCGGCTGATGCGCAGGCCAAGGTCGCGGCGCGCTTCGCCCTGCGCGGCGGCAATGGCGGCTTCACGGGCGCCATGGCGGCGGTGATGAGCGCGATGCGCGGCGCGCCCGCCGTCAGCCTCGCCAGTGCCAACCAGTCGGCGGACGGATCGTTGCGCATACAGCTCGCCGCCGCCCGGTCCGAGGACATCAATGTGGTGCTGCTGGCCTTGCAGGATGCCGGCTGGCGCATCGGCGCCAATGCCGTGCAGCAGCAAAGCGGCCGCCTGCTGGCCGATATCGTGGTGGTGCGCTGATGATCGACAATCTCAAGAACTGGTGGCACGGGCACAGCAGGAGCGAGCGCGCCCTGATGGGCGTGCTGGGCGTCGCCATATTCATCGTCTTCCTGTGGCTCGGCGTCTGGCGTCCCGTCACGAGCGGACTCGACGCGGGCTGGGCGCGGCAGGGCGCGGCGCTGGACCGTTATGGCGAAGTGCGCTCGCGTGTCGAGGCGCTGAAGGCCATGCCGGCCCCCGCCGCTGGCGGCGCGCGCACGCCCATGGAGCAGCTCGTCGCCCAGAGCGCGGCCGAGGCCGGCTTCAGCCTGGATCGCGTGGGCAATCAGGGCGCCGGGCGCATGTCGGTCAGCATCGCTTCGGCCCGGTCCGAGGCATTGCTGGCCTGGCTTTCGCAAGTGGAGGCGGCCGGTATCGGCATCCAGACGATCAGTATCGTTCCCGGCGCGACGGACGGCACCGTGGCCATGCAGGCCGTGTTCCAGGAGCGCATGCCATGAAAAGCCTGCTGCGCAGCCGGCGTGCGAAGCTGCTCGCCATCCTCGCCCTCGTCATCGGCCTCATCCTCGCTTTTCCCCTCTCGATGGCATTCAGCCTCTTCGGGCTCAAGGACATGGGCGTATCGGCCCGTTCGCTGCGCGGCCCCGTCTGGTGGGGCGTTGCGGAGGAGCTGACGGTGGGCGGCATCCGCCTCGGCACCGTCAATGTCCTGCTCGATCCGTTCCATCTTCTCATCGGCCAGGCGCAGGTCGATCTGCTGCGCGTCAACGGCCGGCCGGACGATTTCGTCGGCGCGCTGCTCGTCGGCCCCGCTATGCGCGGTGTCGAGCGTGTCACGGCCAATGTGCCGCTCGGCGCCACCTTCGCGCCGCTGCCGGTCACGCGCGCCGAGTTCGAGCAATTCTCCGCCCGTTTCTCCGGCGGCCTTTGTACCAAGGCGGAGGGCCGCGTGCGGCTGCGTGTCGCGCCGGTTATTGCGGGCCTTGAACTCGCCAATGGCCTTGCCGGCGATGCCCGCTGCGAGGGCGCGGCGCTGTTGCTGCCGCTCGCGAGCCAGTCCGGCCAGGAGCGGCTGGAGCTGCGCATCCGCGCCGATGGCGGCTATGAGGCGACGATGCGCGTGCGCTCGGCCGATCCTGCCCTTGCCATTGCCGGTTTCCAGCCCGTGGGCGGCGAGCAGGTGCTGCGCATCGCCGGCAGTCTGTGAGCCCGCTTGCCGTCGGTGCGATGAGCGATCCGGTCCGGCTGCTGATCGGCGCGGGCATCGGCCTCATCATTGGCAGCTTCCTTGCCACCATCGTCTCGCGCTGGCCGCGGGGCCTGTCCGTGGTCGCGGGGCGGTCGCGCTGCGACGGTTGCGGCCGGGTTCTGGGCTTGCTCGATCTCGTGCCCCTGCTCGGCTGGATCGTGGCGCGGGGCCGGTGCCGCACCTGCGGCGCCGCGATCGATCGCGTCCATCCCGGCATCGAAGTCGGTGCCGCCCTGATCGGCGGGCTCTGCGCTTATGCCTTCGCGCCCTTGCCGGCCTTGCTCCTCGCCATCGCCGGCTGGCTGCTGCTGACGCTCGCGGTACTCGACGCGCGCCATCTCTGGTTGCCCGACGCGCTCACCCTGCCGCTCGCCGCGCTCGGTCTCACGCTGGGGGACTGGGTGCTGCCCGCCGCCTTCGCGGACCGCGTCATCGGCGCGGTGGCGGGTGCGGGCCTGCTTTTCCTGCTCGCTCTGGCCTATCGGGGCCTGCGCGGCCGCGAGGGGCTGGGGCTGGGCGATGCCAAGCTGCTCGGCGCCATCGGCGCCTGGACCGGCTGGCAGGCCCTGCCGTTCATTCTCCTCACCGCCAGCGCCGCCGCGTTGCTCTGGGCTCTCCTCCTGCGCGCGCGCGGGGAAGCGCTCGACGCGCAGACCCGCGTGCCGCTCGGTACGTTCCTCTGCCTCGCCGCCATGCCCGGCTGGATGGTCGCAATGGCCCTGCTCGCCGGCTGACGTTTAAACGCTCGAAGCAGCAACCAGTGCTCCTGCCTTCACAGGAACACCGAAGCGCGTCACCGAAACGGCGGCTCGTTGAATGCCCGCAGCTTGCGGCTGTGCAGCCGGTCGCCTTGCTCTCTTAACCGCTCGCAGGTCTCCAGGCCTATCGCCAGATGCCCCGCAATCGCTTCCTCGTAGAAGCGGTTGGCCTGGCCGGGCAACTTCAGCTCGCCATGGATCGGCTTGTCGGACACGCAGAGCAATGTCCCATAAGGCACGCGGAAGCGATAGCCCTGCGCCGCGATGGTCGCGCTCTCCATGTCCACGCCGACCGCGCGCGAGAGCGAGAAGCGCAGCGCCGAGTGCGAGTAGCGCAGCTCCCAGTTGCGATCGTCGGTGGTGACGATGGTGCCCGTGCGCAGCCGCCGGCGGATGTCGCCGCCCAGCACATGCTCGGCCGCTTCCGCCATCGCCACCTGCACCTCGGCGATGGCCGGCACCGGGATCTCCGGAGGCAGCATCGAATCCAGCACATGGTCGTCGCGCAGATAGGCGTGGGCGAGCACATAGTCGCCGATGCGCTGGCTGGGGCGCAGGCCGCCGCAATGGCCGATCATCAGCCAGGCCTCGGGCCGCAGTACCGCCAGATGGTCGCAGATCGTCTTGGCGTTGGACGGCCCCACGCCGATATTGACCAGCGTGATGCCGCTGCGGTCCGGCGCGATCATGTGATAGGCGGGCATCTGGTGACGGCGCCAGGCGCTGTCGGCGATCGCGCTTTCCGCATTGGCCGTATCCGCCGTCACTTCCACGCCGCCCGCGCCCGAGAGCGCGGTGAAGCGCGTGCCGGGCCGTTTGAGTTCCGCGCAGCCCCAGCGGACGAACTCGTCCACATAGCGATGATAGTTGGTGAAGAGGATGTAGCGCTGCACATGTTCGGGCGGCGTGCCGGTATAGTGCCGCAGCCGCGCGAGGCTGAAGTCGGTGCGCAGTCCGTCGAACAGCGCCAGGGGCCGCTCTCCGTCAGGGCCGGGCAGGAACAGCCCGTCGGCCACTTCGTCGCCGATCTCGGCCAGCTCGGTCGAGGGGAAATGCCGTGCCAGCTCCGATGGCGGGATGCTGGCGAGCGCGCTGGAGGGCAGCATGTCCAGCACATAGGGGAAGGGTATCTGCTGGTCGCTGCGGCTCACCGTCACGTCGACGTCATAGTCGCTGAGCAGCAGGTCGAGCTGCCCGGCGAGATAGTCCGCGAACATCGCGGGGCGCGTGATCGTTATGGTGTAGCGGCCCGGCCGGGTCAGCCGCGCGAAGGATCGCCGCGCGCCCGGATCGCCGCTTGGCGCGTGATAGTCGATGCCGAGGCTGGGATAGCAGAAACGCCGCTGCGCGATCGCGTCCGGCCCTGGCGTCCGTCCCGTCGCGGCATAGTCGGCCATCGCGTCGCTCAGTGCCGTCACCGCCTCGTCATAGAGGGTCTGGAGCCGGGCGATGATCTCGAAGCTGCTTGGCTTGCCCATGATGGCGCGGTCCTTCGTGGAGAAGCGGAGTCGTCTCGGCCGCCAATGTGCGCAAAAAAGGGGGCGTCGTCGCCCCCTCTTCGCAGCCTGTTTTGACGGTATCGAGACGTCAGAGCTGTTCGAGCATGTGCTCGGCGGACGACACCTTGAACTCGCCGGGCGCTTCCACGTTCAGCGTTTCGACCACGCCGTCGTTCACGATCATCGAGAAGCGCTGGCCGCGCGTGCCGAGGCCGAACTTGCTGCCGTCCATGGTGAGGCCGATGGCGCTGGCGAAGGTGCCGTTGCCGTCCGCGAGCATGGTGACGGCCTCATCCGCGCCGCCCGCCTTGCTCCAGGCGCCCATCACGAAGGGATCGTTGACGGCGGTGCAGGCGATCACGTCGATGCCCTTGGCCTTGAGCGCCTCGGCCTTCTCGACGAAGCCCGGCAGGTGCTTGGCCGAGCAGGTGGGCGTGAAGGCGCCGGGCACGGAGAAGAGGGCGACCTTCTTGCCCTTGAAGAATTCGGTGCTGTCGACCTGTTCGGGGCCGCTCGGGGTCATCGTGACGAACGTGGTGGCGGGCAGCTTGTCGCCTTGGCTGATGGTCATCGCGGTCTCCTGAACTTAAGGGGGTATCTGGTCCGTCCGGGTGCATCCGGGCCGGTGCGAAGTCGGCTCTGCCGGCCGCTCTGTCAAGGGGGTGCGCTCTCCTGGGCCGGCCCTTTTCTCGCCCTGGCGCGCGCCCGCGCCGTTGCGCATTGCCGCGCGGCCCGGCTGTGGTAGCTTGATCGGCGATGACAGTGGCCAGCATAATTGACTCGCTGGCGGGCAGGCTCCTGCTCGCCATGCCGGACATGCCCGATGCGCGGTTCGCGCATGCCGCCATAGCGATCTGCATCCATGACGAAAATGGTGCGCTCGGCATTGCGCTGGGCGAGGCGGTGGAGGATCTTACGCTGCATGAGCTGCTCGGCTCATTCGACATCCTGCCCAGCGAGATCCCGGACGGGCCGGTGCTGGTCGGCGGGCCGATGGAGCCGCGCCGGGGCTTCGTCCTGCACAGCACGGACTGGATGACGCAGGACAGCATATTGGTGGCCGAGGATCTCGCGCTCACCGGCTCGCTGGACATATTGCGCGCCATCGGGGCGGGGCAGGGGCCGCTGCATTATCTCGTCGCGCTCGGCTATGCCGGCTGGGGCGGCGGCCAGCTTGAGCGGGAGCTGGCGTCGCCGGGCTGGTTTCTCTCCGCCGTCAGCCCACGCCGTCTCTTCTCCGTCGCGCCCGACGCGCGCTGGGCGGCCGCCTTCGCCAGCGAGGGGATCGATGCCGCCATGCTTGCGAGCAGCAGCGGCGAGGCCTGAGTGCGCGGCAGACCCGGCGGAGCCATATAAAGAAATCTTTATATTTGCCATGCAGGGCGGCGATTGATAAGGCACCGCCTCATCGCCCGCGGCCCTGTCGCGCGGCTGGATTTTCCGCATCCCTCATCAAGGAGACGCACTGGTGGCGACCATTGCACAAGATTATGTCATCAAGGACATCGCCCTGGCCGATTTCGGCCGCAAGGAAATCGAGATCGCCGAGACCGAAATGCCCGGTCTCATGGCCCTGCGCGAGGAGTTCGGCTCGACCAAGCCGCTGCGTGGCGCCCGCATCACCGGCTCGCTCCACATGACGATCCAGACCGCCGTCCTCATCGAGACGCTGGTGGCGCTCGGCGCGGAAGTCCGCTGGGCGACGTGCAACATCTTCTCCACGCAGGACCATGCCGCCGCCGCCATCGCGGCGTCGGGCGTGCCGGTCTTCGCCATCAAGGGCGAGACGCTCGAGGAATATTGGGATTATGTGATCCGCATCTTCGACTGGGGCAGCGATCTCACGGCGAACATGATCCTCGACGATGGCGGCGATGCCACCATGTTCGCGCTCTGGGGCGCGCGGGTCGAGGCGGGCGAGCCGCTGTTCAAGCCCTCGAACGAGGAGGAGGAGATCTTCGTCGCGACGCTCAACCGCTTCCTCAAGGAGCGTCCGGGCTATCTCACCAGGACGGTCGAGGCGATCAAGGGCGTGTCGGAAGAAACCACCACCGGCGTCCACCGCCTCTATGAGCTGGCCAAGAAGGGCAAGCTGCCTTTCCCGGCGATCAACGTGAACGACAGCGTCACCAAGTCGAAGTTCGACAATCTCTATGGCTGCAAGGAGAGCCTCGTCGACGCCATCCGCCGCGCCACGGACGTGATGCTCGCCGGCAAGGTCGCCTGCGTCGCCGGTTTCGGGGATGTCGGCAAGGGCTCGGCCGCCTCGCTCCGCAATGGCGGCGCGCGCGTGCTGGTGACGGAGATCGACCCGATCTGCGCGCTCCAGGCCGCGATGGAAGGCTATGAGGTCGTGACGATGGACGAGGCCGCCACCCGCGCCGACATCTTCGTCACCGCGACGGGCAATGAGGACATCATCACCGTCGACCACATGCGCGCCATGAAGAACATGGCGATCGTCTGCAACATCGGCCATTTCGACAGCGAGATCCAGATCGCGGGCCTCGCCAACATGAAGTGGACCGAGATCAAGCCGCAGGTCGACGAGGTCCAGTTCCCCGACGGCAAGAAGATCATCATGCTTGCCAAGGGTCGCCTGGTGAACCTGGGTTGCGCGACCGGCCACCCCAGCTTCGTCATGTCGTCGAGCTTCACGAATCAGGTGCTGGCGCAGATCGAACTCTTCACCAAGAGCGAGAACTACAAGAACGACGTCTATGTGCTGCCCAAGCATCTGGACGAGAAGGTGGCGGCGCTTCACCTGGAGAAGCTGGGCGTCAAGCTCAGCAAGCTCAGCCCCAAGCAGGCGGCCTATATCGGCGTGAATGTGGAAGGGCCCTTCAAGCCCGATCACTATCGCTACTGATCGCGCAGGCGAACTTTATCGAGACGCCGTGCGGTTCCGCCGCGCGGCGTCTTGTTTCATGCGGCCGACCCACGTAAGCCCGCTTGCGTGAT
>CBIMKI010000136.1:0-8149 GCA_966244395.1 uncultured Sphingobium sp. | reverse complement strand
ATGGGCGCTCAGCACGCGGATGCGCTCGCCGCGCACCTCGAACCAGGCGCCCGGCGCCGGATTGAAGGCGCGGACCTGCCGCTCGACCTGCACGGCGCCGGCGGAGAAGGCGATGCGGGCCTCCGCCTTGTCGATCTTGGCGGCATAGGTCACGCCTTCCTCGGGCTGCACCACCGGCGGATAGGCGCCGATATTGTCCAGCACCTGCCTCATCAGGGCCGCGCCACTGTGCGCCAGCTCGTCGGTGAGCATGCCGGCGGTCTTGTAGCCGATGGGCGTCGCGATCTTCGCCAGCATCGGCCCGGTGTCGAGCCCCTTGGCCATGGCCATGATGGTGACGCCGGTCTCCGCGTCGCCCGCCAGAATCGCGCGCTGGACGGGCGCGGCGCCGCGCCAGCGGGGCAGCAGCGAGGCATGGACGTTGAGCGAGCCCAGGCGCGGCGCATGCAGCACCGGCAGCGGCAATATGAGGCCATAGGCCGCGACCACCGCGGCATCGGCCTCCAGCGCGTCGAAGGCCGCCTGCTCGGCCGGGTCGCGCAGGGAGAGAGGCGTGCGGACAGGCAGGCCCAGTGCCTCCGCGCGCGCCTGAACGGGGCTGGGGCGCGGCGCCTTGCCCCGGCCGGCGGGGCGGGGCGGCTGGGTATAGACGGCGACGATCTCGTGCCCGTGTGCCATCAGGGCGTCGAGCGTCGGCACGGCGAAATCGGGCGTGCCCATGAAGATGATGCGCAAGGCTGTCATGGGCGCTCTCTGAAACGCTTGTGTCCGACAAGCGCAAGCCCTTAATTGGCGCCCATGTCTTCGCCCGAGATCGACGCGCTCACCCAGGCGCTCGCCAAGCTGCCCGGCCTGGGGCCGCGCTCGGCCCGCCGCGCCGTGCTCTACCTGCTCCAGAAGCGGGAGACGGCGCTGGCGCCGCTGCTGCGCGCGCTGGAAAGCGTCAACGAGAAGATGGTCCATTGCTCGGTCTGCGGCAATGTCGACACCATCGATCCCTGCGGCATCTGCGCCGATCCGAGGCGCGACGCGCGCGCGCTCTGCGTGGTGGAGGACGTGGCCGATCTCTGGGCACTGGAGAAGTCGCGGCTGTTCCCCGGCCGCTTTCATGTTTTAGGCGGGCGGCTCTCCGCGCTGGATGGCGTGCGGCCCGAGGACCTCGCCATCGCGCCGCTCGTCGCGCGCGTGGCGGCGGGCGGCATCGACGAGGTGGTGCTGGCGATGAACGCCACGCTCGAAGGGCAGACCACGGCTCATTATATCGCCGAGCGGCTGGAGCCCTATCCGGTGCGCCTCACCCAGCTTGCCCATGGCGTGCCGGTGGGCGGCGAGCTGGATTATCTGGACGAGGGCACGCTGGCCCAGGCCCTGCGCGCGCGGCGCCCCGTCGGCTGAGCAGGGGCCGGCGCCGCCCGAGAGGGCAGGACGACGCCGGCGGCGGGCCGAGCGCGTGGTCAGCCCTTTGGGGTTTCGACGCGGCTGCCGGAGGCGCGGCCATCGAGCGGGATGTTGACGCCGTCGCGCGCCCAGTCCGCGCGATTCTGGCAGAGCTTGCGGGGCATGCGCGTGCCGGTGACATCGTCGCGCGTGACGCAATAGACGGTCTCGCCATCCTGCTGCTTGACGGTCATGCGCGTCTTGCTCTCGCCGGGCTTGGCCATGGCAGGGGCGGCCGAGAGGCCAATGCCGGCAACGGTCGCGAGGGCGATGAGGGCGGCGGCGCGGGGGGACTTGAACATGGAACTCTCTCCTCTGAACTGAACTTGACCAGGCCGGAACGACCTGTCCCCGCTCCATTGCAGCAAGCGTGCCAAACGGCGGACCGCGCAGAAAATAGCCATTTCTTGATGAAGCCGCGCCGAGTGTATATTTGGGCGCCTCCGGAACATTGGGAACTGCCACCGGATATTGGGAAATTTTTCATGGCTGTTCCGTACGCCATGGCTTGCCCTCCCGATCAGTCTCATCGGAACAAAGGGTCAACGGGAGTGCTTGATCTTGGCGGGTCGCTCCCATATCTCAGCAGCATGGCCCTATTGCCCATCCTTGAGACGCCCGATCCGCGGCTGCGCACCATCTCGACGCCGGTCGAGACCATCGACGACGCGCTTCAGACGCTCATCGACGACATGTTCGAGACCATGTACGCCGCGCCGGGCATCGGTCTGGCGGCGATCCAGGTGGGCGTGCCCAAGCGCCTGCTCGTCATCGACCTGCAAGAGCCCGAGTCGGACGAGGAAGACGCCAAGCCCGTCCGCAATCCCATGGTCTTCATCAATCCCCGCATCATCGAGGGATCGGAGGACATGTCGGTCTACAATGAAGGCTGCCTCTCGGTGCCCGAGCAATATGCCGAGGTGGAGCGGCCCGCGCGGATCAAGGCAAGCTGGATGGACCGCACTGGCCGCATCCACGAGCAGGAGCTGGAAGGGCTGCTCGCGACCTGCCTCCAGCACGAGATGGATCATCTCGAAGGCGTGCTGTTCATCGATCATCTCTCGCGCCTGAAGCGCGACATGGTGCTCAAGAAGCTCGCCAAGGCCCGCCGCGCCGCCTGATCCGGGCGGAGAAGCGGTTGAGCGGACGGCGTCCCGGCTCTAGGGAGGCGCGATGAGCCGTTTCTGGAGCCCCCTCGTCCATGACCTCTCGCCTTATGTGCCGGGCGAGCAGCCGCGCATCGCGGATCTGGTCAAGCTCAACACCAACGAACTACCGGTCGGCCCGTCGCCGCGCGCACTGGAGGCGATCCGGGGCGCGGCCGCGGACACGCTGCGCCTCTATCCCGATCCGCAGTCAACGGCCCTGCGCGATGCGCTGGCGGCCTATCATGGCGTCGGGCGCGATCAGGTCTTCGTGGGCAACGGGTCGGACGAAGTGCTGGCCCATGCCTTTGCGGCATTGCTCAATCATGATGCGCCGCTCTTGTTCCCGGACATCACCTACAGCTTCTATCCGGTCTATTGCCGCCTGTTCGGCATCGCTTATGAGACCGTACCCCTCGATGAAGCCATGCGCCTGCGGACTGCGGACTATCTGCGCCCGGCCGGCGGCATCATCTTCCCCAATCCCAACGCGCCGACCGGCATTGGCCTTGCCCGCGCCGAGATCGCCCGGCTGCTGGAGGCGCACCCCGACTGCCCGGTGGTGATCGACGAAGCCTATGTGGATTTCGGCGGGGAGAGCGCCATTCCGCTCGTCGCCGATCATCCCAATCTGCTGGTGGTGTGCACCATGTCCAAGTCGCGGGGGCTCGCGGGCCTGCGCGTGGGCTATGCCATTGGCGACGTTGCGCTCATCGAGGCGCTCACGCGCGTCAAGGATAGCTTCAATTCCTATCCGCTCGATCGGCCGGCGCAGGCGGGCGCGGTCGCGTCGCTGGAGGACGAGGCCTATTTCCAGGAGACGCGGGCGCTCATCATCCGCAACCGGGAGGCGCTGAGCCAAGGGCTGGAAGCGCTGGGCTTCGCGGTGCTGCCCTCATCCGCCAACTTCGTCTTCGCGCGCCATCCGGGGCAGGAAGGCGGCGCGCTGGCGGCCGGGCTGCGCGCGCAGGGCGTGCTGGTGCGCCATTTCGCCGCGCCGCGCATCAGCGACTATCTGAGGATCACGGTGGGGACGCAGCAGGAGATCGACCGGCTGCTGGGGGCGCTGCGGGAGATGGTTGCCAGCGGTTGATGCCGCTTAGGCGTTGCGACCTCCCGGTCTCTGTCGAGCGAGAAGACGTCGGCACCGTCTTGTGATTGAATGAGATGGGAATGACGGGAAATGGGTGACAAAGCGCCTTTTGCTGATCGCAATCACCGGACCATCAAACGCCATGAAAAAGGAGCCCCGAAAGGCCCCTTTCCCTATTCCCTGCCGTTGCCGTCAGCGCTTGTCGACCGGCACATAGGGCCGCTGGGCCGGGCCGGTGTAGAGCTGGCGGGGGCGGCCGATGCGCTGCTCGGGGTCCGAGATCATCTCGTTCCAGTGCGCGACCCAGCCCACGGTGCGGGCCAGGGCGAAGAGCACAGTGAACATGTCGGTCGGGAAGCCGATGGCCGAGAGAATGATGCCCGAGTAGAAGTCCACATTGGGGTAGAGCTTCTTCTCGATGAAATAATCGTCGTGCAGCGCGATCTGCTCCAGCTCGCGGGCAACGTCGAAAATCGGGTCGGTGACGCCCAGCTTCTCCAGCACTTCCTTGGCCGTAGCGGCCATGACCTTCGCGCGCGGATCGTAATTCTTGTAGACGCGGTGGCCGAAGCCCATCAGGCGGAACGGATCGTCCTTGTTCTTGGCGCGGGCGATATAGGCCGGGATGCGATCGGGCGTGCCGATCTCGCGCAGCATGTTGAGCGCGGCCTCGTTGGCGCCGCCATGAGCCGGGCCCCAGAGGCAGGCGATGCCCGCCGCCACGCAGGCGAAGGGATTGGCGCCCGAGGAACCGGCGAGGCGCACGGTCGAGGTCGAGGCGTTCTGCTCATGGTCGGCGTGCAGGATGAAGATCTTGTCCATCGCCGCCTCGACCACGGGGTCGACCACATAGTCCTCGGCCGGGACCGAGAAGGTCATGTGCAGGAAATTGCCGGTGTAGCTCAAGTCATTGCGCGGATAGACGAAGGGCTGGCCCACCGAATATTTGTAGGCCATGGCCGCCAGCGTCGGCATCTTCGCGATCAGGCGGTGGCTCGCCACCATGCGCTGATGCGGATCGGTGATGTCGGTCGAATCATGGTAGAAGGCGGAAAGCGCGCCGATCACGCCGCACATGATCGCCATGGGGTGCGCATCGCGACGAAAGCCGCGGAAGAAGGTGCTGAGCTGTTCATGCACCATGGTGTGGCGCGTGATCGTCCAGGTGAACTGCTCAAGCTCCTGCTTCGAAGGCAGGCTGCCGCGCAGCAGCAGATAGGCGACCTCCATGAACGTGGACTGCTCGGCCAGCTCGTCGATGGAATAGCCGCGATGCAGCAGGATGCCCTTGTCGCCATCGATATAAGTGAGCGCCGAGTCGCAGCTCGCGGTGGAGGTGAAGCCGGGATCGTAGGTGAACATGCCCGTCTGGGCGTAGAGCTTGCGGATATCGATGACCTGCGGGCCCACCGAACCATCGACGATCCTGTAGTCAAATGCCTTGTCGCCGAGGGTCAGTTTGGCGGTTGCATCGGTCATGTTCATCTACCCCCTTGAGGTCTGTTCAGGTCCACTCAGGCAACCGCCTGGTCGGTCAGGCGGCCCAGCGTCTCATCGCGCCCGAGATGAAAGAGCACATCGAATATGCCCGGCGAAGTTGTCCGGCCCGTTAACGCGGCGCGCAATGGCTGAGCCACTTTGCCCAGGCCGAGCCCGGCTTCCTCTGCCACGGCGCGCACGGCGGTCTCGATCGACTCGAGCGCCCAGTCGTCCAGCGCGCTCAGGTGATCGGCCACGGTTGCGAGCAGCGTCCGCGCCGCATCGTCTAGCAACTTTGCGGCCGCCTCGTCGACTGGAATCGGCCGCAGGGCGAACAGGAAGGCCGCGCCCTCCACCAGCTCCAGCACGGTCTTGGCGCGCGGCTGGAGCGCGGGCATGATGTCGGCGAGCTTGTGCAGACGGGCCTGCGACGCGGCGGCATCGGCCAGCGGCGGCATGCGCTCGGCCGCCAGCAAGGCGAGCCGCCCGGCATCCGCCTCGCGGATATAATGGCCGTTGAGATTTTCGAGCTTCTTCAAGTCGAAGCGCGAGGGCGAGCGGCCGACGCCGGGCAGGTCGAACAGCGCGACGGCGCGATCGCGGTCGATCATCTCTTCGTCGCCATAGCCCCAGCCCAGCCGCAGCAGATAGTTGTTCACGGCCTCGGGCAGCATGCCGAGCTGGTCGCGATAGGCATCGACGCCCATGGCGCCGTGGCGCTTGGAGAGCTTGGCGCCGTCCTGCCCGTGGATGAGCGGGATGTGGGCGTAGGTCGGCTCGGGCCAGTCCATGGCCTTGATGATGCCGAGCTGGCGGAAGGCGTTGTTGAGATGATCGTCGCCGCGGATGACGTGCGTCACGCCCATGTCGTGATCGTCCACGACGACGGCGAGCATGTAGGTCGGCGTGCCGTCCGAGCGCAGCAGGATCATGTCGTCCAGCTCGCCATTCTGCACGACTACGCGGCCCTGCACGGCGTCCTCGATCACCGTCTCGCCCGCGCGCGGAGCTTTCAGGCGAATGACGAAAGGCTTGTCGCCGCCCTCGGCGGGATCGCGATCGCGCCAGCGGCCGTCATAGCGCATCGGCTGCCGCGCGGCGCGCTGGGCCTCGCGCAGATCGGCCAGCTCCTCGGGCGTGGCGAAGCATTTATAGGCGTGGCCCTGGCTGAGGAGCTGATGCGCCACTTCGGCATGGCGATGCGCGCGCGAGAACTGGAACACCGGCTCCTCGTCGCCGGACAGGCCGAGCCAGTCGAGCCCGTCGAAGATCGCCTCGATCGCCTGCTCGGTGGAGCGGGCGCGGTCCGTATCCTCGATGCGCAGCAGGAATGTGCCGCCATGATGGCGCGCGAAGAGCCAGTTGAAGAGCGCGGTGCGCGCGCCGCCGATGTGCAGATAGCCGGTCGGCGAAGGCGCAAAGCGCGTGACCACCTTTGTCTTTTGAACCTTGCCGTCGCTCACGCTATGCTCGAACTCCAAAGGGGAACGGGGGGAATCCGTCTTGATGGAAGAGGCCCCTAGCACGGCCTTTTCGCCGTCGCAAATCGGGCTGTTGCGCCGCAGCAAGGATGCCGTGGCGGGGCTGGGCGCGCGCGTGGAAACGCTGCTGGAGCGCGAGCGCGCGCAACTGCCGCTATTCGCGCCCGTAGCGCTGGGCGCCGGCATCTGCGCCTGGTTCGCGCTGCCCGCACAGGCCCAGTGGCTCGCCTGGGTGCTGGCCTGGCTGGGCTGCGCCGTCGCGATCGGCGCCTTCGCGCGGGGTGGACGGCTGGGGCAGGCGCTGATGATCGGCGCGCTGCTGCTTGCGGCCGGATGCCTGCTGCCCTGGGCGACGGCGACTCTGGTGGGATCGCCGCCGCTCGGGCGGGCGGCCGTGGTGCAGATGGACGCGCGCGTGCTCGCCGTGGAGCCGCAGGCGGCGCGCGGAACGGTGCGCCTCAAGCTGGCGCCGCTGGAGCGTGCCGACCTGCCGCAGAAAGTGCGGGTGAATGCCGTGCCGACGGCGCTTCCGGCCGATCTGGCGGCAGGCGATCAGGTGCGCCTGCGCGCCCGCCTCATGCCGCCGCCGGCCGCCGCGCTGCCGGGCAGCTATGATTTCGCCGTGCGTGCCTATTTCGAGGGGCTTGGCGCGACCGGCCGGGCACTGGGGCCGGTCGAGCGGATCGCGCGCGGGCCGGGCCAGTCGAGCTTGCGCGCGGCGCTCAGCGCGCATGTGCAGGCGCAGCTTCCGGGCGCCGAGGGCGCCATTGCCGTCGCGCTGGCGACCGGCGAGCGCGCCGGCATATCGGAAGCGGACGCCGAGGCAATGCGGCGCAGTGGCCTGGCGCATCTCCTCTCGATCAGCGGCCTTCATGTCTCCGCGCTGATCGGCGGCGTGATGCTGTTCACCTATCGGCTGCTCGCGCTCTCGCCGGCGCTGGCGCTGCGCTTCCCGCTCATCCTCGTCGCGGCCTGCGTCGGCGCGGCGGCGGGCGTGGGCTATACGCTGCTCACCGGCGCCGAAGTGCCGACGATCCGCAGCTGCATCGCCGCGCTGCTGGTGATCGGCGGCCTGATGCTGGGGCGGGAGGCGATCAGCCTGCGCCTTGTGGCGACCGGCGCGCTCATCGTCATGCTGTTCTGGCCCGAAGCGGTGGTCGGCCCCAGCTTCCGGATGAGCTTCGCGGCGGTGACGGCCATCGTCGCGCTCTACGAATGGCCGCGTGCGCGGGCCTTCTTCGCGCGGCGGGAAGAAAGCTGGCCCCGGCGGATCGCGCGGAACCTCGCAGCCCTGTTCGCCACCGGCATCGCCGTGGAGCTGGTGCTCATGCCCATCGCGCTCTTTCATTTCCACAAGGCGGGACTGATGGGGTCGCTCGCCAACATCATCGCCATTCCGCTCACCAGCTTCGTCATCATGCCGGCCGAGGTGCTGGCGCTGCTGCTCGATGTGGTGGGAGTGGGCGCCCCCTTCTGGATGGTGACGGGCTGGGCACTGCGGCTGCTGCTCGCGC
>CBIMKI010000135.1:0-8275 GCA_966244395.1 uncultured Sphingobium sp. | reverse complement strand
CGAGGCACGCAGCTGCGCGAGCTGGGCTTCCGCCACGCGGAGCTGCGCGAGCTGCGCGTCGCGCGTCGCCGTCTTCTGGTCGATGTCCGCCTTGGAAACGAACCCGTCGGCGACCAGCGCCTTCGCGCGCTCCAGATTGGATTCGGCGAGCTTGGCATTGGCGCGGGCAACTTCCACCTGCGCGGCCTGCGAGGCGATCTGCTGCGTCTGCACCGTACGCTCGATAACCAGCAGCGCCTGGCCCTTGCGCACCCAGTCGCCCGGCTGCACGAGCACCTGGAGCACGCGGCCGCCCTCGCCCAGCACGCCGACGGGCATGTCCACGCGCGCATTCAGCGATCCCGTGGCATTGGCCACCCGCGTGACCGAGGACTGGCCCGGCACGGCCACCGTGACGAGCGGCACCTGCGGCCCGCCGGCCCCCTGATCCTCGTCGCCGCCAAGAAAGCGGAAGGCAAGCACGGCCGCGATGGCAAGCACCACCACCACGAACAGGCCGGTCAGGAGACGCCGCCGCTTGCGCACGGTTTCGGCATCCACCTCTTCACCGCCGAGCATGGCGTTCTTGTCGAATGTCGTCTCGTAGTTCATCGGTCCGCTGCCTCTGCGCCTTTTCGGCACGAATGGTTCCAGTTACTGTATTATCTGAATATATCACTAGCGACAAGCCAAAAACGCGCTTCGCCTCGCACACGCAAAAGCCTCGCACACGCAAGTGCTTTCGTCCGGTTCCGCCTTTTCGCCTTTTTTCAGACTTTATTCGACCCACAATCTCATCGAGCGGAAATCATGACGCGCCGCGTCACGCCTTTCCATGGTGGGGATATAACGACCTCGCTCTCCCAACCGTCCTCGGGCCAAGGACGATCCTGATCGGGATCGCGCAACTTGTCCAGAGTGCGCGATCTCGCCAAAGCCGGAATTTGTCAACGATCGCGAGGCCGGGAATTTGAAAATCGGGACGATTTTCCGCCCGGCGTCGCAATTGCGCATCAAGAGCCGCGTCCAATGCAACAGCAATGAACGGCATGAAGAGCGACGAAAATCGCGTGGCGATCCGGCCGCTCTCACGCATCTCCGGGATTGGTTCAGCGACGCCGGCCGCGCAGCAAAGGCCTCCTGGTTGTTTAGCCCCAGATCTGAAGCGTGCGCCGTTCGAGTTCGGCGGCGGTCGACAATATCTTGAAATTGGCCTGGAACGCCGCCTTGGCCGCGATCTGCTCGACCAACTCGCCGGCGATGTCGACATTGGGCGCGGCGACCATGCCGCGCGCATCGGCATGACGCGACGCGGGATCGTAGGTGAGGCGATAAGCGGGGTCCACGGGCGCGAGACGGCTTTGCACGCCGCCGCCCGCCAGCGGTGAGATTTCCACGCGCACCGGCTGATAGGCCTGCTGGCCGCTCCCCGCACCGCTGCCGGGCACGACGCCACTCGCCTGCGCATTGGCAATATTGGCGGCGCTGGCCGTCAGCCGGAGCAGGCTCGCGTCCAGGCCCGAGCGGGCAATGCCGATCGCGCTCATCGCCGGGCCCGGACGGGCACATGGCGGCCGCCGAACATGTCCTCCAGCCGCCGTATCGAGCCATCCAGCGCGCGATAGCAATTGTCGAAGCTGGTCTCGATTGCGATGAGCGTGCGCATCAGCCGCTGCAGCGCGAGGTCCGCCCGCACATCCTGCGCGCTGGCGCCGGGGTCCACGCGCTCGACTTCGGCACCCTCTTCGTCGCGGTCATTGTCGGCAACGGGGGCGCGCCGGTCGGCCTGCTCCTCCTCCCCGTCCTCCAGTTGCAGGGAGAAGTCCGTCTGCCCGTCGCCCTCGGCGCCGAAGAGCCGCACGGTGACCAGCCGGTCGAGCGCGTCCAGGCTCCCCTTGCGGAAGGCCGTCTCCAGATGATCCCGCAGCTCGTGGAGCCGCGTGAAGGTCTCGAAGGCGGAGCGGATCAGGCTGGAGGTGGAGGCTGGGCGGCCATGATGCGCCGAGCGCGCGGCCGAGAAGACCTGATCGGCGAAGCGGCAATAGAGCATCTCGCGATAGGCGCCCGCTCTGGCGACGAGCGGCGAGGCGGCGCTGAGCGGTGCCCGCCCGCCGGCGCCGGGCAGCGACGCGCAGAACTGGTCGGCAAGCGCGCCGGCATCGTCGATCAGGGCAGCGAGATTGTCGTGGTCACGCATCATGTCGTCCGTTCGGCCGTAAGCCCAGCCGGTCTGCCGATCCCCGCGCGCAGGCCGAAGATGTTCCCGAGAAATCCATTTCCGCGGGAAAGTCATGCACCGGGCCGCCTTAAGAGGCACTGCAGGGACAGGGTTTAGGTCGCGTTAGGACATTGGGCGGACCAACGCCCGTCAGCGCCCGAACTTGCGCTGGGTCTTGCCGTAGCGCAGCTTGCGCGTGCCCGGCTTGCCTTCGCTCGCGCGGCCCTGATAGCGCGGGGCGTTGCCCGTGACCTGGTCCTGCGCCGGCAGGCCCAGCTCCTCGGCCTCCAGCCGCCGGATCTCGTCGCGGATGCGCCCGGCTTCCTCGAATTCGAGGTCGGCCGCCGCCGCGCGCATCTTCTTCTCAAGGTCCTCGATATAGGCGCGCAAATTGTGGCCGACGAGATGAGGCGCGTCCTCCAGCCCCGTCTCGACCGTCACCTGGTCCTTGCTGGAGACATGGGCGATGATGTCGCCGATCGCCTTGCGCACGCTCTCGGGCGTGATGCCGTGCTGCGCATTATATTCGAGTTGCTTCTCGCGGCGGCGGCCGGTTTCGCTCAGCGCACGCTCCATGCTGCCGGTCATGCGGTCGGCATAGAGAATGACGCGCCCGTCCACATTGCGCGCGGCGCGGCCGATGGTCTGGATGAGCGAGGTCTCGCTGCGCAGGAAGCCCTCCTTGTCTGCATCGAGGATCGCGACGAGGCCGCATTCGGGAATGTCCAGCCCCTCGCGCAGCAGATTGATGCCGACCAGCACGTCATAGACGCCCAGGCGCAGATCGCGGATCAGCTCGATGCGCTCCAGCGTCTCCACGTCGCTGTGCATGTAGCGCACCTTGAGGCCGGCTTCGTGCATGAACTCGGTCAGGTCCTCGGCCATGCGCTTGGTGAGCGTCGTCACCAGTGTGCGATAGCCCCTCGCCGCCGTCATCCGCGCCTCGTTGATGAGGTCGTCCACCTGGTCCTCGACCGGCTTGATCTCCACCGGCGGGTCGATGAGCCCGGTCGGGCGGATCACCTGCTCGGAGAAGACGCCGCCGGTGCGCTCCAGCTCCCAGGGGCCGGGCGTCGCGGAGACGGAGACGGTCTGCGGGCGCATCGCATCCCATTCGTTGAAGCGCAGCGGTCGGTTGTCGATGCAGCTCGGCAGGCGGAAGCCATATTCGGCCAGCGTGATCTTGCGGCGATGGTCGCCCCGCGCCATCGCGCCGATCTGCGGGATGGTCTGATGGCTCTCGTCGACGAAAAGCATCGCATTTTCAGGGAGATATTCAAACAGTGTCGGCGGCGGCTCGCCGGGCAGGCGGCCGGTGAGGAAGCGCGAATAATTCTCGATGCCCGCGCAGGAGCCGGTGGCGGCGATCATCTCCAGATCGAAATTGGTGCGCTGCTCCAGCCGCTGAGCTTCCAGCAGCTTGCCCTCGCCGGTCAGTTCCTTGAGGCGCTCGGCCAATTCGTGGCGGATCGCCTCCATCGCCTGCTTGAGCGTGGGGCCGGGCGTCACATGGTGGCTGTTGGGGAAGATCTTCACATAATCGAGGCTGGCCGCCTTCTTGCCGGTGAGCGGATCGAACTCGACGATCTCCTCGATCTCGTCGCCGAAGAAGCTGACACGCCAGGCGGTGTCCTCATAATGCGAGGGAAAAATCTCCAGATTGTCGCCGCGCACCCGGAAGGCGCCGCGCACGAAGGCGGCATCGTTGCGCTTGTACTGAAGCGCGACCAGCTTGCGGATGATCTCGCGCTGGTCGGCCACCTGCCCTTTCTTCATCGAGAAGGTCATGGCCGAATAGGTCTCGACCGAGCCGATGCCGTATAGGCAGGAGACCGAGGCGACGATGAGCACATCGTCCCGCTCCAGCAGCGCGCGCGTGGCCGAGTGGCGCATCCGGTCGATGGCCTCGTTCACGCTCGACTCCTTCTCGATATAGGTGTCGGAGCGCGGCACATAGGCCTCGGGCTGGTAATAGTCGTAATAAGAGACGAAATATTCGACCGCATTCTCCGGGAAGAAGCTCTTGAACTCGCCATAGAGCTGCGCGGCGAGGATCTTGTTGGGCGCGAGCACCAGCGCCGGGCGCTGCACCGCCTCGATCACCTTGGCCATGGTGAAGGTCTTGCCCGATCCGGTGACGCCGAGCAGCACCTGGTCGCGCTCGCCGGTCTTCGCCGCATCGACCAGCTCGGCAATGGCGGCCGGCTGGTCCCCGGCGGGCTGATATTCGGAAACCAGCTTGAACGGCCGCCCCCCTTCCGCCTTTTCCGGTCGCACGGGCCGGTGGGGAACGAAGGAGGCGTCTGTCTCCGGCTCGTCCAGAGTCGTGCGGATCGTGATCGACATGGCGGCAATATGGAGCGGCACAGGCGGCGCGGCAATGGCAGAATGAGAACAAAAAGGGGCCGCAAACATATTCTGGCGACCCCTTCCCCTACGGCACCCATGGCGGCCACCATGCGGCGGCCCTGTCCATCCCTGTCCTTAGTCAAATTTAACGATTGGACCGCTAGCTGCGCTCGTTTGCCAGGGACGGACAAAGCATTGAAAAATCTTTCAGCAAGGACCTGCAAGGACTGGCCTGGAGCAGTCGCGCTTCAGGTGCTTCTCGTCATGGTCGTCATGCTGGGCGCCGTGATCGTGCCGCCGGCATCGGGCTCGCTGATGCTGGTGCCGCTGGTTCCCGGCGACCGTCCCGCGATCCTGAAGCAGGCGCTGGAAAGCGGCGCGCTGCTGGAAGGCGCAGGCCCCCTGCCCGGCAGCTATGTGGTGCGCGCGCGGCGCGACACGCTCCTGCTGCCGATGCTGGCGAGCGGCGCGCTGGTCCTCGCCGCGCGGCCCGTCCTGTGCGGCAAAGCGAGGAGGACCGCGGCATGACCGGCCTGCGCGCACGTCTGACGGCCTGGTTCTCCTGGTCCCTCGACAATGTGGGCGCGGACGTTTCCGCGCTCGGCTCAATCGACCTCATTCGCCAGCGCGGCGTGATGATGCTCGCGGCATTGGGCTGGGTCGCCCTGCTCGTCATTGCCCTCGCCATGTCGGCCGGCTCCGTGGCGGCGGCCTGGCCGGTGCTGCTCGCGGGCATGGCCGTCAATATCGGCCCCACCACGATGGCGCTGCGCTGGCGCCACGACATGGCCGCCCGCCTCGTCACGGCCACGCTGGCCGCCGCGATGCCGGCCCTGCTCGTCTATGCTCTCCAGGGCAGGCCCTGGCAGATGGACGGGCACATGTATTTCTTCGTCGCCCTGGCGGCGCTGACGGTGCTATGCGACGTGCGCGCCCTCGCCTTTGCCTCGGCGCTGATCGCGGTGCATCATCTGCTGCTCAACTGGCTCGTCCCGGCCTGGGTGTTCGCGGACAGCGGCGGCCTCGACCGGGTGCTGGTCCACGCGGTGGCCGTCATCATGCAACTGGGCATATTGAGCTACATCACCGTTCGCCTGACGGGCCTGCTGGAAGCGCAGGACGCCGCGATCCAGGAAAGCCGCATTCTGGCCGCCCAGGCGCAGGAGGAGCGCGCCCGCGCCGCCGAAGCGCTCCGCAAGGCCTGTCAGGCGGAACAGGACGCCGCCCAGGAGCGTGCACGCCACAGGCTGGCGGAACAGCAGCTTGCCCAGGAAAGGCGGCTGGAGCTGCTGGGACTGGCTGAAGATTTCGAGCGCTCCGTCGCCAATATCGCCATCGCGATCGACGCGGCCGCGCACCAGCTCGAACAATCCGCCGTCCATCTCGACGACATGTCCGGCGCCGCAAGCCGCGAGGCGAGCGAAGTCGCCACCAGCGCGACGGACACCAGCGGCGAAGTGCGCCAGGTGGCCGAAGCCGTCCGCGCCCTCAGCCACTCCATCGGCGCCATCGCCGCCGGCGCGGACCAGCAGCGCGAGTTGACTCTGCTCGCCCGGTCCAGCGGCGACCGCAGCGTCGGCATGCTGAGCGGGCTCATCGACTCCACTCAGCAGATTTCGGCCTTTCTCGACGAGATCAAGGCGATCGCCTCCAAGACCAATCTGCTCGCGCTGAATGCCACCATCGAGGCGGCGCGCGCCGGAGAGGCCGGGCGCGGCTTCGCGGTGGTCGCGCATGAAGTGAAGAGCCTCGCGGCCGATGCCGCCAGCGCCAGCGACCGAATCACGGACATTCTCGCGCGCGTCTCGCAGGCCGCCGCGGAAACCTCCGATGCCTGCGGGGAAGCCAGCTCAGCCGTCGAGGAGGTCGCGCAGGCGGCGGGGCATATCGCCGGCGAGGTCACCGACCAGCGGACCATCGCCGCATCGATCGGGCAAAGCGCCGATCGCGTGGCGGGCAATGCCATGACCGTGGAGCACCGGGTCGGGCGGGTCGCCTCGGCGATCAACTCCGCCCTCGCGATGTCGACGCAGGTGCGCGCGAGCGCATCGGCCCTCTCCACCTCCACGCACGACCTGCGCGCCGCCACCGAGCGCTTCGTGACCCAGCTGCGCCGGGAGACGCGGGCGCCACTCTGAACGGAGCACGGCCAAGGCCCTTGCCCTTCCCGGCCAAGTTCGGCATTTCACTCCCGGACCCGCAAACCGGGCCAGGTCGCGCCGTCTCACTGATCCCTCCGAGAGGACCACGCCATGCGCCCCGCCCTATATCGCTCCGCCCTTCTCGCCTGCACTTTCGCGCTGCCGCTTGCCGCCTGCAACAGCGGGCCGGAGGTCTCCGCGACCAACGCGACGCAGGCCGAGGTGCAGGCGCAGGTCGAAGCATCCGGCGCAGGCGAGGACATCACGATCGAGCCGGGCCGCTGGGAAGGCACGATGACCATTCATACGCTCGACATGCCCGGCATCCCCCCGGCAGCCCGGGAGCAGATGAAAGCGCAGATGGGCGCGGCGCGCAACTTTGCGAACTGCGTCACCCCCGAGGACGTGAAGGCACAGAAGGCCTTTTTCACGGGCGACGGGACCAATGACCCCAATTGCAAATATGACCATTTCAACCTGAAGGGGGGCAAGATCGATGCAGCACTGAGCTGCAACCGTCCCGAGGGCAAGATGACCATGACGATGGACGGCGACTATGCGCCGGATCGCTACCGCATGGACATGGCCTCGAAGGTGCACAGCGCCGCGGCGGCAGGCGCCATGGACATGAAAATGAGCGTCGAGGCCAAGCGCGTCGGCGATTGCCGCGGCACACCGGACGAGAGCTGAACCGCAGGCGCGGCACATAAGGGCCGAGCGGTGCCGAAACGGGACGAGCGGCGTGTGCAGCCCGCAGGTTGATCCGCATCAAGGTCATCGGTCTGTTAACTTGCGATCGGTAGGATAACGACCCTGCTGGCCCTGGAGCATGTCGGGCGATAAATTGTGCACTTGCTCAGAAGCCGATAAACTCGAAATCGACAGGAAGTTGGAGCGCGACACGATGGCCATTCTCACGCCGAGAGAAACAGACGGCTACATCCATTTTGACGAGGAAGAGTGCGCAGCGGCGGGCGCGGCCCTCGCCGAGCGCTATCAATCCGCCCAGCCCTTCCCTCACATCGCAGTGGACGACTTCCTGCCGGTGGATTTCCTGCGCGGACTGCTGCCGGAATTTCCCGACAACAGCAGCAACAGCTATTTCGACCGCAGCCAGGAGCGTTTCAAATATCAGACGCCGCCCAGAAAGATTGCCGGCCGGCGCCTGCGCAACCTGGTGACAGAACTCAACAGCCCGGCCATCCTCAAGTTCCTGGAGGGCATGACCGGTATCAAGAGACTGATCTCGGACCCTTATTATATCGGCGGCGGGCTGCACGAAACGCTGACCGGCGGGCATCTGGGCGTCCACGCGGACTTCAACATCCACAAGGGCATGAATGTCGAGCGGCGGCTCAATCTCCTCATCTATCTGAATGACGATTGGCCGGCCGAATATGGCGGCAATCTGGAACTGTGGGATCAAGGCATGAAGGAGTGCCGGCACCGGATCCTGCCGCTGATCGGCCGGGCCGTGGTGTTCAACACCTCGCTCGACAGCTTCCACGGCCAGCCCGATCCGCTGACTTGCCCGCCGGACCGCTCGCGCAAGTCCATCGCCACTTATTATTACACGGCGAACGAGGCC
>CBIMKI010000134.1:0-8293 GCA_966244395.1 uncultured Sphingobium sp. | reverse complement strand
ATGGCCACAAAAACAATCAAACTCCCGGAAAAAGGGGAGGGTGGCCATGGTTTGCCCGACAGGCACGAGAACCAGTGAACCCATAACGACGCTCATCGTCGACGATCATGAGCTGCTGCGCGATGGCCTGCGCGGCCTGATCGACGAGCAGCCCGACATCACCGTGCTGGGCGAGCTTGGCGACGGGATCGGCGCGCTGGAACTGGTCCAGAAGCTGAAGCCGGACGTCGTCGTGCTCGATCTTCAGATGCCAGGCATGGATGGGCTGGAGGTCGCGCGGCAGATCGGCACGCAGGCCCCGGCCTCGCGCGTGCTGGTCCTTTCCACTTTCCACACCAGCGGCCAGGCGATCCGCGCCTTCGAGGCGGGCGCCAGCGGCTATGTGCTCAAGACCAGCATCCGCCGTGAGCTGCTGGAAGGCATCCGCACCGTGGCGAGCGGACGGCGCTTCGTCTGCGCCGAGATCGCCAAGGAGGTCGCCGTCCAGGTCTTTGACGAGCGGCTGACCGAGCGCGAGGTGCAATTGCTCAACCTGATGGCGGAGGGCAATCAGAACAAGCAGATCGCCTGGTCGCTCTCCCTTTCGGAAAACACCATCAAGGGCATGCTCAAGACGCTTTTCCAGAAGCTGGGCGCCAAGGATCGCACCCATGCGGTGGTGCTGGCCTCGCGCATGGGATGGATCAGGCTCTGATCGGGTGGATCGGCGCCGAAAACTAGTTTTGGAATAAGGGGGCAGCGCTCCTTCGCCGAGGCTGGGCGGTGATGCGGGGCCGGGAAAGCGGCTGAGGCGGTTTTCAGGCCATGGGTAGACAAAGGACGGCGCAGATTGGAGTCGGCTGCAATGGCACCGTGCAGCCCCGCAGGCTTTCCCAATGTAACCCCCCGTTCGTCCTGAGTAGCCATTGAGCTTGTCGAAATGGCGTATCGAAGGACCCGAGCGTGCACGATCCTCGATACGGCTCTTCGATAAGCGCTGCTCAGGAGCATGATCGTCTCAAGTGGAAGCGCTTAGTTCTCTGGCGTGTGTCCCCGCGAAGGCGGGGATCCAGGGCGTCATGTTGCTGACCTTGATTTGGACTGCGCTGGGTCCCGCCTTTGCGCGGACACCTATTCCAAGGACGATCATGTCCCAGTCAGGGCTTGTCTCGGCGAAGACCGAAAGCGAATGGCGGTGAAAAGTAAGCGGCCCCGACCCGGCCTGTCCCTCATGCTGCCCGACCGATGGGGATGAGTCCGAATGCGCGCGGCGAACCTCTCGCGCGACGGCAGCGAAGAGCATGAGTGTCCCACGCGCAGGGCGCCGGCGCGGTCGGCCACCGTCAGGAGGCTTCGCGCCAGTCCAGCTTTTCCGCGAGCAGCGCGACCTGGGTGCGATTGCGCACGTTGAGCTTGCGCATCAGCGCCGTCATGTGCGCCTTGACGGTCGCTTCCGCGATGCCGAGGTCGAAGGCGATCTGCTTGTTGGCATGGCCCAGATGGACGCCCTGGAGCACCCGGAACTGAGTCGGGGTCAGCTTGCCCGACTCCATGCCGTCATTGTGGGTGGATGGCCTGGGGCGCTCCAGGACCAGCTCATTCATTTGATGCACGCTCACATCTCTCTCCCTGTGCGTCAAATGGCGGGCTTTCCGCCTATTCCCGTTTCTTGCCCGGTCAGAGTCGAGGGGCCGTTTCCCGCTTTTTCCCGCGGGTTTGCCACAAAGCTGTCTGACCAATTCAAGATCAGCTAGACAGATTTTTGGCATACTGTATACCAATCTGTCTAGTCCACTCAGCGAATGTTCCACAGAAAAGTCGCTGGGAGATGCAAGGGAGAGACACATGTCGGGGCATAGGGGCGTGGCCGGATCGCCAAGGTTCGGCAATCATCTTATCTGTGATTTTTCAATATCATGAGCGGTGAAGACATCCGCCTCGTGATGGCGGCGATCGCGGGCATATTGGTCTCGATCCTGCTCATTACCAAGGGGCGTCTCCACCCCTTTGTCGGCCTGCTTTGCGGGGCGTTCCTGGTGGGGCCGCTGGCGGGCATACCGCTTGCCCAGACTGCCAAAGCTGTCGAACAGGGTGCCGGGTCCATCCTGGGCGGCACCGGCCTCGTGGTGGCGCTCGGCCTCTCGCTCGGCGCCATGCTGCAAATCTCCAACGGCGCGAGCGCGCTGGCGATGGGGGCGCTGCGCTTCACCAATAATCGCACGGCGCCGTGGATGAGCCTGTTCGTCGCCTTGCTCATCGGTCTGCCGCTGTTCTTCGAGACCGGGCTGGTGCTGCTGCTGCCCATCGTGGCGGCGGTGGCGGTCAATCTGGGCAAGGTGAGCGGCCGGGAGAGCAGCGACGCCGCCAAGCTGCAACTTTTGCTGCCGGCGCTGGCGGGCCTTTCCATCGCGCATGCGCTGGTGCCGCCGCATCCCGGCCCGCTGCTCGCGGTTGACGCGCTCGGCGCCAATCTGGCGCTCACCATGTTCTACGGCCTGATCGTCGCCATTCCCACCGGCATCGTCTCTGGGCCCCTGCTCGCGCGCGTCATCGGCAAGAACATCAAGATCAATCTTCCCGAGTTCGAGCCGCCCAGCGAGACGAGCGGCGCGCCCAGCAAGACCGCCGCGCTCGTGGCGGTGCTGCTGCCGGTTATCCTCATTGCGCTGGGGCAGTTCGTCCCGCTGCTGCCCGAGGGGATGGCTGGCCATTTTGCGTGGCTCAAGGCCGCGTCCAATCCGGTGCTGGCGCTGCTCATCGCCAATCTGGTCGCGTTGCCTCTGCTCTTCGGCCGCCGCATCCGCGATGCGGTGCTACAGGATTCGATCTGGACCGAGGCTGTCGTGCCGGCGGGCGCCATCCTGCTCGCCATCGGCGCGGGCGGGGCGCTCAAGCAGGTGCTGGTCGAGGCGGGCCTTTCCGATCTTCTCGCGCGCCTCGCGACGGCGGAGATCATCTCGCCGCTGCTGCTTGCCTGGCTGATCGCGGTCGGCGTGCGCCTGGCCACGGGCTCCGCGACCGTCGCGACCATCACCACGGCGGGCGTCGTGCCCGGCCTTGTCGCGGCGAGCGGCGTGGACCCGGAATGGGTGGTGCTCGCCATCGGCTGCGGCTCGGTGTTCTTCAGCCATGTGAACGATCCGGGCTTCTGGCTGGTGCGTGGCTATCTCGGCACCAGCACCACGGACACATTCAAGACCTGGTCCGTGCTGGAGACGGTGATCTCCGTGGCCGGTCTGGCCTTTGTCATGCTGGGGAGTTATTTGCTGTGAGACATGCCTCAGCAACCATCCTTCACCGACATTCGGCGATGAGCGAGGGCCGGCTGGCCGACAAGGCCTATTCGCGGATCGTCGAGATCATCAAGACCGACAGGCTGGACGTGGGCGACCGATTGCCGTCCGAGGCGCAACTCGCCGCCGATTTCGGCATGTCGCGCACGGTGGTTCGCGAGGCGCTGATCCGCCTGGCGTCGGACGGCATCACCGAGGCGCGGCGCGGCGCGGGCTCGTTCGTCAAGAGCCGCCCTTCCGAGCGGCTGGGCGCCCATATGTCGCTGGACGACCTCTCCGTGACGCTCGGCAGCTACGAAGTGCGCTTCGTGGTGGAGACGGAGGCTGCGCGACTCGCTGCCATGCGCCGCTCCACGCCCCAGATGGACGCGATCGAGAAGGCCTGGGGTCAGTTGCGCGACGCCTTGCTCTCCAGCGGCCCGGCGCATCTGGAGGATATGGCGCTGCACCGTTCCATCGCGCTGGCTACGGCCAATCCCGCCTTCGTGTCGACGCTCGACCACATGTATCGCGAGGTGGACCGGATCATGCGCGCGGGTGTGGACATTTCGCGCTCGCGCTCGCCCGACGCCATCGGCGCGATGCTGACCGAGCATGAGATGATCGTGGACGCCATCCGGCTCCAGGATGCCGACGGCGCGGCCGTGGCGATGCGCTGGCATCTGCTGCAAGGCCGCCGCCGCCTCATGCCATAGGGCGCTCGCGCTCGACCGATTGCGACCTTGGTCGCGGGTGCGGCAGGCGTGCGCATCGCTTATGCCGGACGAAATTTCTACTTACGCCAAAAAAGGCATCGAGCCTGAAGGAGAGGACATGAATCGCCCCCATCATCGTATCTTTTCAGCGATCCTGGCTGCCGGGACGTGCCTCGCAAGCGCACCGGCCTGGGCCGGCCCCTCGGTCTATCTGACCGCGCCGGAGGACCCCAAGGCCATCACCATCAAGGCCGTGGGCGACGGCAAGGCCGACGACACCGCAGCGCTCCAGGCCGGCATCGACGCGGCGGCCAGCCGGGGCGCGGGCGGCATCGCCTATCTCCCCTCCGGCCGCTACCGCATCACGCGCTCGCTCATCGTGGCGCCGGGCACGCGCATCTTCGGCGTGGGCAAGACGCGCCCCGTGCTGGTGCTGGGCGACAACACGCCCGGCTTCCAGCAGGGCGTCAAGAACATGGTGATCTATTCGGGCCGCGATCCCGGCCCCGCCAATCCCAATTTCCGCATCGCATCGCCCGTGCAGGGCGTGGTGCCGGACCGCGACGACGTCTCGGACTCCAACCCCGGCAGTTTCTACTCGGCGATGGCGAACATCGATTTCGAGATCGGCAAGGGCAATCCGGCCGCCGCCGCTATCCGCTTCCATGCTGCGCAGCACAGCTATCTGCGGCACATGGAGTTCAACATCGGCTCGGGCTTCGCGGGCGTCTACATGGTCGGCAACGAGGCAGTGGACCTGCACTTCAAGGGCGGGCGCTACGGCATCGTGACCGAGAAGCCATCGCCGGCCTGGTCCTACACGCTGGCCGATTCCACTTTCGAGGGCCAGCGCGACGCGGGCATCCGCGAGCATGAAGCGGGCCTCACCTTGCTCAACGTCACCTTCCGCAACGTGCCGGTGGGCGTGGAGATCGACGAGGGCTATGGCGACTGGCTGTTCGGCCAGGACGTGCGCTTCGAGAACGTCTCCAAGGCGGGCATCATCGTCTCCAACGAGAACAATGCCTTCACGCAGGTCAGCTTCCTGGACACGGTGGCCACGAAGACGCCCGTCTTCGCGCGCTTCCGCGACAGCGGGAAGACCGTGGGGCAGGCGGGCAGCTACAAGGTGGCCGAGTTCACTTATGGTCTCACGGTGCCCACGCTCGGCCAGCCGGGCAGCAAATATGAGGCGCGCTTCTCGGCCCAGCCGCTGAGCGCGGTGCCGGCGCGCGGCAAGCCTTATGTGACGCCGCTGCCGCCCACAACGGAGTGGGTGAACGCCCGCACGCTGGGCGTGAAGGGCGACAATGTGGCGGACGACACCGCTGCCCTTCAGGCCGCGATTGACAAGCATCGCGTCGTCTATCTGCCTAGCGGCTTCTACAAGCTCACCGATACGCTGCGCCTGCGGCCGGACTCGGTGCTGGTGGGCCTTCATCCCAGCACGACCCAGCTTCACCTGCCGGACGGCACGCCCGCTTATCAGGGCGTGGGCACGCCCAAGGCGCTCGTCGCTTCCGCGAAGGGCGGAGCGGCGCAGCTTTCGGGCGTGAGCCTGTTCACCGGCGGCATCAACCCGCGCGCCACGGCCCTGCTGTGGAAAGCGGGCGCGGACTCGCTGGTGGAGGATGTGAAGATGCAGGGCGGGCACGGCACTTTCCTGCAGGATGGCACGCGCTTCGACCCCTATGATCCCTATCATGCCGGCGACAAGGACCCCCGCAAGCGTTGGGACGCGCAATATCCCAGCTTCTGGGTGACCGACGGCGGCGGCGGCACCTTCACCAATGTGTGGGCGGTCAACACTTATGCGGGCACCGGCTTCTACGTCTCCGATACCGAGACGCCGGGCCGCATCATGCAGCTCTCCGCCGAGCATCATGTCCGCCGCGAGATCGGCCTCAACCGCGTGAAGAACTGGTCGCTCTATGCGCCGCAGACCGAGGAGGAAGTGGGCGAGGGGCCGGATACGATCAGCCTGGAGATCAGAAACTCCAGCAATATCCTCGTGGCCAATTATCACGGCTATCGCGTCACGCGCACCTACAAGGCGGCGCATGCGGCGGCGGTGCTGGAAAATTCGACCGACATCCGCTTCCGCAACGTGCATATCAATGCCGAGAGCGGTCTGGGCGCCTGCGATGCGCAAGGCTGCGGCACGACGCTGCGCGCGAGCCGCTATCCCTATGAAAACGCCATCTTCGATCGCACCAGCCAGCAGGAAGTGCGCGAGCGCGAGTTCACCCTGCTCGATGTGAAGGCCGACACGCCCAGGGCCGCGCCGGTCGGCCCAAAGGTGGAGAAGCTGGCCGACCGTTTCTGGTCGATCTCCGGTGGCGCGGTGGATGCGCAGGGCAAGCTCTACTTCGTGGACAGGAAGTTCCACCGCATCCATGGCTGGAGCGAGGACAAGGGCCTCACCGTCGAGCGCGACATGCCCCATGATCCGGTGAACCTGGCGATCGATCGGTCGGGCAACGTCATGGTGCTCTCGTCCGATGGACCGGAGGGTACGGTCTACAGCTTCAAGCCCGGCAGCTCCGACGAGCTGATGACGCTCATCCCGCAGTCGCCGGTGCAGGCGCGGACGGGTGCGCAGCAGGTCATTCCGGTCAATTATTGGAACAATGGCGAGTTCAAGGATCAATATGATCCCAGGACCGACCGTTTCACCACGCTGGGCGAGATGTTCCTGCGCGATTCCGCGAAGGTCACCGACAAGGAATATGTGTCGCCCGACGGCAGCCTCACATTGCCGGCCTATCGCACCTTCCGCCAGGGGCCGACCAATCACCTCGGCTGGCGGTGGAACAACGCCTTGCAGACCTACGGCTTCCTCAAGGCCAGGCCGGGCGAGCAGGTCTATGTCATCAACTCATCGCAGATCACGACCTATAGCGGCACGATGGGACCGGGCGGCTCGATCACCAACCTCAAGCCCTTCGTCAATCGCGGCGGCGAGAGCGTGGCCAAGGGGCCGGACGGGCGTGTCTATGTCGCGAACGGCCAGGTCTTCGTCTATGGCGCGGACGGATCGGAAGCCGGCCGCATCGACGTGCCCGCGCGGCCGCTGCAACTCCTCTTCGGCGGCAAGGATGGGCGGACCCTGTTCATCCTGACGCACAATGCGCTCTACGCCGTGAAGGTGTAGCGCCGTCCAGTGCTCCTGCTTTCGCAGGAGCACGTTGGGGGAGGAACGAAAAGAAGGACGCGATACCATGCCGGCATCGCGTCCTTATCCTTTCACGGACATATTGCTCGGTTCAGAGGCCGAGCCATTCCCGGCTGGCGCGGCACAGCGCCTCGGGCGAGGAGGCCGAATCCAGGATGAGAGCGCACTCCTTGTCGGAGGGGCGCTCCAGCGCGTCGAGCTGGCTCACCAGCAGGCTGGTGGGCATATAGTGGTCCTTGCGGCTGTCCAGCCGGCGCCACAGCTCCTTGGGGTCCGTCTCCAGCAGGATGAAGGAGATCGGCATGTCCGCGACGGCGCTCAGCCGCTCGCGATAGCGATATTTGAGCGCGGAGCAGGCGGCGACGACGAGCCCGTGCTGCGTGGCCGCGTCGCGCAGTGCGCCGCCCAGCCGGTCGAGCCAGGGCCAGCGGTCGGCGTCGACCAGGGGCTGGCCGCTGCGCATCTTCTCCACGCTGGCGGGATCGTGCAGTTCGTCACCCTCGATGAAGGGGCATCCCAGTTCGCCTGCCAGAAGCGCGCCGAGCGTGCTCTTGCCGCTTCCGCTCACGCCCATCACGATGACGGCGACAGGGCGCTCGGGCTGGACCCCTGATGTGTGATTCACCCTGACGATCCCTCTTCGCAGGCCGCCCGCAAAGGCGCCTGCGCGACACATATTGAACCAAATGGAGCGCCCCCGGCGCCGCCCATTCCATGTATCGGCAGCAGTGCCCTGCTGCATATACGACCTTGGTCGTGGATGCCGAGCGGGGCCGCTGGCGCTAAGAATTGCGCCAATATGAAGATCGGCATCATAATTGGTCTCGTGGCCCTTTGGGCACCTGCCGCGGCGTGCGCCGCGAGCGGCTCGGCATTCGTCACGCTCCCGCAGGACGGCGCCGCCATCACCGTGAACGCCAAGGGCGACGGCAGGGCGGACGCCACCGGCGCCATCCAGGACGCTCTCGACCGCGCCTATCGCAAGGACAGCCGGGACGGCATCGTCTACCTGCCGTCGGGCACCTATCGCATCACGCGCACGCTGCTGGTGCCGCTGGGCGTGCGCCTCATCGGCGTGGGCCAGACGCGCCCCGTGCTGCTGCTTGCCGACGATACGCCGGGCTTCCAGAGCGGCATTTCGGCCATGGTCG
>CBIMKI010000133.1:0-8370 GCA_966244395.1 uncultured Sphingobium sp. | reverse complement strand
GCCGGCAATCTTGCGCCAGTGACCGAAGGCCTCGTCATCGTCATGATAGACGGTGACGGTCAGGCGATCGGGGTCGATCCCCCATTCCCGCGTGATGAGCGTCCAGGCATGATGGATCGCCTCTTCCTTGAAATAGTCGCCGAAGGAGAAATTCCCCAGCATCTCGAAGAAAGTGTGGTGGCGCGCGGTATAGCCGACATTGTCGAGATCATTGTGCTTGCCGCCCGCCCGCACGCACTTCTGCGCCGACGCCGCCGTCTTGTAGGGGCGCGTCTCCAGGCCGGTGAACACATTCTTGAACGGCACCATGCCGGCGTTCACGAACATGAGCGTCGGATCATTGTTCGGGACGAGCGGCGCCGAGGGCACCACTTCATGGCCCGTGGAGCCGAAATAGTCGAGAAAGGCGCGGCGGATGTCGTTCGTCGAGGTCATGGCCGCGACTTAAGAGATGGCGGTCCCGGCGACAAGCGCGGAGTGACGCATCTGTCCCGCTTCGAACGCACAGCGCATCCAAAGCGCCACGGCTTTCGCAACGCAGACTGAAGAAGATGGCACTTCGTTCGACGCGCCGAGCAAAGATCGCTCTGAAGACGGCACTGTCCCGCTATCCCGGACCGGCAGTCCGGCGCGGCCGGGCGCCCGCCTATCGTCGCACGGAGACTTCACCCGCAAAGCGCGGCCGACGCCGGCCGGGGTCCCACAACCCGGCCGGAACCTGCCAACCGTCCTATTCGCCCGGATCGTCGCTGTCGGGGCCGGTCATCATGCCTTCCGCGACGGCCTCGGTACGGGCGCGGATGGTTTTCTCGAGCTTGGCCATCAGCTCCGGATTGTCGCGCAGGAACTGCTTGGCATTCTCGCGACCCTGGCCGATGCGCACCGAATCATAGGAGAACCAGGCGCCCGACTTCTCGACCACGCCGGCCTTGACGCCCAGGTCGAGGATCTCGCCGACCTTGGAAATGCCCTCGCCATACATGATGTCGAACTCGACCTGCTTGAAGGGCGGCGCCACCTTGTTCTTCACCACCTTCACGCGGGTCGTGTTGCCGGTGATGTCGTCACGGTCCTTGATCTGGCCGGTGCGGCGGATGTCGAGACGCACGGAAGCATAGAACTTCAGCGCGTTGCCGCCCGTCGTCGTCTCCGGATTGCCATACATGACGCCGATCTTCATGCGCACCTGGTTGATGAAGATGACGAGGCAGCGCGAGCGGCTGATCGAGCCGGTGAGCTTGCGCAGCGCCTGGCTCATGAGGCGCGCCTGGAGGCCGACATGGCTGTCGCCCATCTCGCCCTCGATCTCGGCGCGCGGCACCAGAGCGGCGACCGAATCGACCACCAGCACGTCGATGGCATTGGAGCGCACCAGCGTGTCGACGATCTCCAGCGCCTGCTCGCCGGTATCGGGCTGCGAGACGATGAGTTCGTCGATGTCGACGCCCAGCTTCTTGGCATAGACCGGATCGAGCGCATGCTCGGCATCCACGAAGGCCGCCGTGCCGCCCGCTTTCTGCGCCTCGGCGATGGCATGGAGCGCCAGCGTCGTCTTGCCCGAGCTTTCCGGGCCGTAAATCTCCACGATGCGCCCGCGCGGCAGGCCGCCGATGCCGAGCGCGA
The DNA here is from genome assembly GCA_966244395.1 of uncultured Sphingobium sp. Lineage (GTDB taxonomy): Bacteria > Pseudomonadota > Alphaproteobacteria > Sphingomonadales > Sphingomonadaceae > Sphingobium. The sequence goes on along the minus strand of CBIMKI010000133.1, from coordinate 6,747 downwards.
TGTCGAGACCGAGCGAGCCGGTCGAGATCGCCTCGATCTGCATCGCCTCGCGCGAGCCGAGCTTCATTGCGCTGCCCTTGCCGAAGGCGCGATCGATCTGCGCCAGTGCCGCTTCCAGTGCCTTTTGCCGTTCCATGGTCCCCGAATTCTTTTCGCCGTCGATGAGCTTGAGGCTTGCCGTCATGATGATGCTCCCCATGGATGTCAAACGCGCCGTGGCACAATTGCCCTGGCGCGCTGTGTATCGCATTTGTTCTCCATGAACAAGAGGGGAACATGATTTCGGCGCTTCCTGCCGGAAATGGCCGGAACGCGCCGTTTCCTGTCGGCCCTTACGCGGCCGGCTGCGGCTGCGCGCTTTCCCGCCTGTCCGGCGCGGCGGCGGATTGACCACCGATATAGGGCGTCACGTTCGCGCCCAGCATTGCGTTGTTTTCCCGTCGCACGGCCACTGCGGCCTCATCGTAGAAGAAGGGCAGGAAGGCGTAGCGCCGCCCGGCCGTCACCGGCAGGGCCTCGTGGAGCAGCGAGCAGGAGAAGATCACGGCCCCGCCCGTCGGCGGCCGATAGACGCGCGGGCCGAATTCCGGGAAACGCACGCCACCGCCCTCGAACTCTTCGCTGTTCAGATTGATCGAGCAGGCGAACTTGCGATGCGCCGTGCCGCCGGTGGTATTGTCGCGATGGGGGCGGAAATGCCCGCCCACGCCGGCATCGTAACAAGCGACGATCCAGCGCTCGATACGCGTCACGTCGAACTGATAGGCGCGCTTTATCATCGGCACGATGGAAGTCTGGATGCGCATGGCGATCAGGTCGCGCAGGCCCATGTCCTCGAGCGTGCAGTCGGTGCGGCGCTTGTGCTTGTAGTTGACGATGCCGACGGTCTTGCCGTCGCGCTCGACCATATAGCCGGAGTCGCGCTGCTCACCATTGTCATAGGCCTCGATCAGGCGGCGGCATAGCGCCGGCTCGAACACGCGCGGAACGATCAGCACGGGCGCCGTCGCCTCGGCGCGCCATTGCGCCTCCTCCCCGAGCAGCGCGGCGAGCCGCGCGAAGAGCGCCGCGCCCTGGTCCAGCGGGCGATATTCGACGAGCCGCAGGCTCTGGTCGAGCAGCATCCAGCAAGGCCGATGGACCTCGCCCTTGTCGGATGGAAACATGACGCCGAAGTTGCGGCTGACGGCGCGGTCTGCATCCAGGAAATGGCGGATGCCGGGGAGTTGCTGGGTCACGCGCCCCTGGGCCGCATCCTCGGGGCGGAGCGACACGCCGAAGAAGCAGGCCTGCTGATCGTCGAACAGATGGCGATGCCGGTCGACCAGCGCCAGCGCCTCGACGCAAGGTGGGCGCGAGGCATCGCCGTAGAACAGCATCACGACATAGCTGCCGCCGATACTCTCGAAGGCGAACCGTTTGTTGCCGCCGATGCAGGGCGCAATGAACCAGGGCGCAGGCTCGCCGACTCTCAGAAGCTCTCCCATGATGGCACTGACTAGCCAGGGAGCACTCGCGGCGAATATCCCCCCATGGGGACGCATTGGCGAAGTCCTGGCCCTGTCCCGTTATGGGACAAGGCGACAGGGGGGGCGAGATTCGAAGGGTTCAGTCCCCGGCGGGCGCCAGCGGTCCCGCAGCCTCCGGTCCCGCAGACTCCGGCCCGGCCGCCTCGCGCGCGGCGCTCAGCACGTCGCGCGCCGCCTCGGCGAGCTGCGTCACCGAGAAGGGCTTGGGCAGGAAGGCGACATTGTCGATGTCGATCGACTTGCGCAGCTGCTCCTCGGCATAGCCGGACATGAACAGCACCGGCAGCGCGGGATAAGTGGCGCGCGCGGCGCGGACCATGGCGGGGCCGTCCATGCCGGGCATGACGACGTCGGAAATCAGCAGGTCGATCTTCTCGGCCTGCGCCAGCCGCGCCAGCCCTTGCTCGCCGTCGCTGGCGGTGACGACGGTATAGCCCTGGCGCACCAGGGCGCGCTCGGCGACGGAGCGCACCATGTCCTCATCCTCCACGAGCAGGATCGTGCCCGTGCCCCAGGTCTCGCTGGAGGCGCGGCGCCTGCCGGCCGGCCGCCGGTCCGGATCGTCGGCCTCGACGGCATGGACAGGCAGGTAGATGGAGAAGGTCGTCCCCGCCCCCACCTCGGATTCGGCGAAGATGAAGCCGCCCGACTGCTTGACGATGCCATAGACGGTGGAGAGGCCCAGGCCCGTGCCCTTGCCCACTTCCTTGGTGGTGTAGAAGGGCTCGAAGATCTTGCCGATGGCCTCGGGCGGAATGCCCACGCCCGTGTCGCTGACCGAGAGGCCGGTATAGTCGCCGATCGGCATGAAGTCGTTCTTCATCTCGCGCACCTGTGCCGCCGGGCAGGCGAAGGTGCGGATGGAGACGGTGCCGCCATCCGGCATGGCGTCGCGGGCGTTGACGACGAGATTGACGATCACCTGCTCGAGCTGGCCGGGGTCTGCGCGCACCGGACCGAGGTTGCGGCCATGAGTCACGTCGAGGCTGATATTCTCGCCGAGCAGGCGCTTCAAAAGGCTGGAGACTTCCGAGACCACGTCGGGAAGCTGGAGCAGCTGGGGGCGCAGGGTCTGCTGGCGGGAGAAAGCGAGGAGCTGGCGCGTGAGGGCTGCGGCGCGGTTGCTGTTGGCCTTCACCTGCTGGATGTCATGATAGTCCGTGTCGCCCGGCGTGTGGCGCATCAGCATGAGGTCGCAATGGCCGATGATGGCGGTCAGGATATTGTTGAAATCATGCGCGACGCCGCCCGCAAGCTGCCCCACCGCCTGCATCTTGGTCTGCTGCGCCACCTGCCGCTTGAGCCGCGTCTCCTCGCTATTGTCCTTGAGGCTGAGCAGCACGGCGGCCTCGCCCAGCCCCCTCACGCCCGCCAGGCTGAGCGAGATCGGCTCCTCGGGCTGGGCACGCAGGCGCACCTGAATGTCGCCGGACATTTGCGGGCCTATGGCGTAGCGCCGCACTGCGTCGGCAACGACGGCCTGATCCTCGGGCACGACGAGGTCGCCCGGATAGCTCGGCCGGCTGCCGTCCGCCAGGCCCGCCGCGCGGTCGAAGGCCTTGTTGTAGAAGAGCAGGCGTCCGTCCCGGTCCGCCATGCCCAGGCCAAAGGGCAGCAGCGACAGCAAGGTTTCGACATAAGCGAGGCTGGAGAGCCCTTCGACATTCGCGACCGGATCGTCGACCATCACCAGCAGCAACAGGCCCATCGGCTCGTCCGGCCGCACCGGGATCTGGAAGAGGCGGACCGGCGTCGCCTGGCTCTCCTCATGGGCGAAGAAGATGCGCCCCTTATTGTCCACGCGCATATAGCCGGCAAGGTCGCGGCCGACGATGTTGGTATCCGAGCGGCCGGTCGCGCGCAGGACGAAGGCCGGGTTCGCAGCGCGCAGCCGCCCTTCCCCGCCGATGATCGCGCACATGATGCCGGCCTGGGCGATCTGGGCGCCGCCCTCGCCTTCCACCACGCGCAGAAAATCGTCGAGGATGCTGGACTGCCGCACATTGAGGAAGCGCCAGAGCAGATAGTCTTCGCTCTGCCCCGTGCGCAGCACTTCCACGTCGAGATGCAGGCTGCCGCGCTGGACGTCATGCACGCGCGCCTGCCCGTCGCGCCATGCCGCGCGGCCGGCCTCGGCGAGCCGGTCCTGGTCGCGCTGGGAAACCTTCACTTCGACGGGCGTGGGATAAGAAGGAAACCACTCGCCATATTGGTCGCTGGCGCAGACGATGCGCCCGGTGCGGTCCGTGACGGCCAGCGCAAGACCTACCGCTTCCGCCGCCGCGCGCGTGACCGTCCAGTCGAGCGAGACGGTTTCGTCGAGTTCCACGGGCGGAAACAGCCGGCGCGCCAGCCAGATGAGCGCGCTGCCCCCGATCAGCGTGGCGGCGAAGCCACCCGCAACGATCGGCTCCTCCAGCACGATCAGGAGAAGGAGGGCGCTCGCCAGCGCCGCGCCGAGAATGAGCGGAAAAGCAGGGAGCCGCCGGCGCTCGGCCGGCTGGGCGGGCAGGACGCCACGTCGCTTTCCGGCCCTGGTCTCGATCAAGACGACCGCCCCGAAAGTCCAAGGCCGTTCTTCTGCGCATCGCGGGCTCTTGCCCGACGGTGCGCGCGCACGCGCCACTTGCGGCCCATCCGCTCGCGCCAGAACCAGACGGAGAGCAGATAACCCACGCCCGCCGTCACGATGGCGACGATCAGCAGGCCGAAGACCATGACCGGCGCGGTCTCCGAGAAGAGCCAGCGCATCCACTCGCCGATGGAGGCCTGGCTGTGGATGAGCGCCATGATCTCGCTGAGATCGCCCGAGCGCCCCAGCATCACGCGCCCCACATAATAGGAAATGGCGAGAATGAAGGGCGTGGTCGCGGGATTGGAGAGGAAGGTCATGGCCGCCGCGACGGGCACATTGGCGCGCACCGGCAGCGCCAGCAGCGCCGCGCCGGTGATCTGCAAGCCCGGAATCATCAGGAAGATGCCGACGAGCAGGCCCAGCGCCACGCCGCGCGGCACGGAGCGGCGCGTGAAGCGCCATAGCTCCGGCGCCAGCACGCGGTGCGCGACCGGGCGAATGAAGCGGTTGTCCTCCAGGCTCTCGCGGCTGGGCATGGCCTCGCGCAGCCAGCGACCGAGGCGGGTATTGCCGCCCAGCATCAGCCGCGCTCCTTGAGCAGGCGGCCCTGTTCGCGCTTCCAGTCGCGCTCCTTCATATGTTCGCGCTTGTCGGGCGCCTTGCGGCCCTTGGCGAGCGCCAGCTCCACCTTCGCGCGGCCCCGGCTGTTGAAATAGACGCTGAGCGGCACCAGCGTCATGCCCTGCCGCGCCACGGCGCCATGCAGCTTGGCGATCTCGCGGCTGTTGAGCAGCAGCTTGCGCGGGCGCTTGGGCTCGTGGTTGAAGCGATTGCCGTGGCTGAACTCGGGGATGTTGCTGTTGATGAGCCAGACCTCTTCGTCGTTCACGTCGGCATAGCTCTCGGCGATCGAGCCCTCGCCGAAGCGCAGCGCCTTCACTTCCGTGCCGGTGAGCGCGATTCCCGCCTCATAGGTCTCTTCGATGGCATAGTCGAAGCGCGCGCGCCGGTTCTCGGCGACGGTCTTGACCTTGTCGAATGAAGCGTGACGGGGGCGTGCCATAGGGAAGCGACAATAGCCTGACTGTTTGAACGGATAATGTATGGCCCAATGTATGGACGGCGGTGGTCCTACACCAGCCCCGCAATCTCCAGCGCGCGGTCGACTGTCGCACGTGAGGCACTGGACGGCCATGTCACCGGCAGCCGGACCTGCGTGCCCATGTCGCTGCGGACGCGCGAAAGGGCATATTTGATCGGCCCGGGCGAACAATCCGTGAAGAGCGCGTCGTGCAGCGGATAAAGCTTGTCCTGCAACGCACGCGCATCGTCCCAGCGCCCTTCGAGGCAGGCGCTCTGGAAATCGGCGCACAGGCGGGGCGCCACATTGGCCGTGACCGAGATGCAGCCGCGCCCGCCCATGGCATTGAAGGCGAGCGCCGTCTCGTCATTGCCCGAGAGCTGGCAGAAATCCGGCCCGCAGGCGAGTCGCTGCGCCGTCACGCGGCCGAGATTGCCGGTCGCGTCCTTGACGCCCACGATATTGGGGAATTCCTCGGCGAGGCGATACATCACCGGCACGCCGATATCGACGATGGAGCGGCCGGGGATATTGTAGAGGATGATCGGCAGGTCGCAGCGCGCGGCCAGATAGGCATAATGCGCGTAGAGGCCGTCCTGGCTGGGCTTGTTGTAATAAGGTGCGACCACCAGCGCCGCCGCCGCGCCCGCCGCCTGCGCCGCGAACATGTGCTCCAGCGCGATGCGCGTGTCGTTGGAGCCCGCGCCCGCGATCACCGGCACGCGCCCCGCCGCCTGCTCCACGCAGATCTGCACGACGCGATTATGCTCCTCGATGGTCATCGTGGCGCTCTCGCCTGTGGTGCCGCATGGCACCAGCGCGCTCGATCCCTGCTCGATCTGCCAGTCGACGAAGGCGCGGAAAGCCGCCTCGTCCACCGTTCCGTCGCGAAAGGGCGTCACCAGGGCCGGAATCGAACCGGAAAACATGCAAATACTCCTTCAAAGCGCGTGCTCGGACAGGCATAATGGGCAAATGCACGCGCCCGTTCACCGTTCGATCATCAAGGCCTTGCCATAATGACACGCATGGGAAAAGACCCTCACATCATCAGCTGGCGCCTGCCGGGCCTTGCCCTGTTCGCTGCCCTCGGCGCCGCCGCCACCACCGCCTCGACTCCGGCCGACGACGCGAGCGCGATAAGCTGGCAGACGGTCACGAGCAAGATCGAGGCGAGCGGCGAGCAGGACCGTCGCATTGCGAGCGCCATCGACGCGTGGCGGCGCCTCACCGCCACCGAGACGGCGGGCTTTGCCGCTTATTCCAATTTCCTTCTCGCCAATGCCGGCTGGCCCGATGAATCGCGCCTGCGCAATCTCGCCGAGAAGTCCGTCAATCCGGACATGGACAGCCCGAGCGCCGTCGCGGCCTTCTTCGCGCGCTATCCGGCGCGGACCGCGCAGGGCAAGGCCGCCAATGCGCTCGCCCTGGCGAAGCTCGGCCGCATGGACGAGGCTCGCGCCGCCGCGCGCGAAGCCTGGGCCGCCGGTGCCATGCCGCTGCCGCTCGAACAGTCGCTTCTCTTCAATTTTTCGAGCAGCCTGACGCCCGAGGACCATCTG
>CBIMKI010000132.1:0-8384 GCA_966244395.1 uncultured Sphingobium sp. | reverse complement strand
GCCGGGCTCGACGTGCTGCCCGGCGTCATCGACAGCCAGGTCCATTTCCGCGAGCCCGGGCTGGAGCATAAGGAAGACCTCGAATCGGGCAGCCGCGCCGCCGTGCTCGGCGGCGTCACGGCCGTGTTCGAGATGCCGAACACCAATCCCAATACCGACACCGCCGAGCGCGTGCACGACAAGCTCGCCCGCGCGCATCACCGCATGTGGTGCGACCATGCCTTCTATGTGGGCGCCACGGGCGATAATGCCGCGCAGCTTGGCGAGCTGGAGCGCATTCCCGGCACGGCGGGCGTCAAGATCTTCATGGGCGCGTCCACCGGCAGCCTGCTCGTCGCGGAGGACGAGGCGCTCGCGCGCGTGCTGGCCCATGGTCGCCGCCGCGTCGCGATTCATGCCGAGGACGAGGCGCGCATGAACGCGCGCAAGGATCTGCGCGTCGAGGGCGATCCGACCAGCCATCCGGTCTGGCGGGACGATGAGAGCGCGCTGATGGCGACGAAGCGCATCGTCGCTCTGGCGCGCGCGGCGGGGCGGCGTATCCATGTGCTGCATGTAACGACGCCGGCCGAGCTGGAGTTCCTGGCGCAGCACAAGGATGTGGCGACCTGCGAGGTGACGCCGCAGCATCTCACCCTGGCCGGCGAGGAGGCCTATCCGCGCCTGGGCAGTTACGCGCAGATGAACCCGCCGATCCGCTCGGGCGCCCATCGCGACGGGCTGTGGCACTGGGTCGGGCAGGGCGTGCCGGACGTGCTGGGCTCCGACCATGCGCCCCACACCAAGGAGGAGAAGGCCAGGCCCTATCCCGCCTCGCCGAGCGGCATGCCGGGCGTGCAGACTTTAGTGCCACTGCTGCTCGATCATGTCGCGAACGGCCGCCTCACATTGCGGCGCTTCATCGATCTGACCAGCGCCGGCCCGCAGCGCGTCTTCGGCCTCGTCGGCAAGGGCCGCATCGCCGCGGGTTACGACGCCGATTTCACCGTGGTGGACCTGAAGGCCCGCTGGACCATCGACAGCGCCTGGCTCGCCTCGCGCTGTGACTGGTCGCCGTTCGAGGGCATGAGCCTCACCGGCCGGCCGGTGGGCACCATCGTGCGCGGTCACCGCGTCATGTGGGAGAGCCAGCTCGCCAACGCCGCGGTCGGCGAGCCCGTGCGCTTCGAGTCGACCGCGTTTCCGGGGCACTGAGCGGCGATATGGCCAGCATTTCAGCCAGTCCGCCTCCGGCCCGCCGCAAGGGACGAAAAGGCCGCAAGGGCCCCGTCCGGCGCATGCTCGGCTGGGCGGTCAAGGGCGGGCTCATCTTCATCGGCATCACCGTGCTGCAAGTGTGCCTCTACCGCTTCGTGCCGGTGCCCTTCACGCTCACCATGCTCCTTGATTCAAATGGCATGACCAAGGACTGGCGCCCCCTCTCGGACATCGATCCGGACATGGCGCGCGCCGCCATCGGCGGGGAGGACGCCAAATTCTGCGCGCATCATGGCTTCGACACGGAGGCGATACAAAAAGCCTTCGAGCGCAATGCGCGCGGCGGACGGATCCGGGGCGGCTCCACGATCAGCCAGCAGACCGCCAAGAACGTCTTTCTCTGGCAGGGCGGCGGCTATGTCCGCAAGGGGCTGGAGGCCTGGTACACTGTGCTCATCGAGGCGATCTGGGGCAAGCGCCGGATCATGGAGGTCTATCTCAACGTCGCGGAGACCGGCATCGGCACTTATGGCGTGGAGGCGGGCGCCCAGCGCTATTTCGGCCATGGCGCCGAGCGGCTGAGCCGGACTGAGGCGGCGCGCATCGCGGCGGTGCTGCCGCTCCCCAAGAAACGCGAGGCCGTTTCGCCCAGCGGCTTCACTCGCCGCCACGGCAACAGCATCGCCGCGCGGATCGGCACCGTCCGCACCCAGGGGCTCGACGCCTGCCTTCACCTGTGACGGCAATGGAAGAGGGCGGACGCATCGCTGCGCCCGCCCCCGTTTCTCGTAATTGATGTCGCAACCGATCAGGGAGTGCGCCTCGGCGAAATAGCGCGCACCGATCCGGATCTGGTAGAGCGACTGGCGCGTCTGGAGCGTGGCCACCGGCGCCTGTGCCTGCGAGAAATAATATGTCCCGCAATCGGGCGCCCCGCCGCCCGTGCCCGGCGCGCAGTTCACCGAGACGAGCGACGCCTGGTAGGGGAAGCCCACCTGCTTGAGCTGGCCCCATTTCCGGTTGAGCAGATTGGGCAGGTTCTCGATGTCGCCGAACAAGGTGAAGCGCGAGCGGCCCACGAAGGTCGGCAATTCCTGCTCCAGATGCAGGTCGATGCGCGTGAACTTGGGCGAGCGGCCGATATTCTTCGGCGCGATCTGGCCCTGATAGGCCTTGAGCGGCGAGCCGTTCACCAGCGCGGCGACCTGCTCATAGGTGGCCGTGCTGTCATATTGCACCAGCGGATCGGCCGTCTGGCTCGACACATTGGGGACATAGAGCAGATGACGGCCGCCGGTACGCGAGACGCCGAACAGGCGCGAAACGCCGCCGGAGGCGGAGATGTCGTTCATCGTGTAGCTGAACGGACGCCCACCGCGCGTTTCGCCGAAGAGCTGCACGCGGGTCTTGTAATCCTCGAAGAAGGCCCGCTCGAATCCCAGATAATATTTGAACTGCCATTTGATCTGGTCGTTCGAGGTTCCGTAGGCCGGATAATTGGGGTCCGCGTAAAAGGCGTTGCCATAGTTGGAGGTCGGGGTGGAGGAGGTGAGCGGATTGAGTTCCTTCACATCCTGCCAGGTGTAGCTGCCGCCGAACGAGAAGCCGTTGTCGAACCTCTTGTCGATGCGCACGTCCCATACCAGGCTGCGGCCCTGGTCGCCATTGGTGAGGATGAGGTCGGCATTGCCGTCGGTCGGGCCCACGACGCTCACATATTTGGGGCGGCCGTCGGGCGTCAGCGCGCCGGTCGGACGCAGGCGGCCGTTCACGACGATGAGCTGGTCCTTCACGCGGCCGTAGAGGATGTCCGCGCCCACGTTCCAGCCGTCGCCGAGCGGGCCGAGATCGGCCCTGTAGTCGGCCGATAGGCTGAACTTCCACTGGCTGGGCAGGCGCATCTCGGGGTCGATGGCCGCCGTCAGCGCATTGGCGCTGGTCGCGGCATTGACGATCGCATCCTTGACCGCCTGCGCCACGCCCGTGCCGGTCACGCCGAGCAGGCCGGCTTCGGCGCCGCCCGTCACGCCGCCGGCGGCATTGCGCTGGATGGTGATGTTGGAGGTGAGGAAGCCCGTGTTCGAATAGCTGTTGGACACCCACACGTCCGGCGAGCCGCCGGCGAACAGGCCGCCGCCGCCCCGGATGGAGAGGCGGTCCGTCGCGCGCCAGTCGAAGCCGAAGCGCGGCTGGAACACGCCGCGCCCGCCCAGCGTCGCCGTGTTGGGATAGCCCATGCGATTGACGAAATTGGGGTTGAGCGCGACCGGCGAGTGCATCCGGTAGACGTCCCAGCGCACGCCGCCGCTCAGCGTCAGGTCCGGATTGACTTCCCAGTCGTCCATGATGCCGAAGGTGAACATGGTGTACTGGAAGCGCGCGGCCGCATCGTCGAGGTCGAGCGACTTGGCGTTCTGGTAGCGCACCAGGCTGGCACGGCGATTCTCATAGTCTTGCAGCGAGTCGAAATAATAGCTGCCCAGCGCGTCCTGCAGGAAGGCGTTGAACGTCTTCACATGCTCGAAGCCCGTCAGCAGGCGGATGCGGTGGCTGTTGAGGTTCACTTCGGCGACGAGCTGGCCGGAGAGGTTCTCGCTTTCCAGCGCATTGAACTGGCGCGAGGGATTGGGGCCGATGTTGATGACCGGCGTGCCCGTGGAGCAGCCCAGCGCCGTGCTGTCATTGCCCGCCGTCACCTGCGAAGTGGCATCGGTGCAGATCGAGAAGTGCGAGAAGTTGGCACCCTGGGTCGGCACCTGGCCGCGCGTATATTTGCGGTAGCCGATGCGCGCCTCGGTCGAGAAGATGTCGGACCATTCGCTGTTGAGCTGGAACACGCCCGAATGGACCTTCTCGGTCAGCAGATAGTCGTTCGACGAGAGGCCGTATTGCGGCCGCGTGCTGCTCACTTCCGTGCCGGTCAGGAAGTTGCTGTCGCGGCCGTTCTGCACATAGTTGGTGCCGTCATTGTAGATGTAGGTCAGCGAGGCGCGCTGCGTTTCGGAGAGGTTGGCGTCGATCTTGGCGACCAGCTTGTCGTCCTTCTCGGTCGTGCTGCTGTTCACGCCGCCCACGTCATAGCTGTAGACGTTCTGCGTGATTGAGGCGACCTGGTCGAGCAGCGCCTGGGTGACGCCGGGCACTTCGTTCGCAAAGCCCATGCCTTGCGGCCCGTTGTTGATCGGCGTCGATTCGCGCGTGCGCTCGCCCGAGATCATGAAGAACAGCCTGTCCTTGAGGATCGGCCCGCGCAGCGTGGCGCCGTAGATGCGGCTTTCGAAGTCCAGGTTGACATTGCGGCCGCCCGTGCGGTTGCCGGTCAGGCCGTCGCTGGAGAAGCTGAAGAAGCCCGTGCCGTGGAACGCGTTGGTGCCCGACTGGAGGACGACGTCGATGGCGCCGCCCTGGAGATCGCCGGCCATGATGTCATAGGGCGCGACCTTCACCGAGATCTGGCCGATGGCGTCGAGCGGGACAGGCCCGCGCCCCGTGGGCAGGCCGCCATTGTTGAGGCCGAAATCGTCGGAGAACTGCACGCCGTCCACCGAGAAGCGGTTGAAGCGGGGATTCTGGCCGGCGAGGGAGACGGCGCGGCTGTTGGTGAGGTCGAGCGTCGCGAAGGCGTCGCGGCGCACCACGTCGCGCAGGTCGCGATTGACCGAAGCCACGCCTTCGATGTCGTCGCGGCTGAAGGCGCTGGCCGGCCCCTGGCTGCTGGTGCGTGCGCCAGTCAGCGAGGAGGCGGTCACCACGATGCTCTCGCCCGCGCGCTTGAGATCCACGGGCAGGCGGAAGGTCTCGCCGGCGCGCAGGAAGGTGTCCGTCACGGTCGCGTCGGTGAAATCGGGCGCGGAGACGGTGATGGTGTAAGGGCCGCCGATGCGCAGGCCGCTGGTGGAGAAGCTGCCGTCCGCATTGCTGAGCGTGCGCGACACGGTGCCCGAGGGGATGTGCGTCACGGTGATGGCGGCGCCGGCGAGCGGCGCGCCTTCGCCTGTCACGCTGCCGCGCAGCGCGGAGGTGGTTTCCTGGGCCTGGACCGGGCTGGTCACGGCGAGCGTGGCCGCGATGCTCGCTGCGGACGCCGCGAGGAAGAAGCGGAAGTTGGTCATCGGAAGCTCCCTTCGATCAATCGATGATCTGTGTGTGGATCTGTCGCCTTGGGGCGATCGGAGCCTTCCCGGTTCATATCGAACCGGCACCCTCTCAGGGCGCGGCGAGTGGGCGCCGCACATGACGCCTTGATGACGGTCTCTCCGCGGAGCGCGTGCAGAGCCCCCGCCGGCCCGGCGCAAGACGCGCCACGGCCGGCGCCGCCATGACGGTGGCGCCGCCGCATGACGCGGAAATCGCGGCTTATCGAGAGAGTGGCCGGGCGCCTGCGGTATTGATGCAACGCTTGCCCGCAAAAATGCGGGGCCGGCCGCCAGGCGGTCGCACGGGCAGGGCCGAGTGCCGCCGCCCGCGCGCCGGATCGTATCAGATGTGCAGGGCGCGTCCGTAAGCGGCGAGCACGCTCTCGTGCATCATCTCGCTCAGCGTCGGGTGCGGGAAGACGGTGTTCATGAAGTCCGCCTCCACCAGCTCGGCGGTCTTGCCGACCGCATAGCCCTGGATCAGCTCGGTGACTTCCGCGCCGACCATGTGCGCGCCCAGCAGCTCGCCGGTCTTCGCGTCGAACACGGTCTTCACGAAGCCTTCCGCCTCGCCGAGCGCAATCGCCTTGCCATTGCCGATGAACGGGAAGGTGCCGACCTTCACCGTATAGCCCGCTTCCTTGGCCTTGGCCTCGGTGAGGCCCACGGACGCCACCTGCGGATGGCAATAGGTGCAGCCCGGTATGTTGCGCGCGTCCATGGCATGCGGGTGCACATCCTTGTTGCCGAGCGCCTGCGCGATGGCTTCCGCGGCGATGACGCCCTCATGGCTCGCCTTGTGCGCGAGCCAGGGCGGCGCGGTCACGTCGCCGATCGCCCAGAGGCCCGCCACATTGGTGCGGCACAGGCCATCGGTGTCGATATGGCCGCGCGTCGTCTTCACGCCCATCGCCTCCAGCCCGAGATTCTCGGTATTGGGCACGATGCCGATGGCGACGATGCAGTGGCTGTAGTCGCCCGGCACGCTCTTGCCGTCCTTGGCGACGATCCTGGCGGTGACGCCGCTCGCCGTCGCCTTCAGTTCCTCCAGCTTGGCGCCGGTGAGGATCTTCATGCCCTGCTTGACGAGCTGCTTCTCCAGGAAGGCGGAGACGTCCGCATCCTCGACCGGCACGATCCGGTCCATCATCTCGACGACCGTCACCTCGCAGCCCATGTCGTTGTAGAAGCTCGCAAACTCGATGCCGATCGCGCCCGATCCGATGACGAGCAGCTTCTTGGGCATTTCCGGCGGCGTCATCGCCGTGCGGTAGGTCCAGATGCGCTTGCCGTCCGCCGGGGCCTGCGGCAGGTCGCGCGCGCGGGCGCCCGTGGCGACGATGATGTGCTTGGCCGAGAGTTCGCTCGCCTTGCCGTCCTTGTCCGTCACGGTGAGCGTGGTCGCGCTCTTGAGGACGCCGGTGCCCATGTGCACGGCGATCTTGTTCTTCTTCATGAGATGGGTGACGCCGGCGTTCAATTGCTTGGCCACCCCGCGCGAGCGCTGCACGACCGCATTCAGATCCGCCGTGATCTTCTCGGCAGCCAGGCCGTAATTCTTGGCGTGCTGCATGTAATGGAAGATCTCGGCCGAGCGCAGCAGCGCCTTGGTGGGGATGCAGCCCCAGTTGAGGCAGATGCCGCCCAGCAGCTCGCGCTCGACGATGGCCGTCTTGAGGCCGAGCTGCGCCGCGCGGATCGCCGCGACATAGCCGCCGGGGCCGGAACCGAGAACGATGACATCATAGGATTGCGACATTTAGGGCTCCTCGGGCTCCCTCAGCGCGGGAGCGAATGAACATTCATTAGAGCATTTTCAAGTCAGGTAGCATCACCTGCCGACTCGGAAAATGCGGCAAACCAGAAGAAATTTGGGCATGTTCGCGTCAATCTGATCGGAACTTGCCCTAGTCGACCGGGCGCGGGCAGCCCTGGTCGTCCATGGCGACGAAAGTGAAATTGGCCTGCGTCACCTTCATGGCGTCCAGCGAATGGCGCGGCCGGCGCCATGCCTCGACGGCAATGGTCATGCTGGTCCGCCCGACCCGCACCAGCTCGCCATAGACCGAAACCTCGTCGCCGATCTTGACCGGATGGTGGAACTGCATGCCGTCCATCGCCACGGTGACGGCGCGTCCCTGCGCCCGTCGCGCCGCGACAAGACCGGCGGCATTGTCCATCACGCTGAGCAGCCATCCGCCGAAAATATCGCCATAGGCATTGGCATCGGCCGGCATGGCGACCACGCGAATGGCCGGGCAGGAGGCAGGCAGCGACGAGGATTGCGTTGAATCAGCCACGGCGCACCTCTTCCGTTCCCTAGGCCACCAGCCCCAGCGGCGCCTCCACCAGCGCCTTGAAGACCTTCATCATCTCCGCGCCGTCCGCGCCGTCGATGGCGCGGTGGTCGAAGCTGCCGGTGGCGGACATGACCGTGGCGATGGCGAGCGCATCGTCGACCACATAGGGGCGTTTCTCGCCCGCGCCGATCGCCATAATCATCGCCTGGGGCGGATTGATGACCGCCTCGAACTGCTTGATGCCCATCATGCCCATGTTGCTGAGCGAGGCCGTGCCGCCGGTGAACTCCTCGGGCTTGAGCTTGCCGTCCCTGGCGCGCGCGGCGAGGTCCTTCATCTCGGTGGAGATGGCGCTCACCGACTTGCTGCCCGCATCCACGATGATCGGCGTGATGAGCCCGGCGGGGATGGACACGGCGACCGAGACGTCAGCGCGGCTGAACTTGAGGAGCTGATCGCCCGCGAACTGCACGTTGCACTTGGGGCAGGCGAGCAGCGATTTGGCCAGCGCCTTGATGAGCAGATCGTTGACGCTCAGCTTCACGCCCTGGCTCGCCAGCGCGGCATTCAGCTCGCCGCGCAGCTTGAGCAGCGCATCCAGGCGCACGTCCACCGTGAGATAGATGTGCGGCACCTGCTGCTTCGATTCGGTGAGGCGGCGCGCGATGGTCTTGCGCATGTTGCTGAGCTTCTCGACCTCGTGCGGGATGCCGAAGTCCTGCGCGGCGACGGGCGCATGCGCCGGGGCGGG
>CBIMKI010000131.1:0-8423 GCA_966244395.1 uncultured Sphingobium sp. | reverse complement strand
GCAAGACGCTCTGCGGCGCGGTCCATGTCGCGGAAGACCGACGGGTCCGGCATGAAGGCGCGGATGGTGGGATCGCGCTCGCGGATAATATGTTCGGGAATGCAGCCGCGCGCACGCAGCAGATCGTCGACGAGATCGCCGCCCGCCCCGGCCGGCTCGGGGCCGCGCCAGCGCCAGGGGCGACCCGTGAGCGAGGTCTCGACGTCGAGCGCGAAGCGGATCATGCGGGAACGCCTTCCATATGACTGGGAAATGGAGGGGGGGCGACGGAGCGGACGGAGCGAACGAACATTGCAGGCGGCTGCTAGCATGATTGGGGTCGTGTGGGACAGGGGGAGGTGTTTCCTTGGCACTTGATGTGGTCATAGAAAGCCGGGCTGCCAGCCTGTGCTCACGAAAAGATTGAGGCGGCCGTTTCATCATGGCCGTCGCCCCATTTCGATCATCGTATCCACAGTCGCCCCCTTGCATTCGCCGCGCAATCGGATAGCCGATGCGCATGGCTGCCATTCTTTCCGTCCGGGGTGTCTCGAAGCGTTATGCGAGCGGGCATCAGGCCCTCGGGGCCATCGATCTCGATGTGGAAGAGGGCGAGATTTTCGCGCTGCTGGGTCCCAATGGCGCAGGCAAGACGACGCTCATTTCCATCATCTGCGGGCTGGTAAACGCAAGTGGCGGCGTCGTGACGGTGGCCGGGCATGACATCATTGCGGATTACCGGCAGGCTCGCGCCGCGATCGGGCTGGTGCCGCAGGAACTGGCGACCGACATGTTTGAGCGGGTCGTCGACACGGTGCGTTTCAGCAGGGGCCTGTTCGGCATGCCGCGCGACGACGCGCTGGTGGAGAAGATCCTGCGCTCGCTTTCGCTCTGGGACAAGCGCAACGCCAAGATCGCCGAGCTTTCCGGCGGCATGAAACGACGCGTGATGATCGCCAAGGCGCTGAGCCATGAACCGAGATTGCTGTTCCTCGACGAGCCCACGGCGGGCGTGGACGTGGAACTGCGGCGGGACATGTGGAACCTGGTGCGGCAACTGCGCGACGAGGGCGCCACCATCATCCTGACCACCCATTATATCGAGGAGGCCGAGGAAATGGCCGACCGAGTGGGCGTCATCGACAAGGGCGCGCTAATCCTGGTGGAGGAGACGAAAGCGCTGATGAAGAAGCTGGGCAGCAAGTCGCTGCGCATCTCACTCGCCGAGCCGATGGCAGAGATCCATGGCGGCCTTTCCGACTGGCCGCTGACTTTGCTGGGCGACGGCTATGAGCTTGAATATGTGTTCGACAGCCAGGCCGAGCGGACCGGCATCTCCGCTTTGCTCGCGCGCCTGGGTGAACTGGGCATCGGCTATCGCGACCTGCACACGCGCGAAAGCTCGCTGGAGGATATATTCGTGAGCCTCGTCCATTCCGGCGCCAAGGCGCAGGGGAGCACGGCGGCATGAGCTTCAATCATCATGCCGTGCGCGCCATCTACAAGTTCGAGATGCACCGCTTCGGCCGCACGCTGATGACCGGGCTCGTCGTTCCGGCGATCACCACCTCGCTCTATTTCGTGGTGTTCGGCAGTGCCATCGGCTCGCGCATGACGCAGATCGACGGGGTCGATTATGGTGCCTTCATCGTGCCGGGCCTCATCATGCTCTCCATGTTCACCGAGAGCATCGGCAATGCGAGCTTCGGCATCTTCATGCCCAAATGGAGCGGGACCATCTACGAGCTGAGCAGCGCGCCGGTCTCGCCGCTGGAGACGGTGCTGGGCTATGTCGGCGCGGCGGCGACCAAGTCGCTGGCGATCGGCCTGGTCATACTGGCGACGGCGCATCTCTTCGTGGCGGTGCCCGTAGCCCATCCGCTGGCGATGATCGCCTTCATGGTCGTGATCGCGGTGAGCTTCAGCCTGTTCGGCTTCATCCTGGGCCTGTGGGCGCAGAGCTGGGAGCAGCTCAGCATCATCCCGCTGCTCATCGTGACGCCCATGACCTTCCTGGGCGGCGCTTTCTATTCGGTGAACATGCTGCCCGAGGCCTGGCGGACGGTCACCTTCTTCAATCCGGTGGTCTATCTCATCAGTGGCTTCCGCTGGACCTTCTTCGGCAAGGGCGATGTTGCCATCGGCATCTCGGTAGCGTTTGTGGCCGTGATGCTGGTCGCGTGCCTCGCGGTCATCGGGTGGATCTTCAAGACGGGCTATCGCCTGCGGAAATGAGCCTCAGGCGAGGGCGGCCCAACCCAGTGCGGCGCCTGAAGCCACCAGCGAGAGCCAGAGCGGCAGGGCTGCCCGCGTGCCGCCATGGCCCCAGGCAATGGCCTGCGCCATGCCGGCCTTGATCGCGGTGTTGGCCAGCACGGGAATGGCGAGGATGAGCCCGGCCGTGCGCGCATCCAGCGCATCGGCGGGAAGACCCGCGAGCGTGAGGACGGCGGCGTCCACGTCGGTCATGCCGGTGATGCCCAGCACCACGGCGATGCCGCTGCTGCCGAAGGCTTCGAGCGACCAGTTGGCGACGAGCGAGAGAATAGCGACGAGGCCTGCCAGCAGGAAGGCCGGGCCGAAGCCGAGCGGATTGCCGAGCTTCAGCGGCTGCGATCCGTCGCTCCCTTTGCGCCAGGCCAAGAGCGCGAGCAGTCCTGCGACCATCGTCGCCGGCGCCATGGCGAGCGCGAGCGTGGGCACGGTGCGGGGCACGAGCACCAAGGCGAGGAGTTGAACACGCACGAACATGACGATGGATGCCAGCGCGATTCCCGCCGTCAGGGCGCCCCGCGCTTCGGGTTCGTTGCGCAGGCGACGGGCATATTCCGCCGTGACGGCCGTGGACGAAACGATGGCGCCGGTGAGGGCGATGAAGAGGATGCCCTTGTGACTGCCGAAGCGCCGGGCGGCGGCATAGCCAATGAAGGAGAGGCCCAGCACGAAGACGACGACCATCCACAGCCGCCGGGGATTGAGCGCGCCATAAGGGCCCATCTGCATGTCCGGCAGGAGCGGCAATATGACGAGTGCGACGAGGACGAAGCGGGCGACCGCCTCCAGCTCCGCATCGTTGAGGCCTTTCAGCATGGCGTGCATGGAGGGCCGAGCGCGCAGGATGACGAAGGCGGCGGCCGCGGCGGCAAGCGCGATACCCGGCGTCAGGCGCACGGCCGCGAAGCCGATGCCGAAGGTGAGAATGCCGGCGATGCAGGTGGTCGCGGACAGGCTGTCATCCCGCGCACCGACGATATAGCCGGCCACCACGGCGGCAATCACGCCCAGCCCGATGATGGCCGCGATGGGATCCGGCACGAGGCCCGCCAGGCCGCCGGAAAGGCCGATGAGGCCGAAGGTGCGGAAGCCCGTGGCACGCGAGCCCGCGCCCATCGCGCGCTGCACATAGCCGCGTTCCATGCCGAGCAGCAGCCCGGCCGCCAGCGATGCCATGAGGCCGAGATAGGGCTCGGGAAGGTCCATGCGGCTGCTATAGGCGGCGGCGGGCGGTTTGCCAGCGATTTGAGCGGGGCACGAGCCTAGCGCTGTCCGTCGCCGGGGATGACGGATCAGGGATTGGCAAGGCTTACGCCGGGGTCAGGGTTGGACAGGCCCGATCCGCTGCCCTCAGCGCACCCGGTGCTCGCCCTTCACCCAGCGGACAGTGCCGGAGGACGCGCGCATGACGACGCTCTCGGTGGTCATCCTGCCGTCGCGGCGCACCTTGACACCGTCCAGCAGCGAACCGGCGGTGACGCCGGTCGCGGCGAAGATGCAGTCGCCCTTGGCGAGGTCCTTGAGGTCGTAGATGCGGTCGAGATCCTCGATGCCCCATTTGCGGGCGCGGCGGCGCTCGTCGTCGTTGCGGAAGAGCAGCTTGCCCTGGAACTGGCCGCCCACGCATCGCAGCGCCGCGCAGGCCAGCACGCCCTCCGGCGCGCCGCCCGATCCCATGTAGATATCGATGGTGGTGTCCGGATTGGTGGTCGCGATGACGCCCGCCACATCCCCGTCGGGGATCAGCACGATGCCGCAGCCGATGGCGCGCAGCTCCGCAATGAGCTTGTCGTGGCGGGGCCGGTCCAGCACGCAGGCGATGATCTCGCTGGGCTTTACGCCCTTGGCGCGGGCGAGGGACTCGATATTCTCCGTCGCGCTTTTCGAGAGGTCGATGACGCCCTCGGGATAGCCTGGGCCGACAGCCAGCTTCTCCATATATACATCCGGCGCGTTCAGCAGGCAGCCTTCCTCGGCGGCGGCGAGCACGGCGAGCGCATTGGGGCCGGCCTTGGCGGTGATGGTGGTGCCTTCCAGCGGATCGAGCGCGATGTCGATGCGTGGGCCCCGGCCCGGCGCGCCGCCGACCTTCTCGCCGATATAGAGCATGGGCGCCTCGTCCCGCTCGCCCTCGCCGATGACGACCGTGCCGTCGATCTCCAGGTCGTTGAACGCCGCGCGCATGGCCTGGACGGCGGCGGCGTCGGCCGCCTTCTCGTCGCCGCGCCCGATGAGGCGCGAAGCGGCGATGGCCGCCGCCTCCGTCACGCGGACCATTTCGAGCACCAGCACCCGATCGAGCACGGAGCTGGCAACGATTTCCTTCTGCTTGGCCATGGCCTTGCGGATCCTCCTCCCAATTCGAGCGGCCGGGATAGGGGAGGAATGTTGCGTTGTCGATAATCGAGCGCGGCCAGATGCCCCGGATCTCAGTCCAGAATGTGCATCACCATCGGCGCGTCGATCAGGCTGTCCGATCCGCCCAGGCGCTTGAGCACATCGTCGATGCAGGAGAGGGCGCCCTCATGCGTGACGAGCGCCACCAGCACGCCGTCGCTCTCGGTCGCGGCACGCTGGATGACGCTCTCGATGGAGACGCTCGCATCGCGCATCGCCGCCGTGATTTCCGCAAGCACGCCGGGACGGTCCTTGACGTGGAAGCGCATATAGGCGCGGCCGGTGCGGGCGCCGGCGTCGGCCTTGACCTGCCGCTGGAGCCACTGGGCCGGCATGGCGAAGGCCGGGCCATATTCCTCGCGCGCGACGTCGATGACGTCCGCCACAACGGCCGAAGCAGTCGGCCCCTCGCCGGCACCCGCGCCCTGGAAGAACAGCCGGCCGACGAAATTGCCTTCCGCGACCACGCCGTTCAGGGCGCCGTCGACATGGGCGAGGGGGTGATCGACCGGGACCAGCATGGGATGGACGCGCTGGAACAGGCCCATATTCTCGCCTTCCCCGGTATCGCATTCGGCCAGGCCCACGAGCCGGACCTTGAAGCCGAGCGCCGCCGCCTCGCGAATGTCGGCCGCCAGCACATGGCGGATGCCGGTGATGTCGACGGAGGGGAAATCGATCTCCGTACCGAAGGCGAGGCTGGAGAGGATCGAGAGCTTGTGCGCCGCATCGATGCCGTCGATGTCGAAGGTCGGGTCCGCCTCGGCATAGCCCAGTGCCTGCGCGTCCTTCAGGACCGTGTCGAAGGCCTTGCCCTCGCGCTCCATGGTGGAGAGGATGTAATTGCAGGTGCCGTTGAGGATGCCATAGACCCGCAAGATCCGGTTGGCCGCCGCGCCTTCGCGCAGGCCCTTGATGACCGGCACGCCGCCCGCCACCGCCGCTTCATATTTGAGGGCAACGCCGCTCTTTTCGGCCTGATGCGCGAGGTCGAGCCCGTGGTGGGCGATCATGGCCTTGTTCGCCGTGACGAAGGGCTTGCCGGCAGCAAGGCACTGGCGCGCGAGCGTGAGCGCCGGGCCGTCCGCGCCGCCGATCAGCTCGACGACCGTATCGATGTCGTCGCGGGCCGCAAGCGTGCCCATGTCGTCGACCCATTCATAGGCCGAGAGATCGAGGCCGCGATCCTTGGTGCGGTCCCGCGCGGAGATGGCCACGACCTTGATCGGGCGGCCGGCGCGGCGGGCGACAAGCTCGCCATTCTCCTCAAGCAGGCGAATGACGCCGGCCCCCACGGTGCCCAGGCCGACAATGGCGAGGCGGAGAGGCATGGTGTCATTCATCGGGGAACATCCTTCAATCGGTCAATGTCGTGCCCCGGCGGTCAGGCCGGGGCGCAAGTGCACATAGGCGCAGACGCGCCGCCGGGGAAGGTGGCACGGCATGGCACCCGGCATAGGCTTCAAAGGAGCGGCTGCGCCTCGCGATCGCAGAAGGCCAGGGCAGAACGGAACGCCTCATAGTCGCGCACGGCGGCGGCGGCGTCGTTGGTGGTCTGGCCGGCGAGTGCCGCGGCGGGCAGGCGCTCGGGCAGGAAGCAGGCGAGGCGATACCAGAGCGGCGTGTCGGGGGCTGGCATGTCCGCCGCCTCGTCCACCACCTCGCCCAGCGATACGCCGAAATGCGGCGCCTCGTCCGGCCGGCGGATGATGGAGAGAGAGATGGGGCTGCCGTCGGCCGTGCGCAGGAAGATCTGCGTCTCGCCTTCGCCCGCCACCGCGCCGCCGACATGAAAGACGGAATCGATGCCCTCGATGAGCGGGGGCGCGTCCGTCGCCGCCATCTCGGCGCCGACGCGACGCACGAAGGCCTCGTTTTCCGCCGACCAGGCCATGATGGACTCGCTCGAGAGAAGCTGGAAGAAATCCACGCGCTCCTCCACCTTGCCGAAGATGAGGAAGCTGCGCTTTGCCCATTTTGGCGGCCTGCCCTTGGGCTGGCTCGGCAGGTCGAGCAGGAAGCTCATCCGGCGGGAGAGGACGTTGTTGCTGCGAATCAAGGCAAGTGTATCCGCCTCGACGAGGAATCGCTGCTGGCCCGGCGCCAGTCCGGGGGAGCGCTCGGCGGGAACCAGCGACATCTTGCGCACGGACACCACAGCCATTGCGGGAACGGTGGTGACTAAGTCTGCCACGCGGGCATAGGTCGGCGTCGGCGCGAGCGGCGCTGCATCCGTCTTCGTTGCCGCTAGGGCGGCTGATCCGGACAGTGAAAGGGCAGTGATCGCCACGCTCAAAGTGCGCCAGAGACCATGACGATCAAAGTTGACTTTATCCGACATCATTTCCTCTTTCCGGCCGCTGCGGGCCATGCCTCGGCGGCTGATAATGGACCGTATACTAAACGCAAACAAAGCGTTTGCCTCATCGGATTTGCCGCGATAGGACTTAGCCCGAAAACCAATCCGAGCGGCCAGTTTCGCACGGAGTGGCCAGTGTTGTCGCTGTGCCGATTCGTGAGGGAATGGGCGCCATGCCTATAAAAGAGTTGAGGGAGCATCGTTGCTGAATGGCTTATGCTGATCACTCGCAATCGTCGAGCAAGACGGTTTCGATCATCATTGTGGCTCTTATCCACGTGGTGCTCGGCTATGCGTTTGTGACGGGTCTTGGCATCAAATATGTCAAGAAGGCTGCAGAGCAGCTGAACGTCATCGACGTCGCCGAAGAACCACCGCCGCCAGAGGAGCCGCCGCCGCCGCCGCCGCCGGATCAGCCGGTGCCGCCGCCGCCCGTCTACATTCCTCCGCCAGAGGTCGCGCTGCCCGCGCCGGCTCCGCCGATCCAGACGGTTCCGACGCTGCCGCCGCCGCTGCCGCCGGCCCCCACCGCGCCGCCCGCGCCCCCGCCGCCCCCGCCGCCGCCTGCGATCAGTCAGGCCGCCAAGGCGCGTGGCAATCCCGGAAGCTGGTTCCGCAACGAGGAGGACTATCCTTCCGAGGCGCGCCGCAATGAGGAGCAGGGCACCGTCGGCATCTCGTTCGATATCAACGAGCAGGGCCGTGTGGAGAATTGTCGTGTCACCAGCTCCAGCAACAGCCGGAGTCTCGATGAAACGACCTGCTCGCTGGTCGTGCGCCGTGGCCGCTACTCGGCGGCCAAGGACGCCGCAGGCAATCCGATACGTCAGAGTCAGGCGTTGCGGATTACCTGGAGGCTCGAGCGCTGAGGCATCCGAATTCGACCGATCCGGGCATGGGGGTCCGGGTCGGTCTGTCACCTGACTGGTTTTGAGAGGAAATATACTATGTTCATTCAACTCGCCGCCGCCGCTGCACCGGCTCCGGAAAATCCCTATGGTCTTTGGGAAGCGCTCGAGCAGGGCGGCGTCATCGCCTGGGCGGTGTTCATCATCCTGGTCGGCATGTCGATCTTCTCCTTCTTCATCCTCTTCACCAAGCTGCTCGAGCAGCAGAAGGTGATCGGCCAGGCGAAGAAGGTCCGCGCCACGTTCTGGCGCTCGGCCACGCTCAAGGAAGGTGCGGCCAAGCTTGAGAAGAACAGCGCATACAAGCAGCTGGTCGACGACGGCATCCTGGCGCAGGAGCAGCACAGCAAGCTGACCAACCCGGTTGAGGCGCATGACTGGCTGCACGGCGCGCTGGCGCGTTCGGAAGCCTCGATCAACTCGTCGCTCGGCAGCGGCCTGGCCTTCCTCGCCACCGTCGGTGCCACCTCGCCGTTCATCGGTCTGTTCGGTACGGTTATCGGCAT
>CBIMKI010000130.1:0-8471 GCA_966244395.1 uncultured Sphingobium sp. | reverse complement strand
TCTGCGGGTTCTGCTCCATCGCAGGGACCTTCGACTTGGCCTTCTGCGGTTCGCGGCCCTTGCGGACCAGCTGGTTGATCGTTGGCATGAAGCCCTTCACCTTTTTCAGTTACTTTACCGTCCGCGTCCCGCCCGTCAGCAGGCCTCGCCACGGGGCGAGTCCTTCAAACGACAAGGGCCCCGGTGGTCAAAGACCCCCTGGCCCACGAGCGCATAGGCAATGTTCAGCTCGGCTTGCCCTGGCGGATGCGCAACCGATTCTCTTTGAGAAAAGCCCCGATTCACGGGCCGCAAGGCAGGCGCGCCTATACAGAGGCAGGGGGGGGCGGTCAACCCGCGCCACACAGGAAGAGGCCCGATTCCTCCCGAACGGTCGGTGATGAACCTCACCCGCGCGGGTCCATCGCCATGGCGGCGCCGGGCCGCCCCGACCCGGCGCTTTAATTGTGGAACGGGCAGGCGCGAGTCGCTAGAGCCTGCCGGCATGAGCGAGACAGTATCCTTCGGCTATCGCGAGGTGGCGCCGGACGAAAAGACAAAGCTGGTCGGCGGCGTCTTCTCCAGCGTCGCGAAGAATTACGACCTCATGAACGATGCCATGTCGGCCGGCATGCATCGCTTGTGGAAGGATCAGTTCGTGCGCCGCGTGAAGCCGCGCAAGGGCGAGACGATCCTCGACATGGCGGGCGGCACCGGCGACATCGCCTTCCGCATGGCGGCGCGCGGCGCGGCGATCACGGTGAGCGACATCAACGAGGATATGCTTGCCGTCGGCCAGGAGCGCGCGAAGGGGCGCGGCATCGAGGGACTGAGCTGGCGCCCCCAGAATGCCGAGCGGCTCGACTTCACCGACCGCCAGTTCGATGCCTATACGATCGCCTTCGGCATCCGCAATGTGACGGATATTCCCGCCGCCCTGCGCGAGGCGCACCGCGTCCTCAAGTTCGGCGGACGCTTCTTCTGCCTTGAATTCTCCACCAACACCTGGCCCGGCTTCGCGGACGTCTACGACGCCTATTCGCACAAGCTCGTGCCCAAGCTCGGCAAGCTGCTCGCCCATGACGAGGAGAGCTACCGCTATCTCATCGAGTCGATCCGCCGCTTCCCGGACATGCCCCGCTTCGCCGCGATGATCGAGGAAGCCGGCTTCGTGCAGGTGAAGGCCGAGCCCATATTGGGCGGCCTCGTCGCGATCCACTCGGGCTGGAAAGTCTGATCGCGCCGCAATGACCGCCCATGTCACTCATCTCTGGCGCCTGCTCAAATGGGGCCGCACGCTGGCGCGCCACGGCGCGCTTCGCGGCATCGAGCGCGACCGCAACACGCCCGCGCCCGTGCGGCGCCTCGCCCGCCTCGCCCGCTTCGGCGCCTTCGTGCCGAAGAAGCCCCGCTATGCCGAAGCTTTTCAGGCGATCGGCCCCGCCGCCATCAAGCTCGGCCAGTCGCTCGCGACCCGGCCGGACCTGGTCGGCGAAGAGGCCACGCACGACCTGTTCATGCTCCAGGATGCGCTTCCCCCGGTCCGCTTCGCGCTGATCCGCGAAGAAATCGAGAGCAGCTTCGGCCGGCCCCTGGAGGCCTTGTTCTCGAGCTTCGAGGAAGAGCCCGTCGGCGCCGCCTCCATCGCGCAGGTGCACCGCGCTGTCACCACCGAGGGGCGCCAGGTCGCCGTCAAGGTACTGCGCCCCAGGATTCGCGAGCGCTTCGCCCGCGACATCGAGACCTATGAATGGGCCGCCGCGCATCTGGAGCAGATCGGCGGCGAGGCCGCGCGCCTGCGCCCACGCCTCGTCATCGAGAATTTGAAGCGCTGGACCGCGCGCGAGCTGGACCTGCGCCGCGAGGCCGCCTCCGCCTCCGAGCTTGCCGAATCGATGACGGCCGTGCCGGGCTACACCGTGCCCGCCATCGACTGGGACCGCACCAATGGCCGGGTGATGACGCTCGAGTGGATCGACGGCATCAAGATGAGCGACCGCGCTGCCCTCATCGCCGCCGGCCACGACGTGAAGGCCATTGCCGCGCGGCTGGTGAACACCTTCCTGCGCCAGGCCATTGCCGAGGGCTTCTTCCACGCGGACATGCATCAGGGCAATCTGTTCGTGACGCCGGACGGCAGCATCGCCGCCATCGACTTCGGCATCATGGGCCGCATCGACCGGCGCGCGCGCCTCTGGCTCGCGGAGATCCTCTATGGGCTCATCACCGGCAATTACCGCCGCGTGGCCGAGATCCATTTCGAGGCGCAATATGTGCCCGCCCACCACAATGTCGGCGAGTTCGCGACCGCCCTGCGCGCGGTGGGCGAGCCGATGCGCGGCAAGCCGGTCTCCGAGCTGTCGGTCGGGCAGATGCTGGATGGCCTCTTCGCCATCACCCGCGATTTCGACATGCAGACCCAGCCGCACCTCCTGCTGCTGCAAAAGACCATGGTGATGGTCGAGGGCGTGGCGACCATGCTCGATCCGCAGATCAACATGTGGGACGTCTCGGGGCCTTATGTGAAGGCGTGGCTGCGCGACGAACTCGGCCCCGAGGCCAAGGCGGCCGACGCCATCTTCGACGCCGCCGAGACCCTGAAGCGCCTCCCCGGCCTCATCAAGCGCCTGGAAGACGCCTATCCCCCGCCCGGCGGCGCCCCGCCTCCGCTCCCCCTCCCGGACGTGCAGCTCATCGAAGTGAAAAGCGGCGGCCTGCTGCGCTACGGCGCGGTCGCGATCCTCGCCGCGGCGGCTGGAGCGGCGGCGATGTGGATGATAGCATAAGGGCCATGACCCAGCCCCGCATCCTCCTCATCGTCTCGGGTGGCATCGCAGCCTACAAGGCGCTGGAGCTTGTGCGCCTGCTCAAGGGCAAGGGGCTGGCCGTGCGCGCGGTGATGACGCGCAGCGCCCAGGAATTCGTGACGCCGCTCTCGCTCGGCGTGCTCACCGAGGATCATGTCTATGGCGACATGTTCGATCTCAAGGAGGAGCGCGAGATCGGGCATATCCAGCTCAGCCGCGAGGCGGACCTGATCGTCGTCGCGCCGGCCACCGCCAACATCCTCGCGAAGATGGCGGGCGGCATCGCGGACGATCTCGCCACCACCATCCTCCTCGCCACCGACAAGCCCGTGCTCGCCTGCCCCGCGATGAACTGGCGCATGTGGCATCATCACGCCACGCAGCGCAACGTGGCGCAGCTCAAGGACGACGGCATCCACATCCTTGAGCCCGCCGTGGGCGCCATGGCCTGCAACGAGTGGGGCAAGGGCCGCCTGCCGGAGCCGGCGGAGATCATGGCCGAAATCGAGCGGCTGCTGGCGGAGCGCCCGGCCGGCGCCGACCCGCACCTCCTCACCGACACGACGCGCACCATCAATGCGCCGGATCTTTCGGCGCATAATCTCTTCGGCCGCCATGTGCTGGTGACGGCGGGCCCGACGCACGAGCCGATCGACCCGGTGCGCTACATCGCCAATCGCTCCTCGGGCAAGCAGGGTTTCGCCATCGCCGCCGCCGCCGCGCGCGCGGGCGCCCGGGTGACGCTGGTGGCCGGCCCCGTGGCGCTTCCGACGCCCCCGGGCGTCGCGCGCGTGGACGTGGAGACGGGGCGCGAGATGCTCGCCGCCGTGGAGGCCGCGCTGCCGGCCGATGTCGCGATCCTGGTGGCCGCCGTGGCCGACTGGCGCGCGGCAGACGAGGCGCCGCAGAAGATCAAGAAGGACGGGAGCGCCCCCGCGCCCCTCGCCCTCGCCGAGAATCCAGACATATTGGCCACGCTCGCGCTGCATGCCGAGCGCCCCGGCCTGCTGATCGGCTTTGCCGCCGAGACCGAGAATGTCCTCGATCATGCCGGCGCCAAGCGCCTGCGCAAGCAAGCGGACTGGATCGTCGCCAACGACGTCTCGGGCGACGTCATGGGCGGCAGCGCCAATGCCGTGCACCTCATCACCGGGACGGGCAGCGAAGCCTGGCCCGAGATGCCCAAGTCAGCCGTCGCCACGCGGCTCGTTGAAAGGATCGCCGATGCCCTGGCCGGCCGTTGATATTCGTGTGAAGCGCCTGCCCCATGGCGCGGACCTGCCGCTGCCCGCTTATGCGACGGACGGCGCGGCCGGCATGGACGTGGTCTCGGCCGAGGATGTGACCCTGGCGCCGATGCAGCGCCACGCGGTCGCCACCGGCCTCGCCATCGCCATTCCGGAGGGCTTTGAGGTGCAGGTGCGCCCGCGCTCCGGCCTCGCGCTCAAGCATGGCATCACGCTGCCCAACACGCCCGGCACGATCGACAGCGATTATCGCGGCGAATTGAAGTGCATCGTCATCAACCTGGGCACCGGACCGTTCGAGATCCGCCGCGGCGACCGTATCGCCCAGCTCGTGGTGGCGCCCGTCCAGATCGGCCGCATGGTCGAGGTCGAGGAACTCGACGAGACCGCACGCGGTGCCGGCGGCTTCGGCTCCACCGGCGTGAGGATGGTCTAGGAACCTCCGTGCTCCTGCGAAAACAGGGAGACCAGGGCGGATATGCCGGGCGGGTGCTTCCCGCTTTCCTACCTCGGCGGGAACATGGTGCCTTGGCCCGAACGTCCAGCCCTACTCAGACTCAGGGCTTTTCGTAAGGCACGAAATCGCCAAGGAAGACCACGCCTGTCGTGAAGCCGGACATGCGGTCCACGGTGCGGATCACGTCCTGGCTGCAAAGCTGGCTGCCGAAGCGGTTGATGATGAGGATGTCCTGCGTATCCAGCGACTTGGGATCGCTCGGCCGCGCGACATAGATGGTCTTTCCGCCGTCGTAGACAATCGCGGTCCGGTCGATGATCTGCAACCGGCTGTCGACGCGCGCGGGAATGCAGCTCGTCGGCTTGCCGGCCGTCCTGCCCTCGATCATCTTGGCGAGCTTGGCCTCGCCCTTCGTCGCCTCTTCGGCGGAGACGGCATGGGCGGCGCTGCCCATGAGCGCGCATGCGGCAATGGCGGGAATGATGTGCTTCATGACAATTCTCCAATCCTCTCCTGCATAGACGAAGCGGGCTGAACCTAGCCTTTATTCCATGCGCGCGCCGCAAAGGAGAGGGGACTTTGCGCGCGCGGCCCGCTAAAAGCGCCGCCATGAGTCTCTCCGATGCCCAGCTCGAACGTTATGCGCGCCATATCGTCCTGCGCGAGATCGGCGGCGCCGGGCAGGTGCGGCTGCTGGGCGCCCATGTCGTCATAATCGGCGCGGGCGGAATCGGTTGCCCGGCCATTGCGTATCTCGCGGCGGCGGGCGTCGGCACGCTGCGCGTGATCGATGCCGACACGGTCTCGCTTTCCAATCTCCAGCGGCAGATCCTGTTCACCGCACAGGATGTCGGCCGGTCCAAGGCGGAAGCCGCGCGCGAGGCGGCCGCGCGGCTTAATCCGGACTGCCACGTCATCCCCATCAACCAGCGGCTGACGGCGGACAATGCCGCGCTGCTGCTGCGCGATGCCGATGTGGTGCTCGATGGCTGCGACAATTTCGAGACGCGCCTTGCCGTCTCGGATGCCGCCACGCAGCTGCGCACCCCGCTCGTCTCGGCGGCGGTGGGCCAGTTCGAAGGGCAGATCGGCGTCTGGCGCGGCTGGGAGAAGGACCAGCCCTGCTATCGCTGCCTGGTGGGCGACGATCCGGGCCGGGCCGGGCAGAATTGCGCGGAGGACGGCATCGTCGGCGCGCTCACCGGCATCATCGGCAGCATGGCCGCGCTGGAGGCGATCCGCGCCATCATGCCCTTCGGCGACGATCCGACCGGCAAGCTGCTGGTTGCCGATCTGCTCGCCAATCGCTTCCGCAGCCTTTCCGTTCCCGCCGATCCCGCCTGTCCGGCCTGCGCCGCGCAGCGCCAGCCCGCATGAGCCGCCTGCCCCTCGCCTTGCTGGTGGTGAGCGCGGACGTGGCGCGGCTGCGCGCGGCGCTGACGCTCGGCCGCGCGGAGGTAGCGCTGGGCGGCACGGCCACGGTTTTCCTCCAGGGCGAGGCCGCGACATTATTGCGCGCGCCAGTGACCGATCCGCAGGATGCCGCATGGAAGGCCGTTGGCGAGCCCGTGCTGGCTGCGCTGCTCGACGATGCGCTGGACGACGGCGTGACTGTCAGCCTCTGCCAGAGCGGCCTCGCCATGGCCGGCATGGACGCGTCCGATCTCGACCGCCGCATCGTGCTGACCGGCCCGGTCGCGTTCCTCGCCGGCGCCGGGCCGGATGTGCGGCTGCTGACGCTCTGAGGGCCGGGCACTCTCCGAACCCGCCTTAGAGCATTTTCAAGAAAAGAAAATGGAGCATGTCCAGGCAGCGCTTTCGCTCGCCCCTGAAGGCAGAGCGAAAGGGAGGATCAGGCCCGGCCCAGAATCATGTCGGCGGCCTTTTCCGCGATCATGATGACCGGCGCGTTGGTGTTGCCCCGGATCAGGTCGGGCATGACCGAGGCGTCGGCGATGCGCAGACCCTCGATGCCGCGCAGCTTGAGACGCGCGTCCACCACGGCCCGATCGTCCGTGCCCATGGCGCAGCTGCAGGCGGCATGGCCCCCGCTCATCACGGTGGCGCGGTTCCAGCCGTCGATCGCTTCGTCATCGTCGGCGATGCCGGGGCCGGGCGCGATCTCGGCGGCGATGAGGTCGCGGGCCGGCGCGGTGCCCAGGAAGCGGCGCATGAAGCGTACTGCCTCGCGCAGGCGCACGACATCGCCCTCCTCGCTCAGGAAATTGAGTTGGATCTTCGGCAAGGCGGCGGGATCAGGCGAGGCGAGCGTGACGCTGCCCCGGCTCTCCGGGTTCAGGAGCAGCACGCCACAGGAGAATTGGTGCCCCGCGCCCTTGCGCCAGAGCGGGAACCAGGGCCGCGCGGCATAGCTCGAATGGACGATCTGGAACTGCCAGTCCGGCCGGTCCTGCGCGGGGGAGGAGCGCAGGAAACCCTGGATCGACATCGGGCTCTGGCTCATCGTGCCGGTGCCGCGCAGCTGCCACTGGAGGAAAGAGGCGACGAGCCGGTCGAGGCGGATGCGGCTGTCGAACGTGACGGGCTGCGAGGCGGCCCAGAAGCTGAGCGCGATGGGATGATCCTGAAGGTTTGCGCCGACGCCGGGCAGGTCGAGCAGCGGCGCAATGCCCATGTCGCGCAGATGCGCGGCGGGGCCGATGCCGGAGAGCATCAGGATCTGCGGCGAATTGATGGCGCCCGCGCTCAGCACGACCTCGCGCGCGGCGCGCACGATGTGCGTGCGGCCATTGCGGCTGAATGCGACACCCGTGGCGCGGCCATTTTCGACGAGGATGCGGGTGACCAGCGCGTGCGTCGCCACCCGCAGGTTGGGGCGGCGCTTCACCGGATCGAGGAAGGCGCGCACGGTGCTGTGGCGGCGGCCATTCTTGATGGTGCAATCGGGCATGCCGAAGCCTTCGGGACGGGGCACGTTGAAATCCTCGGCCGCCGGGTAGCCGAGCGCCTGCGCAGTCTTGAGGAAGGCGGGAAAGAGGACGGGGTCCTTCTTCATGGGGCTGACATGCATGGGGCCGGCGCCGCCATGATCGGGGCCGGCGCCGCGCCAGTGATGCTCGGAGCGGCGGAAATATGGGAGCACGTCGTCATGGCTCCAGCCGGCGAGGCCGTTCGCCGCCCAGCGATCATAATCCTCGCCATGGCCGCGCACATACATGGTGCCGTTGATGGACGAGCAGCCGCCCAGCACGCGGCCGCGCGGTACCGGCTCGGTGCGGCCGAGGCGCGCGGGATCGGGCGCGCTCTCATTGCCCCAGATGAAGCGCGGATTGGCCGACGCCTGCATCCAGGTGAGCGGCATGTCGATGAGCGGATGGCGGCACTCCCCGCCCGCCTCCAGCAGCACGACCTTGTTGGCGGGGTCCTCGCTCAGCCGATTGGCGAGCACGCAGCCCGCGCTGCCCGCGCCGATGATGACGAAATCGGCTTCGATCTGGCTGTCGATGACGATCAAGCTGTGGCTCCTCTCCTGTCCTGGCGGCGGGTTAGCAGGATGAAGCGCGGCGCGAAACCACCAGCATGGGTGATGCGCAATGGGCGGCGGCAGGGTCATCGAGGCTCATGCACGCGCTGGCGCCCGTCACAATTCCCCGCTATGCCCCGGCGCCGATGCTGAAACGCCTTTACGACTGGACGCTGGCCAAGGCCGCGCACCGCCACGCCGAATGGTGGCTCGC
Source organism: uncultured Sphingobium sp. (assembly GCA_966244395.1). Taxonomy (GTDB): domain Bacteria; phylum Pseudomonadota; class Alphaproteobacteria; order Sphingomonadales; family Sphingomonadaceae; genus Sphingobium. Next base: position 283 of record CBIMKI010000130.1, on the reverse strand, counting down.
CTTCTTCTCCTTTCTCGAATCGAGCTTTTTCCCCATTCCGCCGCATCCGCTGCTGGGGCTGATGTGCCTCGCGCGGCCGGAGAAGGCGCTGCGCTATGGGATAAGCTGCACCATCGCCTCGGTGCTGGGCGGCCTCTTCGGCTATGCGATCGGCCATTATCTCTTCGCCACGGTGGGCACGACATTGCTCGACTGGCTGCACCTGACGCAGAGCTTCCCCAAGGCGGCCTGCTATCTGCGCATTTATGGCGCGGAGATCATCCTCATCAAGGGCGCGACGCCC
>CBIMKI010000129.1:0-8485 GCA_966244395.1 uncultured Sphingobium sp. | reverse complement strand
CGGTGCTTTCGGGGACGGAGAGCTGGTATCTCATCGTTTCCACCACGGGCCTTGCGACCTTGCTGGTCGGCGCCTGGGCGGCGATCTTCCAGCAGGATCTGAAAGGGCTTCTGGCTTATTCCACGATCAGCCATCTCGGGCTCATCACGCTGCTGCTGGGGCTGGGCAGTCCGCTCGCCGCCGTCGCCGCCATCTTCCACACGGTGAACCATGCGACCTTCAAGGCGTCGCTCTTCATGGCGGCCGGCATCATCGACCATGAGACGGGCACGCGTGACCTGCGCAAGCTGAGCGGGCTGGTGCGCTTCATGCCGATCACCGCCACGCTCGCCATGGTCGCGGCGGCGGCGATGGCCGGCGTGCCTTTGCTCAACGGCTTCCTCTCCAAGGAGATGTTCCTGGCCGAGGCGCTCGAGGCGCATAGCGGCACCGTGCTCGATCGCCTGCTGCCGATTCTGGCCACCGTGGCGAGCACCTTCAGCGTGCTCTATTCGCTGCGCTTCATTCATCAGGTGTTCTTCGGCCCGGCGCCGGTCGGCCTGCCGCGCGAGCCGCATGAAGCGCCGCACTGGATGCGCCTGCCGGTCGAGATCCTCGTGCTGCTTTGCCTGCTGGTGGGCATCCTGCCCGCCCTGACGATCGGGCCCTTCCTCGCGACCGCGGTCAGCTCGGTCCTCGGCGACCGGACGCCGGCCTACAGCCTCGCCATATGGCACGGGTTCAGCATGCCGCTGCTGATGAGCCTCATCGCGCTCGTCGGCGGGATCGCGCTCTACATACGCTATGGCCCGCGCCTCAATGCCATGAAGAATTCGCCGGTGATCGGGCGCGTCAAGGGTCGCCGGACGTTCGAGACGGTGCTGTCCTTCATCATCGACGGCGCGCGCGCGCTGCGCAAGCGGCTGGGCACAAGGCGCCAGCAGGTGCAGCTGCGCCTCCTGGTACTGACGACCTTCCTTGCGGCGGGCCTGCCGCTGGCGAGCCTGGGCTGGTCCATCGGCACGGAGACGGGAACGCCCGTCGACCCGGTCTTCGCGGTGCTCTGGGCGATGGGCGGGGCCAGTGCCGTCGCGGCCGCCTGGCAGGCGAAGTTCCATCGGCTCGCGGCCCTCATCATGGTCGGCGTCGCGGGCCTTGCGACATGCATCAGCTTCATCTGGCTGTCGGCGCCGGACCTGGGCCTCACGCAATTGCTGGTCGAGGTGGTGACGCTGGTGCTGCTGCTGCTCGGCCTGCGCTGGCTGCCCAAGCGCCGCCCGGATTTCTGGGGCGATGCGCCCACGCCCTTCTCGGTGCACTATCGGCGCGGCGCGGACCTCATGATCTCGCTGGTCGGCGGCCTGGGCGTCGCGGCCTTCTCCTATGCCATCATGACGCGGCCCGCGCCCGAGGGCATTTCGCGCTACTTCCTGGAGGAAGCCTATAAGGGCGGCGGCGGGACCAATGTGGTCAACGTCATCCTCGTCGATTTCCGGGGTTTCGACACGCTGGGCGAGATCACGGTGCTTTCCATCGTCGCCCTGACCGTGTTCGCCCTCCTTCGGCGGTTCCGACCGGCGGCCGAGAGCATCGAATCGCCCGAGCAGCAGCGCACGCAGGATGCCTTCGACGAGGCGCGTGAGGGCAGCATGCGGGGCGACACCGCGCATCATTATCTGCTCATCCCCAAGGTGACGATGGAATGGCTCTTCCCCGTGGTGCTCACGCTGGCGCTCTATCTGCTGGTGCGCGGGCATGATCTGCCCGGGGGCGGTTTCGCAGCGGGGCTGACGGCCTCGATCGGCATCATCCTCCTCTACATGGCGCATGGGACGCGGATCGTGGAATCCCGCCTCAACATCCAGCCCGTGCGCTGGATCAGCGTGGGCCTGCTCTGCGCGGCGGGGACGGGCGCGGCGGCGTGGTTCTTCGGCTATCCGTTCCTGTCGAGCCATTTCTCCTATCTCGATCTGCCGCTGATCGGCGCGGTGCCGCTGGCGAGCGCCTTGCTGTTCGACATTGGCGTCTTCTCGGTCGTGGTAGGCACCACGGTGCTCATCCTCATCGCGCTGGCCCATCAGTCGATCCGCTCGCCCAGGGCGAGCCGCGCGGCGGACGCCGATGCCCTGCCGGCCGAGGGAGACAGCTGATGGAAGCGGTCCTTGCATCGGCGATCGGCATTCTGACCGCTTCGGGCATCTGGCTCCTGTTCCGGCCCAGGACCTTCCAGGTCGTGCTGGGCCTGTGCCTGCTCTCTTATGCCGTCAATCTCTTCATCGTGGCGGCCGGCCGCCTGCGCACCGACGCGCCGCCCATCATCGGCCGGGGCGAGGTCGACCCCACGCAATATGTCGATCCGCTGCCTCAGGCGCTGGTGCTGACCGCCATCGTCATCTCCTTCGCGACGACGGCGCTGCTGCTCGTCGTGCTGCTCGCCGCGCGCGGCCTCACCGGCACCGACCATGTCGACGGCTCGGAGGAGGACCAGTGAGCGGCTGGACGCAGCATCTCGTCATCGCGCCCATCATCCTGCCGATGATGGTCTGTGCGCTGCTGCTCGCCTTCAACGAGCGCCGGCGGACCCTCAAGCGGCTGGTGAGCCTGGGCACGGCAGCCGCCCTGGTCGCGATCTCCATTGCCCTCGTCGCGCAGGTGAATGACGAGGCGCACGGCATGGGCGGGGCGCCGCATGTCTATCTGCTTGGCAACTGGCCCGCGCCTTTCGGCATCGTGCTCGTCGCCGATCAGCTCTCCGCGCTTATGGTGCTGCTCACCAATGTGCTGGGCTTCACGGCGCTCTTCTATGCCATGGCCCGCTGGGACCGTTCCGGACCGCGCTTCCATGTCCTGTTCCTGCTGCTGCTCGCGGGCGTGAACGGCGCGTTCCTCACGGGCGACATCTTCAACCTGTTCGTCTTCTTCGAAGTGCTGCTGGCGGCCTCCTACGGTCTCATCCTGCACGGCGCCGGCGAGGAGCGGACCAGGGCGAGCCTCCACTACATCACCATCAACATCGCCGCCTCGCTGCTTTTCCTGACCGGCGTGGCGATGATCTACGCGGTGACCGGCACGCTCAACATGGCGCAGCTCGCCACGCGCATCTCCGCCGTGCGGCCGGACGACCTCATGCTGCTGGAGGCGGGCGCGGCCATTCTCGGCATCGCCTTTCTGGTCAAGGCCGGCATCTGGCCGCTCAGCTTCTGGCTGCCCCGCACCTATGCCGCCGCCGCGCCGCCCGTGGGCGCGATCTTCGCGATCATGACCAAGGTCGGCATCTACATCATCCTGCGCCTCTCCTCCCTGCTGTTCGGCGAGACGTCCGGCGGCGCGGCCGGATTTGCCGACGACTGGCTGATCTGGTCGGGCTTCGCGACCATGGCCTATGGCACGCTCGGCATCCTCGCCACGCGCAAGCTGAGCGGCGTCGCCGGCCATTATGTGATGGTCTCCTCGGGCACGCTACTCGCCGCGATCGGCATGGGCGGCGAGGCGCTGACGGCCGCCCTGCTCTTCTATCTGGTCAGCTCGACGCTCGCGGTGAGCGCGCTCTATCTCATCATCGAGCCCGTGCAGCGCAATGCGGACGAGGACGACAAGGTGCCGGGCCTCGCCGAGCCGGTCTTCGACGATGAATATACCGGCGCGATCGAGGAAGAGGAAAACGAGATCGGCGTCGTGATCCCCGGCACCATCGCCATCCTGGGCGGCGGTTTCATCTTCTGCACGCTGCTGCTGGCGGGCCTGCCGCCGCTCTCGGGCTTCATCGCCAAGTTCGCGATCATCGACGCGCTCTTCGCCGGCCCCGACATCGCGCCGACCGCCTGGATGCTGATCGCGCTCATCATCCTCTCGGGCCTTGCGACCCTTATCTCGATGACGCGCGCGGGCATCGACCTGCTGTGGACGCCCGGCGAGGATTCACCCGCGAGCCTCAGCGTGATCGAGGTCGCGCCGACCGGGCTCCTGCTCGGCGTCTGCCTGGCGCTCATGGTCTTCGCCGGATCGGCCTATCCCTATATGGAAAAGGCCGCGACCGCGCTGACGGATCGCTCGGGCTATATCGAGGCCGTGCGCGGCGCGCCCCGGGCCGGTGAGGCACGGCCATGACGCGGCTTCTCCCCTTTCCGCTGCTCTCGGCGATGCTGTTCGTCATGTGGGTGCTGCTCACCGGCTTCTCGCCGGGGCATGTGCTGCTGGCGGGGCTCGTCGCCCTCATCATTCCGCGCGTGATGCTGGTGCTCGGCGTCGAGCGGCCGCGCATCCGCGTCGGCGGCGCGGTCTTCAAGCTGGTGGGCCTCGTGCTGGCTGACATCGTCCGCTCCAACGTCGCGGTGACGCGGATCGTGCTGTTCTCGCCGGCGCGGCGGAAATCGGGCTTTCTCCAGCTCCCGGTCGATCTGGAGAACCGCTATGCGCTGGCGGCCCTGGCGATCATCATCACCGCGACGCCGGGTACGCTCTGGCTCCAGCACGATGCCCGCCGCAAGATCATTCTCATCCATGTCCTCGATCTGGTCGATGAGGATGCCTGGATCGCGCTCATCAAGAACCGCTACGAGACACTGCTGAAGGACATCTTCGAATGACTGAGCTGGTCCTTGCCCTCACCATTACGGGCGCGCAGATCCTGCTCGGCATCGCCATGGCCTGCGCCGCCTACCGGGCGCTGCGCGGACCGCGCGCGCAGGACCGGGTGCTGGGGCTGGATGCACTCTATCTCGCGGGCATGCTGCTGCTGCTGACCTATGGCATCCAGACGGGCCGCACGATCTTCTTCGAGTCGGCCCTCATCATCGCGGTGCTGGGCTTCGCCGGCACGGTGGCGCTCGCCAAGTTCCTCATGCGCGGCGAGGTGATCGAATGATCCAGGCGCCCGATCTGCCCCTCTGGGCGGCCATCATCGTCGGCATCTGCGTGCTGCTGGGCGCCGTCCTCACGCTGATCGGCGCCATCGGGCTCATCCGCATGCGCAGCTTCTACGAGCGTGTCCATCCGCCGACGCTCGGCATGACGCTGGGGACAGGCTTCATCCTGCTGGCATCCGTCACCTGCTTTTCCGTGATGCAGTCCCGCCCGGTCGTGCATGAAGTGCTGATCGCGGTCTTCGTCACGATCACCACGCCGATCACGCTGATGCTGCTCGCCCGCGCGGCCCTGTATCGCGACCGTCGGGAGGGGCTGGAGGATGTGCCCACCGAGGTGAGGCGCGACCGGCCGGCCGACTGATGCGCGGATGACCCGCCGCGCACCGCGGCGGACTGAAGCATTTTCCTGGTGAAGTGGCATTGGCTGACCGCTCGGAACAAGTGCCGGGCCACGCGGCATTGCCTCGGCGCCTGGGCGCGGCGGCGATACCGGAACGCATGAAAGGCGAGGGCCGCAGCGCCGGCGCCGGCGCGTTCGATGTCGGGCGCTCCCCCGAAAAGCGCGGACAAAAAGAAACCCTCCCCGCCGAAGCGGGGAGGGTCCATTTCTGTCCTGTCGGGCTCGATCAGAACTTGACGTTGGCGCCCAGGAAGAAGCGGCGACCAATGATGTCGTAGAACGAACCATTGAAGGAGCCGCCCGGAAGCTGTCCAAGCGCCAGGTTGGCCGTCGGGTTGATGTTGCCCAGCGGCGGTGCCTTGTTGAACAGATTGTCCACACCCCAGCGGAGGTTGACATCGTCCGTCACGCCCACGCTGCCGCTCAGGTTGAACAGATTATAGGCGGCATAGCCGGTGTTCGGCGACGTTCCGGTAGCCTTGCCTTCCACCTCGACCGAGGGGAGATGCTGCCACTGGAGCGACACGCGCACCGGGCCCACGGCGTAGCCGAGCGTCGCGAGGATGCGATACTCGAAGGCGCCGGGGTTCAGGGCGTTCTGAGCGGTGCCCAGCGTGCCGACATAGTCGACCAGCGGGTTGTTCAGAAGCTCGCGCGACTTGTAGTGCAGATAGTAGTTGACCAGCAGGTTCGCGTTGAGCGTGCCGGGGCCGACGTCCGCCCGATAATCGACCTGAGCGTCGATACCGGAGATGTCGACCTCACCATTATTGTAGAAGGTCACATCGGAGTTGGCGGCGCCCAGAACCGGAGCCGGGTCATAGCGGATACCCCGACAATAAGGGTTGTTACCCGCTGCGATGGCCTGAGCCGACAGCGCGTAATTACCGGGGTTGTTACGATCGATGACCGTACCAGTGCCGGCGCCCGCCACGTCGGTGTTCCAGAACGGATCGAGGCACTGCTGCAGCGCGGTGCCGGCGCTCTGGAGGCCGATGGCATCCTTCAGCTTGATGCTGTACCAGTCGACCGTCAGGCGCAGGTTCTGAAGCGCCGGCGCGTCGAAGGGCGACTGGATGACGACGCCCGCCGTCCAGGTATCGGCCGTTTCCGGCTTCAGATTGGGGTTGCCCGTGGCATTGGTCCAGGCAAAGCCGCCGCCCGGTGCCGGCTGGGCGGAAGGATCGCGCGCATAATATGCGCTACCCGTGCCCGCGCCGCCGGTCCGGTCCATCACAGCCGCGCAGGTGGCCCGCACATCGGCATTGCCGTTGGCCGAGATGCGATAGGTCGCACGCTCGGAGCAGAGGTCGCCGAGGCTGCCGCCGCCGAAGATCTGCGAATTGGCCTGGAACAGCTCGGCGATGTTCGGAGCGCGCTGCGCCCGGTTGTAGCCGCCGCGCATACGCAGCCAGTCCGTGACCTCCCAGTCGCCCAGGATCTTGTAGGTCCAGCTGCCGCCCGTGGTGTTGTAGTCCGAATAACGGGCACCCAGTTCGAGGCTGAACGACTTGATCGCGGGCAGGTCCTGAAGAACCGGAACGAGCAATTCGCCGTAGAGTTCACGCACCTCATAGCTGCCGGACGTGTCGCTGCTCGGATAGATGCCAAGGGCCTGGTCCAGGAAGGACTGGCCCTGGTTGGTGATCGTATCGTTGACGAACTCGTAGCCGAGGCGACGATAGCTGGCACCCAGAGCCGTCTTGACCGTGCCGGCCGGCAGGTCGAACAGCGAGCCCTGGAAGTTGGCTTCCGCGATCGACTGCGTGACTTCCTGGTTGTTCTTCAGATTGGCCGTGATGGCGTCCTTACAATCCTGCGAGATCTGGTCCCACGGGGTCGCGAAGAAGTTCATGCCCGTCGTACAGCTGGCGAAGTTGGCGCCGAAGGCCGGACGACCGCTCGCGGTATTGCTGTTCGTGGTGAAGCCCTTGCCGAAATTCGGCGCCATGAGCAGGGTGCGAAGACGCGTCATCGAGAAGACGCCGGTCTGCTCGGTGAACGTCGTGGTCACGCCATGGCTGCCGAAGACTTCCCAGGTCCAGTCCGTGCCGGGGATCTTGCCTTCGAAGCCGGCGAGCAGGTTGAACGTGCTGACTTCGTTGGAAACCGTGCGGTTTTCCGGGAAACCGTAGTTCAGCTCGACGCGGCCGTTCGGATTGGGCCGGCTGTTGAGCAGCGTCTGGATCGACTCCGGCAGATACTGGCCGACCACCTGGTTATTGGAGCAGCCGCCGACCGTTGCGGTCGCGCATGCGAACTGGCTGCCATAGAGCTGCGTGAACGCCGGGTTGGTCGGGTTGTCGGTGAGGTCGCCCGGCGTGTTGTCGACATAGGAGGCGCCGGCGTAGCTCATCCCGTTGAGGATGACCGAGCTGGGAAGGCCCACGCTGCCATAGGCCGTGCTGGGATTGGCGCTGCCGGTATAGACGCCCGTGCCGTAGGGCAGGAACACGTCCCAGCCGCCGGTGATGGCGCCGCCCTGCTGGGTCGTCGTCGTCGAGGTCTTGCTGTAGAGGCCCTGCGCGAACACGCTGATGTTGTCGCTGATCTCATAATTGCCGCGGAAGAACATGTTGTAGCGCGACAGCGGGAGATAGCCGTAGGCCGTGGTGTCGACGAAGGTCAGCTGGCCGTTGGCACGCGTGTAGATCTGGTCGCCCTGCAGTGCCGGAGAATCGAAGAACGAAACGCCGCCACGCTGGTTGTAGCCCGTGGTGAACAGCGAGCCGTCCGGATTGGCATAGACCGAGAAGCCATTGGGACCCTGTGCCAGTGAGCTGCCGCCGAAGATGGTGTTCGGCGCCGGCTGGCCGTTGGCGCCCTGCGGATAGGGAAGGCCGCCCTGGCCCAGGTTCGTGGTGCCGGGGAACAGGGTATTGTAGAACACGCTGTTGCTCGGCGCATTGCCGAAGCCGAGCGCGACGCCCGGATACAGCGGGAAGAAGCGGTTGGTCGCGATGTTCGGATCCGCCCACATGTCCTGATACCATTTGCGGTTGCGCTGGTAGCTGGCTTCGCGGGTGTTGAGCGACATGGCGATGCTGATGTTGCCGCGGCCGTCATCGAAGTCGGTGCCCATGATGCCCGCGACTTGATATTCGAAGCCGTCGCCTTCCTGCGTGACGCCCAGCTGGCCGTCGAGTTCGAGGCCACGGAAGTTCTTCTTCAGGATGACGGTGGTGACGCCGGCGATGGCGTCGGCACCGTAAGTGGCCGAGGCGCCGCCCGAGATGATCTC
>CBIMKI010000128.1:0-8524 GCA_966244395.1 uncultured Sphingobium sp. | reverse complement strand
TCGCTGACCGCGCACGTCACCATCGTCGCGCGCGCCATGGGCGTGCCGGTGCTCGGCCGCGTCAAGAATATCCGGCAGCTCATCAACGAAGGCGATCTGCTGCTGCTCGACGTCAACCAGAACCGGCTTTACATCCGGCCCTCGCTGCCGATGGACGAGGCGTTTGAGGCGGGGCTGGCGCTCAGCCAGAAGCGCCGCGCCGCTTATGCCGCCATGCGTGACCTGCCGGCGGTGACGAAGGACGGCACGCGGATCGAACTCATGGTGAACGCGGGTCTGCGCGACGATGTGGCGGCGCTCGACGTGACCGGGGCGGACGGCATCGGCCTCTTCCGCACCGAGTTCCAGTTCCTCGTTTCGGCGACGCTGCCGCAACGCGAGCGCCAGCAGCGCCTCTACAAGGACGTGCTGGACGCCGCCGGACCGCGCCCGGTCATTTTCCGCACCGTGGACATCGGCGGCGACAAGGCCTTGCCTTATCTGCGCGCGAGCGACGCCGACCAGGAGGAGAACCCCGCCATGGGCTGGCGCGCCGTGCGCCTCAGCCTTGAGCGGGACGGGCTCATGAAGGCGCAGGCGCGCGCCTTGCTGGAAGCCGCCGCAGGGCGCACGCTCCATGTGATGTTCCCGATGATCTCCGAGCCTTGGGAACTTGCCGAGGCCAAGCTGCTGTTCGAGCAGCAGAAGGCCTGGCTCGCGAGCCACGGCAAGAAGCTCCCCGGCGTCATCCGCTATGGCGCGATGCTGGAAGTGCCGGCTTTGGCCGAAGTGCTCGACCTTTTGCTGCCCGAACTCGATTTTCTCTCCATCGGCACCAATGACCTCACACAGTTCCTCTTCGCGGCCGATCGCGCCAATCCCAAGCTCGCCGAGCGTTACGACTGGCTGAGCGTCGCCATCTTGCGGTTCATCGCCCGCGTCGTGCGCGCCTGCGACGAGCATGGGGTGACAGTGGGCGTGTGCGGCGAGATGGGCGGGCGCACGCTGGAGGCGATGGCGCTGCTGGGCCTGGGCGTGAAGCGGCTGTCTATCACGCCGGCCTCGATCGGCCCGGTCAAGGCCATGGTGCGCTCGCTCGATCTTGCGGCGCTGCGGCATGACATGGCCGATCTGCTGCGCGGGCGGCACCCCAATCTGCGCGCGCCGCTGGAAGGCTGGGCCAGGGATCATCAGGTCGAATTCAACTGATTGTATCCGCGGGGCTGTGCGTGCGCCTGTGAGGGCAGGCGAGGAAGCAAGTTGACATCTTGCAATGCCGCATGGAACAAGCGCTTCGCGGGGCGATATCCATAACAGCGGACAAGCGAATGTCTGAAAAGCCCATTGAGGCCGACGAAGGTGCGATCAACATCGAGAGCCGTGCCGCTGCCCGGATGAAGGCGGCGCGCGAGGCGGCCGGGCTTACTCTTGCGGATGTCGCGGCCACCACGCGCGTGCCGCTGCGCCACCTTGCAGCACTGGAAGAAGGCGATTTCGGCGCACTGCCGGGCACCACTTACTGCGCGGGTTTCGCGCGGGCCTACGCCCGGGCCGTGGGGCTGGACGAGGTCGCCCTCGTCGCCGAGCTGCGCGGTGAGATCGGGGAGATGGGCGGCCTCGGCCAGAATGCCCATGAGTTCGAGGAAGCGGTCAATCCCGCGCGCATCCCGCCGCGCTGGCTCGCCTGGACTGCCGCGTTGATCGCGCTGTTGCTGGCAACGGGCTATGCCATCTGGCGCACGCAGGTCATGACGCCGCAGACCGACGAGCAGATCGCCGAACAGGTCCCCATTGAGGGACAGGGACTGCCGCAGGGCGTCTTGCCGGCGCCGGCGCCTCAAGCCGCGCCGACCGGCCCTGTCGTGATGACCGCGGCCGACACCGTCTGGATTCGTATCTATGAGGCGGATGGGACCCGGCTCTATGAGGGCACGCTGGAGCGGGGCCAGAGCTATACGCTGCCCGAGGACGCACGCGATCCCATGATCCTGACCGGCCGGCCGGATGCGCTGGCCGTGACGGTCGGCGGCCAGGCGATTTCGCCGCTGGGGCCCGCCGAGCGCACGATCTCGGATGTTCGCGTGAGCGCCGCCGCGCTGCTGGAGCGGGCGAGGGCGCCTGCGCCAGCCGACGAGAATGGCCCCGCACCCGACAATGCCGGCGCAGCGGCACCGGCCGCGACTGTCGCGCCCGCCGGTCGTCCCGCGCCATCGCCCCTGCCGGGGCAGGCGGGAGCGCCGCAAGCCGCCGTGTCGGATGGAGCGGCGACGGCTCCCTGAGCGCACGCGCCGCCGCTCGCGCACCACGCTCTGCGCCGCAGCGCCTTTACCATTGCGTCCGATCGGTTATGGACATGGGTAATCATCATCGGGATTCCCTGCTTATGCCTCATATGCTCCGTCTTTCCCTCCGCCCGCGTCTTCTCCTTGCCGCGGCAACGCTTGGTCTGCTTTCCTTCGGCGCGCCTGCCGCAGCCCAGCGCACGGTCGAAGGGCGTGTGGACCGGCTGGAGAAGGAAATGCAGGCCGTCCAGCGCAAGGTCTTCCCCGGCGGCGCCGGGCAGATCGTCGCGCCCGATGTCACGCCCGTCCAGACGCCGGCCGAGCAGGTGGGCACGCCTGCCACCACGCCGATCACGGACCTGACGGCGCGCGTCAATGCCATCGAATCGCAGCTTGCTCGCCTTACCGGCCAGGTCGAGGAAGGCGGCTTCAAGATGCGCCAGCTCGAAGAGGCCAACAGCCGACTGGCCGCGCAAGTCCAGGCGATGCAGGCGCGGCTGGAGGCGACGGTGCCGCCGCCCTTCACCACCATCGAGCCCGCGCCGTCGGGCGGCAGCGCTGGCGCGGCGACTCCACGGCCCGGCGCGACGTCCACGCGCACCACTCCAGCGCCGACCCCCGCCGCATCGCAGGCGCGTCCCGCCACGGACAATGCGCGGACCCAGGCCGTCGCGGCGGTGGAGCGGCCCAGCACCGGCAATGCCGCGCAGGACAGCTACACTTACGGCTTCCGCCTCTGGTCGGCGAAATTCTATCCCGAGGCGCAGGCGCAGCTTGAAGAGACGGTGGCCAAATATCCCAATGATCCGGTGGCCAGCCGCGCCGGCAATCTGCTCGGCCGCGCCTATCTGGACGACCAGAAGCCGACACAGGCCGCCAAGGTGCTGTTCGAAAATTACCGCGCGCGTCCCCAGGGCGACCGCGCTGCCGAGAGCCTGGCCTGGGTGGGCGAGGCGCTCATCGAACTCAAGCGGGCCAAGGATGCCTGCCTTGCCTATGACGAGCTGGCCGAGGTCTTCGACGCCAACATGCCGGCCAATGTGCGGGAGATGATGACCAAGGGCCGGACCCGCGCCAAATGCGGTGCCTGAGAAGCTCGCGGCACGACTGAGAACCGAGACCGCGCGGCTGATCGGTCGCCCGGTTACCGCCAGGGACCGCTTCGGCCTCGCCGTTTCCGGCGGAGCGGACAGCATGGCGATGCTGGCGTCGGCGGTCTCATGCTGGCCGGGGCAGGTGGAGGCGGCCACTGTCGACCATGGCCTGCGCGCTGAAGCGCGGGCGGAAGCGCAAATGGTGGCGGACTGGTGCGCGGCGCAGGATATTCCCCATGCGGTGCTGACGCCTGCCGATCCCATCCGGGGCAATCTCCAGTCCGCCGCGCGTGCGGCGCGCTATGCGCTGCTGGAAGCCTGGCGCCAACGACGCGGGCTCGACTGGCTGCTGACCGCGCATCAGCATGATGACCAGTTCGAGACGCTATTGCTGCGGCTGAACCGCGGATCGGGCATTGGCGGGCTTGCCGCGATACGGGGGCGGCGCGGCATTGTGCTGCGCCCGATGCTCGGCATGCGCCGCACGGAACTGCGCGGATTCTGCGAAGGGCGGGGCGTGCCGTTCATCGACGATCCGAGCAACGAGGACGAGCGCTTCGACCGCGTCCGGCTGCGCAAGGCGCTGGCGGGATTGGACCTCGTCGATCCCGATGGCCTCACCCGCTCGGTCGAGGCGCTGGGCGCGGCGGCCACTGCGCTCGACTGGATGACTGACCGGCTGGAAGCCGAATGCGTCCAGGCGCAAGGCGATGCCCTGATCCTCGCCGAGCCGCGGTCGCTTCCGCCCGAGCTGTCTCGCCGGCTGCTCCTGCGCATGATCGCCCGGCTGAACCCGCAGGCCGAGCCACCACGCGGCCCATCGCTCGATCAAGCGCTTGTTCAACTTTTCGATGGTAAGAGCATGACGCTCGCCGATTGTATCGCGACGGGCGGATCACGCTGGAGCGTGCGCCGCGCGCCGCCCAGAAGGGCGGGGTGACCATTGCGTTCCGGGGTGGATCGCCTATCTTGGCGCGCGAAAGTGAGATGAAATGAACGACAACAAGGAACCGCAGGGCAATCCCTGGATCAAGAGCGCGCTCATCCTCGCGGGCGTCTTCCTCGCCCTGCTGATGTTCGTGACCGTGTTCGATAGCAAGGGCGCCTCCCAGAAGGGCGCCGCCATGGCCTATTCCGAGTTCCGCGCGCGCGTGGCCTCGGGCGCCGTCAAGGAAGTGGCGATCGCGCCTGACCGGATCACCGGCGAGCTGAAGACCGGCGAGCGCTTCACGGCCTATGCGGTGCCCGATCCGCAGCTCACGAGCCTGCTCGATGCCAATAATGTGAAATATAGCGGCCAGCCCGAGGAAGGCATCAGCTTCTGGCAGGCGCTGCTCTACCAGTCGCTGCCGTTCGTGCTCATCCTGGGCATCGCCTTCTTCGTGCTGCGCCAGATGCAGAAGGGCGGCGGCGCAGGCGGCGCCATGGGCTTCGGCAAGTCCAAGGCCAAGCTGCTGACCGAAAAGCAGGGCCGCGTCACTTTCGACGATGTGGCTGGTATCGACGAGGCGCGCGAGGAATTGCAGGAGATCGTGGATTTCCTCAAGGACCCCACTCGCTTTGCACGTCTGGGCGGCAAGATTCCCAAGGGCGCGTTGCTGGTCGGCTCGCCCGGCACCGGCAAGACGCTGCTTGCCCGCGCCATCGCGGGCGAGGCGGGCGTGCCCTTCTTCACGATCTCGGGCTCCGATTTCGTCGAGATGTTCGTGGGTGTCGGCGCGAGCCGCGTGCGCGACATGTTCGAGCAGGCGAAGAAGAACGCGCCCTGCATCGTCTTCATCGACGAGATCGACGCCGTCGGCCGGCATCGTGGTGCCGGTCTGGGCAATGGCAATGACGAGCGCGAGCAGACGCTGAACCAGCTCCTCGTCGAGATGGACGGCTTCGAGGCCAATGAAGGCATCATCATCATTGCCGCCACCAACCGTCCGGACGTGCTCGACCCCGCGCTGCTGCGCCCGGGCCGCTTCGACCGGCAGGTGGTCGTGCCGCGCCCGGACATCGAGGGCCGTGTCAAGATCCTCGAGGTTCATATGAAGAAGGTGCCGTTGGCGCCGGACGTCGATGCGCGCACCATCGCGCGCGGCACGCCGGGCTTTTCGGGTGCTGATCTCGCCAATCTGGTGAACGAGGCCGCGCTCATGGCCGCGCGCCGGGCCAAGCGCCTGGTCGCCATGAGCGAGTTCGAGGCCGCCAAGGACAAGGTGATGATGGGCGCCGAGCGCAAGTCCATGGTCATGACCGAGGACGAGAAGAAGATGACCGCCTATCATGAGGCGGGCCATGCCATCGTCGCGCTGCACGAGCCGGCGTCCGATCCGATCCACAAGGCGACGATCATCCCGCGCGGCCGCGCGCTCGGCATGGTCATGCGCCTGCCGGAGCGGGACAGCTACAGCTACCATCGCGACAAGATGTACGCCAACCTAGCCGTCGCCATGGGCGGGCGCGTCGCCGAAGAGGTCATCTTCGGTTACGACAAGGTCTCCTCGGGCGCCTCGGGCGACATCCAATATGCCACCAAGCTGGCCCGTGACATGGTCACGCAATGGGGCATGTCGGACGAGATGGGGCCGCTGCAATATGAAGAGCCGCAGGGCGAGACGTTCTTGGGCTATTCGCAGAGCCAGCGCGTGCACATGTCGGACGAGACCGCGCAGAAGATCGACAAGGAGATCCGCCGCGTGGTCGAGACCGGCTATGCGCGCGCGCAGCAGGTGCTGAAGGACCATAATGACCAGCTCCATCTGCTCGCCAATGCGCTGCTTGAATATGAGACGCTCTCGGGCGAGGAGATCAAGACGCTGATCGACAAGGGCGAGTTGCAGCGGGACAGCGAAAAGCTGCGCCCGGCGCCCGTCCCTGCGGCGGGGACCTCCATTCCGAAGGCGGGCCGGGGCAAGGCCGTCGCCGGCGGCGCGGAGCCCCAGAACGCCTGATCGAGCGACCTTGATGAAGCGGCATCGCGGGGAGGCGCCTCTTGCCCATCTATATCGATGAGAGCGGAGGCGTCTCCGCCGGTGCCATGACCATGGCCGGCGTGGAGAACGACGAGGCGGACGCCGAGCGGCTGCTCTCCCGCTTCCGCACCGTCACGGGCCTGCGCGGCGAGTTGAAGGGCAGCCGCATTGATCTGGTCCAGCGCGCCTTGTTCTTCGAGCTGCTCGAGCGCTTCGGCGGCCGCGCCCGCATCTGCATGGCGAGCCGCGATACGCTGGAAAACGCCCGGATGCTCTCGGACTTCGACGTCTATGTGGGCCTGCTCACCCATCTCGTCGAGGACTGGCTGCCCGAGACGGGCGGCTGCGCGCACTTCATCGTCGATCAGGGCCGTTACGATACGCTGGTGCTGGAGAAGGTGCGGCTCGACATTGCGACGATGCTCGCCAGTTTCGGCACGGCGCGCCTGGCCGACAGCGCCCGCTGCCCCGGCGTCCAGATCGCCGACGTCGTCGCCAACAGCTATTACAATCTCGCCATCCATTCCGGACGCGCGCATCGCATCGCGGCGATCGTGGAGCCCTTCGTCCAGTCCCGCCTCCTGCGCAGCCGCCCCCTGACCCATCTCGACCGCGCGCCCGGCGGCCCGATCGGCAAGGCCGCTTCGGCGGCCATGCTGGAACGCCGGCCCTAAGCGCGATCGCTTCCATCCCGGCGCGTCATTGCGGCCCCTCTCATCGGCATTGCGAGCGGCGCAGCCGCGCGGCAATCCGGCGCCCGGCCGCTACGCTGGATTGCTTCGCTGCGCTCGAATGACGACGAACGGGGCGGCTGTCAGTTCGGCTTTCATCGGTCTTCGCCGACCCACTTCAGCCCTCATCTAAGCCACGCAATCACCCAAAACGAAAGGCCCGGCGGTGCGGTCTGCACGCCGGGCCTGTCCATGTCCCTTTTTCGGGATCGGCGGGGTCAGCCGTCGTAATCGGCGCCCAGATTGTGGTTGCGCGGCGGCGTGGCGGCCGTGAGGCGCAGGGCCTCGGCCGAGCGCGACAGCGAGCCGATCTCGTCGGGCGTATCGTCATCGTCGATCTGGAGCTTCTGCATCGAGCCGACCAGATCGGCCTTCAGATCGTCGGGCAGGATGGTCTCGTCGGCGATTTCGCGCAGGGCCACGACGGGATTCTTGTCGCGGTCGCGATCGACCGTCAGCTCGGCACCGCCCGAGATGGAGCGGGCGCGCTGGGCGGCCAGCAGGACGAGATCGAAACGGTTGGGAACCTTGTCGATGCAATCTTCGACAGTAAAGCGCGCCAGGCTTGGCTCCTCGGCTACATAAAGTGTGCGGGAAAGTGCATCCCGCTATCAGCGCGGGGGCGCCAAGTCAATGAAAAGCGCGGTTGGCAGGCGGCCCACTTTGCCCCAAACTACGGGCATGACGCAAGAGACGGGCCTGATCCGACCCCGCGCGGAGACGCCGAGCGAGCATGTCGTCCACGGCAACCGGCTGATGCTCCTGTCCGGCGGCCCGGAGCGCTTCGAGGCGCTCATGACGCTCATCGCCACGGCTCGTCGGCAGATCGACCTTTATGTCTACATCTTCGCCCGCGATCAGAGCGCGATGGAGATATGCGAGGCTCTGGTCGACGCCTGCAATCGGGGCGTGGCCGTGACCGTGCTCATCGACGCCTTCGGGTCCGCGACCACGCCGGATTCGCTCTTCACGCCGCTTATCGAGGCGGGTGCGCGCTTTGGCCGGTTCGGGCGGCGTCATTCCACGCGCTATCTCATTCGCAATCACCAGAAGATGGTCATCGTCGACGGGGACAAGGCGATGATCGGCGGTTTCAACATCGCGGACAGCTATTTCGCCCCGGACGACGATCCGACCGGCTGGAGCGATTTTGCGCTGATCGTCGAGGGCGCCGTCACGCAGGATCTCTCGCGCTGGTATGATGATCTGGCGGCATGGACGCTGAGCCCGCGCCAGAGCTTCCGCGCGCTGCGCCGCATGGTGCGCGACTGGCCGCATGAGCAGCAGTCGGCCTGCTGGCTGATGGGCGGACCGACTCGCCTTCTCAACAGCTGGGCGCGCTGCATGAAGCGCGATATCCAGAATGGTGCCCGACTCGATCTCGTCGCAGCCTATTTCTCACCGGGCTGGAGTATGGTGCGCCGGCTCGGCCGCATCGCGCAGGCCGGCTCCGCGCGCATCATCGTGCCGAGCCGCTC
>CBIMKI010000127.1:0-8553 GCA_966244395.1 uncultured Sphingobium sp. | reverse complement strand
GCGGGCACGCATGAGCGTCCCCGATGCGCCGCCCAGCCGCCCCGCCCGGCATGCGCGCCACGCTCTCACATCGTCACGACGACCTTGCCCACCTGCTGGTTGGCTTCCAGATAGCGGTTCGCCTCCACGATCTCGCTGAACGGGAAGCTCCTGTCGATTACGGGCTTGAGATGCCCCTGCGCGAGCCCCTGCAGGATGCGCGCCTTGGCGTTCTCATAGCGGTGCGGATGGTTCCAGATCTCCGAGGCCACCCAGCCGCGCAGGGAGAGGCCCTTGAACGCCGCGTGCCAGTGCGGATAGGGCGTTGCCGTCTCCGAAAGGCCGCCATAGATGAAGAGGATGCCGCGCTCGGCCAGTGCCGCCGCCAGCGTGTCCACATAAGGGCCGCCGACCGGATCGAAGGCCGTGCGCGCGCCCTTGCCGGCGGTGATGCGCATCACTTCGGCGACCAGGTCCTGCTCCTCGGTGGCGATCACATGCGCCGCGCCTTGTGCGATGAGCGCGTCCTTCTTGGCGCTGGTGCGCGTGGCGGCGATGGAGATGGCGCCCGCCCAGTTGGCGAGCTGGATGGCGGCGAGGCCCACGCTCGACGAGGCTGCGCGGATGATGACGCCATCGCCGATGCCGACATTGGCGACCTCGATGATCGCGAAGGCGGTCATATACTGCATCCAGATGGACGCGCCCTGCGCCGCCGTCAGGCCCGGCGGGATCGGCTCGAGGCAATAAGCCGGCACGATCGCCTGCGTCGCCCAGAGCGCATATTGGCCGAGGCGATAGCGCGGCAGGACGCAGACGCGGTCGCCTTCCTTGAACCCCATGACGCCTTCGCCCAGCGCCTCGATAGTGCCGCAGCCCTCATAGCCGATCGGGGTCGGCAGCTCCGGCTTGATGGGGTAGCGCCCGGCGCGATACATGGCCTCCGAGCGGTTGAGGCCCACGGCCTCCACCTTGATGCGCACTTCGCCGGGGCCGGGCGCGCCGACCTCCATCTCCTCGAAGCGAAGAACCTCGGGTGCGCCCAGTTCGTGGACGCGGACGACGGTGGCCATGATGCTGGGTCCTCTCTCGGTCTGCCCTGAAGGGGCATGTGCAAGCCACAGGATTGGGCCAGTCGGCCAGCGAAGTCCAGAGCGTGATCCGATGGGATCGAAAGGGATTTCGCGCTGTGGCTCGCGCGCCTGCGTCATTCTGAACGGGCCGATGTGTTCATCCGTCCAGAGGCGCTCTCTTATCGGGCCCATGCGTTTTGCCCTGTGGCGCCGGACAAAAAAAGGCCCTCCCCGAAGGGAGGGCCAGTAACTTGGTCTGCTTTCGCGGGGATCAGAACTTGAAGTTCGCGCCCAGCGAGAAGCGGCGGCCCTGAATGTCGTGGAAGAAGCTGTAGCTTCCGCCCGGCAGCTGGCCGGCGGCCGGGTTGATGATGCCACCGGTCAGGGGCGGCTTGGTATTGAACAGATTGTCGATACCAAGCCGCAGCATGACGTTCCTGGCCACCTGATAGCTGCCGTTCAGGTTGAACAGATTGTAGGCGGGCAGGCCGGCGATGTTGTTCAGCGCCGCAGCCTGGCCATTATAGTAGTTCACGTCGCCGCTGTCTTCGGTCGCCGGGGTGTGCTGCCACTGGAGCGACACATTGGCCGGTCCCCAGTTATAGGCAATGGTGCCGAACAGACGGTATTCGAAGGACGAACCGTAGTTCACGCCCTTGAGGCCCGTTCCCTGCGTGCCGACATAGTCGAGCATCGGCGTGCCGGTGAAGGGCTGGACGGCGAACTCAAGCATGTAGTTGCCGTTGAGGCTCAGGAAGAGCGTGCCCGGACCGGCGTCGATGCCCCAGCTGATCGTGGCGTCGATGCCCGAGAGCTTGATCTGGCCATCGTTGTCGAACGTGGTGATGACCTTCTCGCCAGCAAAGCCGCCATTGGCGCCGAAGCCGACGCTCGCTGCCCGGAACACGTTCGGGCAGGTGGACTCCTGGAGAGCGGCCTGCGCACGCGCCCGGATCTCGGGGGTGTTGAGGCCCGCCACATCCGTAGCGCCTGCCGCGACGCCTTCCGCCGCCGGGTTGAACAGCGAACTCACGCAACGCAGCAGCACGCCGCCGCCGCCGCTGTTGCCGATCGGATCGTTGATCTTGATGTTGAAGTAATCGACCGTGAGGTTGAGCCGCGACAGCGCCGGCGAGTCGAACGGCGACCGGACCACCACACCCAGGGTCCAGGTGTCGGCGACTTCCGGCTTGAGCGGATCGATGTTCGGGTTGATATGCTCGCGGTAATAGGAGTTGCCGACCGCGATCGGGAAGGCGGCACCGCCGCCCGTGCCCGCGGGCTGGCGGGTGGTCACCGTGCCGGGGTCGGGATTGTAGAAGCTTTCCGCATGGTCGTAAGGCACATATGTACCACCATTGCCGATCGCCATCAGCTCCAGACAGATTGCCTGGACGTCGAGAGCGCGTGATGCCGAATTGGCATTCGGGTTGGCGGATTCGGTCGACGAGTTGCGGGTGGAGCACACGTCGCCGATCGGGTCGGACGCAAAGGACTGCTGCGGCGTGAGCATCAGTTCGGCGATGTTCGGCGCACGCTCGGCCCGGTTGAAGCCGCCGCGGAAGCGAAGCCAATCGGTCACCGCCCAGTCGCCCAGGATCTTGAAGGTGTAGCTGGTGCCGCTGCTGCTGTAGTTGGACAGGCGGCCGCCGACTTCAAGATTGAACTCGCGGGCGAACGGCAGGTCGGCGAGCACGGGGATCAGCAATTCGCCGTAAAGTTCCTTCACGTCGTAACCGCTTTTTTCCATGTTCGCGCTGGGATAGATGCCCACGATCGAGTCATTGAACGAGCGGCCCATGGTGGCGAGCGACTCATTGACGAACTCAAAGCGCTGCTCGCGATAGCTCGCACCGAGCGCAAAGCGGAGCTGGCCGTAGGGGAGATCGAAGAGACCGCCCTGCAGGTTGACTTCCGCAATGGTCTGCTGCGTCGTCAGCCTGTTGCTGACGTCCGAGGAGATGGCCTCGAAGCAATCCTCCGAGACGCCCTGATAGCCCTGGAAGAAGTTGAGGCCGCTGGTGCAGGTGCCTGTCGTGGCGCCGAAACCGGCCGACGTTCCGCCCAGACCCAGACCGGCCGAGTCGTTGCTGCGGTAGCTGAAGTTCTGGCCGAAGTTAGGCGCGGTCATGATGCCGCGCAGACGCGACAGCGAATACATGCCGGTCTGGCGCGAGAGCGTGCGCGACATGCCGTGGCTGGCGAACGCTTCCCAGGTGAAGTCCGTGCCCGGAATGGCGCCCTGCAGACCGGCCGTCATAGTATAGGTGGTCACGTCCGAAAAGGTCTCGCGCGGCAGCGGCAGGAAGCCGGTGAGGCTGAACGAGCCGTTCGGGTCGGGACGGGCGTTCAGCAGGTCCTGGACCCCCTGCGGGATCACCGCGGAGAAGACGTCGGTGTTGGTACAGCCGGTCGCCTTGTAGCCCGCATTGCCTGGCGTAGCGCAGGGCAGGATGCCGTTATAGCCCTTGAAGGTCGTGTTCGGGACGCCGTAGAGGAATGCCGGATTGGCGGCACCATTGATAGCGGCCGCCGGCACATAGGGGTTCTGATAGGACTGGAAGAACGAGCCGAGCGGGCTGGAGACATTGCCGGTATAGACGCCGTCACCCCATGGCAGGATGATATCCCAGCCGAACGTCATCGCGCCCGGCTCCTGCACCGTATAGGTGGTGCTGTTGCTGAACATGCCGTCGGCGAACACGCCGATCCAGTCGTTGATCTCATAATTGCCCCGCGCCAGGAAGTTGTAGCGCGTGGTCGGCACGGTCTGCGGGGTCAGGGCATTGATGGCCTTGAGGGTGCCGATCGACGTCGTGCTCCACACGGCGCCGATGCGATCGTCGCGCTCGGCCCAGGGCTTGAAGAACGCCGCGCCGCCCCGCGAGGCAAAGCCGGTGTCGAAAAGGGTGCCCGCACCCGCAAACAGACTGCCGTCGGCATTGACATAGACCGAACCGGTGTTGTTGGGCACGGCCGGATTGGCGCCGGGGAACTGGTTGGTCAGCGCGCAGTTCGGTTCGCAATCAGGCTGGTTGGCCAGATTCAGGCCACTGACGCCCGGACGCGGAACGAAGAAGAAGCCGCCGCTGGTGGTGTTGGGATTTTCCCAAAGCTCGCGGTAGAAGGGATTGTCCCTCTGGAGCATGGACTCGCGCGTGTTCATCGACATGGCGAGGCTGATGTTGCCGCGACCATCGGCGAAGTCGGTGCCGACGATACCGGACAGCTGATATTCGACGCCATTGCCGCGCTGGTCGAAGGCGATGGAGCCGTCGAGTTCGAGACCCTGGAAGTTCTTCTTGAGGATGAAGTTGGTGACACCGGCCACGGCGTCCGCGCCGTAGGTGGCCGAAGCGCCGCCGGTGATGATCTCGACGCGCTCGAGAGCGGCCGAGGGGATGGTCGAGACGTCAACGGCGCCCGAGGCGTTGCCGGGCGTGCCGCGGCGGCCGTCGATCAGCACGAGGCTGCGGTTGGCGCCGACGCCGCGCAGCGAGACGGTGGCCGCGCCGGGCGTGTTGGTTGCATTGGGCTGGATGTCGCCGCCCGCGGGCAGCAGGCCGGTCGGGTCGTTGTTCTTGACCGTCGAGGATTGCGAGACGACGAACTGCGGCAGCTTGTTGAGCTGCTGCTCGATCGCGGCGGTGCTGGACTGGCGCAGGAACGTCTCGTCCACGGTCACGGTCGGGCTGTTGGCCTCATAGTCGCGGCGCTGGATGCGCGAACCGGTGATGACGATGGCCTCCGCTTCGTCGGCGGCCTCCCCGTCCTGCGCCAGTGCCGGTGCGGACCAGGTCATCGCGCCAAGGCTGACCGTGCTCGCCAGCAAGGCGACACGCAGCGTATGGCCGATGGTGGAATTGATTGTCTTCAAGACCATTCTCCCCTTTTGGTAGTTTAAAGGTTCCGGACCCCCGGGTGGGTCCGGAACGGGCGGTAATCCGACTATTTGTTCTTGGACCCGAGCAGGGCCGTTTCGGATCGCGCAGCCCGCCGTTCATGTTCGGACATAAACATCCAAACATGACTGGAACCCGCATCCGAACGAGCGGAAGCGGCACAGGCTGCGATCGATTTGTGAAGGTCCGCAATGTCGGCGCCGAGCCGGATGAGTTGCGGATGCTCTCGTGGAAGTGACTGAAAACGCGGAATGAATCGCGCTTTTAGGTCTTCGCGGCCGGGAAGCCGAGTCAAGGCCCTATATGCGATAATCCGCCGTCTCCCCCTATGAACTGGTCACTTATGTGACTCATATTCGGTCTGAGTTGTACGGGCGTGCGTTGTCATTGTCCAGATTGGGAACTGGGCAAAGTCAATGAGGTCGCGGCCTTGTGACTAAAATGCCGCAGTGGATGACATGGGGAGCGGAACCATGCGCAGGAAGACGGCGCGGCTGGCAGGCGGCCGCTGGCCGCGCCGGCGAGCGGGCACGGACGCTCCCGAGGGGGAGGGCCGTGCCCGCCTTCCGGCGCGGCGTGGATCAGAACTTGACGTTCGCGCCCACGTAGAAGCGGCGGCCCAGCACGTCATACTGGCTGGTGTCGTAGCTGCCGCCCAGCAGGTTGCCGCCCTGGCTCGTCGCGTTGAGGTTCACGCCGATGAGCGGGGGCTGCTTGTTGAAGAGGTTGTCCACGCCAAAGCGCAGCACGGCGTCCCTGGTCACGCCGACCGTGGCATTGAGGTTGAACAGATCATAGGCGGGCGCCCCGGTGATCCGGCTTGCCGTGTCCGTCACGCTCGCGATCGATCGGGCGGAGGGCTTGTGCTGCCATTGCAGGCTGGCCGTCACCGGACCCACCGCATAGGTGAAGGTGCTGAACAGCTTCCAGCGATAGGCCCCCGAATTGGTGCCGACCGCGCCGGCGGGCGGCCCCATCGATCCGGCATAGTCGATCAGCGGGATGATGCCGTCGTCCGTCGTCGTCGCCAGCCGCAGCAGATAGGTGGCTGTGACGCTGGTGGAGAAGGTGCCCGGCAACCCGATGCCGGCCTCTTCGAAGTCGAGGCCCCAGTTCACCTGGGCGTCGATGCCCGAGGTCTCGACGCGGCCGGCATTGGAGTAAGTGATGCTGACCGTCGCGACCTCGCCCGTGCCCGGCGTGCGGCCGACCAGCGCGCAAAATTCGTTGAGCGTATAGGTCGGGTTGTACTGCTTGGCGAAGCAGCGGCGATAGACGCCGTCGATGCTCTGCTGCGCGATCGCGTTGCTGAGTTCGATATTATAATAATCGACGGCCAGGCTGAACCGCCGCAGCCAGGGGCTGTCCACGGGCGAGGTGATGACGCCGCCGATCGTATAGGTCTTGGCGTCCTCCTGCTTGAGATAGGGGTTGCCCAGCAGCTGCGGGAAGCCGAAGCCCGCCGTCACGGCGCTGTAGGTGCGCCCCGCCGTGTAGTAGGTGCTTGCCCCTTCCGATCCCATGATCTGCCGGCATAGTGCCTCGACCTTGGCGGCATCGGGATTGCCGACCGTGTCGGCCGAATCCGGCTGCAGCTCTGAGTTCATGCCGATGGGATTGGCCGACTAATTGCCGATTCCCACCGGATTGGCCGGGTTGGCGCGCGAGCAGGGGTCGCCATCGGCCGAGGTGCCGAGCGTCGAGGTCGCCGCCGTGAACAGCTCGGCGAGGTTCGGCGCGCGGCTCGCTTTCTGGTATCCGCCGCGCAGGCGCAGCCAGCGTGTGGGGGCCCACTCGCCGTTGATCTTCCATGTCGAGACCGTGCCGACCGTCTGCATGCTGTAGTCGGAGAGGCGGTAGCCCAGCTCCAGGTTCAGCAGATGGGCGAAGGGCATGTCGGAGAGGAGCGGGACAAGCAGTTCGCCATAGATCTCCTTGGCCGTGACGTCGCCCTTGGTGGCGCCCTGCGGATAGATGCCGTTCACCGGCTCGAGGAAGGAGGTGCCTTCCGTCGACTGGCCGTCGGGATGGAAGTCGATGCTGTTCTTCCTGTAGGACGCGCCCAGGGCGAAGCGCAGCTGCCCATAAGGCAGCTGGAACAGGCCGCCCTGGAGATTGGCCTCGAGGATGTCCTGCGTGTTCTTGTTCTCGGTCTGCAGGTTGGTGGTCACGGCCTTTTTGCAGTCGTCGGTCCACGCCACGGTGTCGAACGGATTGACGCCGCTGGTGCAGGTGCCCGTCGCGCCCTGGAAGCCGGCGCCGGGCGGTCCTGAATTGCCCTTGTAGGTGAAGCCCCGGCCGTAATTGGGCGAGTTGAGCACCGCGCGCCAGCGCAGCACGGAGGCGAAGTTATACTGGTCGCTCTTCGCCGCCGTCTCGCCGTGCGAGCCATAGACTTCCCACGTCCAGTCCGTGCCGGGCACCGTGCCTTCGAAGCCCGCCATCACCTGGAAGCTGGTGTTGCGATTGTCGAGGATGCGCTCGCCCAGCTCGTTCAGGAAATAGTTGATCTGGAAGGGCTGGTTGGGGTTCGCGCGGCTGTCGAGCAGCGCCTGAAGCTCGGCCGGCTTGGGATAGACCGTGTCGATCGGGCAGCCGCCCACCGCCGGGCAGCTGAGGCCGAAGCGGCCGCCGGGCAGATAGTCCGGATGGGTGTTGCCGTTGGTCAGCAGCGAGGAGGGGATGCCCAGATTGACGGCGCCAGTGACGGGCTGGTCGTCATTATTGCCCGGGATGCCGTCCGCGCCCGCCGTGAAGTTGAGCGTGCGGTCGCCCAGGAAGATGCCGTCGCCATGCGGGATGAGCACGCTCCAGCTCGTGATGGCGGGCGGCACCAGATTGCGCGTGAACACCTGCGTGCGCACGAAGCTCACCTGGCTGAACGCCTTGAGATAGGGCGTGATCTCATATTCGCCCTTGGCGAAGAACGACCAGCGGTTGGTGGGCGTGGAGAGCATCTGGTCGACATAATTGTCGCGCAGGTTGCCGGCCGTGGTCAGCTTGCGCCGGGTGCCGTCCACCTCGCCGGTATAGCCGGTGAGCAGCGGGACATAATTGGTGCCGGTGCCATTTGAGGTGTTGAGGAACAGCGTGTTGTCGTCGTTGAGATAGATGCCGCCCGCGAACGGAATGTTGAGGGCCGCGCCATTGGGTTGGTTGACTGGCGCGCCCTTGGCCTGGAACATGCTGTTGAGCAGCGCCTGGTTGGGGTTGCCGCTGCCGGCTGCGAGGCCAGCCTGGGTCGGGAACAGGAAGTAGGTCTGCTCGAAGCCGAAGATGGTGTTGCCCAGCGTGTCGGGGCTGGAATAGAGCCGCTGGAAGGCGGGGCGGTCGAACTGCCTCACTTCCTTGCGGTCATAGCGTTCCATGCCCAGGATGACATTGCCGCGCCCGTCGTCGAAGCTCGCGCCGATCAGCGAGGAGATGCGGAATTCCGCGCCGTCGCCATGTTGCGAGAGGCCATATTGGCCATCGACCGTGAAGCCCTGGTAGTTCTTCTTGAGGATGAAGTTGGTGACGCCCGCGACGGCGTCCGCGCCATAGGTGGACGAGGCGCCGCCGGTGATGATCTCCACGCGCTCGATGGCGGCGGAGGGGAT
>CBIMKI010000126.1:0-8679 GCA_966244395.1 uncultured Sphingobium sp. | reverse complement strand
AAGCCCCTCTCGAAAGGTCCCGCCGAGGCCGCGCCCACGCCGATGATGGCGCAATATCTGTAACTCAAGGCGCAGGCGGGCGACGATCTGCTCTTCTACCGCATGGGCGACTTCTTCGAGCTGTTCTTCGAGGATGCCAGGAAGGCGGCAGCCGTACTCGACATCGCGCTCACCGCGCGCGGCGAGCATCAGGGCGCGCCGATCCCGATGTGCGGCGTGCCCGTGCACAGCGCCGACGCCTATCTCGCGCGCCTCATCAAGGCGGGCCTGCGCGTCGCCATCGCCGAGCAGACGGAGACGCCCGAGCAGGCCCGCGCGCGCGGCGGCTCCAAGGCACTGGTCGGCCGCGCCATCGTGCGCTTCGTGACGGCGGGCACGCTGACCGAGGACGCCCTGCTCGACAGCCGCCGGGCCAATATGCTCGCCGCCGTAGGCGAGGCCGGCGGGGTCCTCGCCATTGCCGCCGCCGACATCTCGACCGGGCGGCTGGAAGTGGTCGCGCTGGAGGGCGCCGCCATCGAGGCGGAACTGGCGCGCATCGGCGCGAGCGAAGTGATTGCCCGACCCGCCCTGGCCGAGCGCCTGCCCAATGCCCTGCCCTTCGAGAGCCGGGGCTTCGACAGCGGCCGCGCGGAGGCCGACATCTGCCGCCATTTCGGCGTGGCGACGCTGGACGGCTTCGGCGCCTTCTCCCGCGCGGAGCTTTCCGCGCTGGGCGGCCTCATCGCCTATCTCGATCATGTCGGCCAGGGCCGCATGCCCTTCCTCGCCGCGCCGATGCGCGCGGGCTCGGCCGATCATCTCGCCATCGATCCGGCGACGCGCGAGAGCCTGGAGATCGTGCAGACGACGAGCGGGCAGCGCGCCGGCAGCCTGCTCGCCACCGTCGACCGCACGGTGACCGGCGCGGGCGCGCGCATGCTGGCGGCGGACCTTTCCGCGCCGCTCATGGACCGGGGGCGGATCGAGGCGCGGCTGGCGCTGGTCGCCTGGCTGCATGACGACGGGCCCCTGCGCGAGGATCTGCGCGCGCGGCTGCGTGCCCTGCCCGAGATTGGGCGGGCGCTCGGGCGCATCGCCATCGGCCGGGGCAGCCCGCGCGATCTCGGCCAGCTCCGCGACGGGCTGGAGGCGGCGCGGACCCTGCGCGAGCGGCTGGGCGCGCGTGCCGATCTGCCGGCACTGCTGGCCGAGACACTGCCCGCGCTGGACGGTCATGGCGCGATGGTGGACGAACTCACGCACGCGCTGGTCGCCGCGCCGCCTACGGAGACGGCCAATGGCGGCTATATCGCCGATGGCTATGACGCGGCGCTCGACGATCTGCGGCGTCTCGCCGGGGACGGCCGCCGCGCCATCGCCGCGCTGGAGGCGAAATATCGCGAGCAGACCGGCATCACCGCGCTCAAGATCCGCCACAATGGCGTGCTCGGCTATCATGTCGAGGTGCCCGCACGCCACGCCGACCAGCTCATGGCGCCGGACAGCGGCTTCACTCACCGGCAGACACTCGCGGGCGCGGTGCGCTTCAATTCGGTCGACCTGCACGAGCAGGCGGGTCGTGTCACCCAGGCCGGCGCCCATGCACTCGCCGCCGAGGCCGCGCATTTCGAGTCGCTGGTCGCTTTGGCGCTCACGCGCCGCGAGGCCATTGCCCGCGCCGCTGACGCGCTCGCCCGCATCGACGTGGCAGCCGCGCTCGCCGAGCGCGCGGCCGAGGGCGGCTGGAGCAAGCCGCAGTTCGAGAATCATCCCTGCCTGGAGATCACCGGCGGCCGGCATCCGGTGGTGGAAAGCGCGCTCGGCAAGACCGGCGAGGCCTTCGTCGCCAACGACTGCCGCCTCTCGCCCGAGGACCGGCTGTGGCTGGTGACCGGCCCCAATATGGGCGGCAAGTCGACCTTCCTGCGGCAGAACGCGCTCATCGTCATCCTTGCCCAGGCGGGCAGCTTCGTGCCGGCGCAGGCGGCGCGCCTCGGCCTCGTCGACAAGCTGTTCAGCCGCGTCGGCGCCTCGGACAATCTCGCGCGCGGCCGCTCCACCTTCATGGTCGAGATGATCGAGACCGCCGCCATCCTGGCGCAGGCGACCCCGCGCAGCTTCGTCATCCTCGATGAGGTCGGGCGCGGCACTTCGACCTATGATGGGCTCGCGCTCGCCTGGGCGGTGGTGGAGGCGATACACGACGTCAATGCCTGCCGCTGCCTGTTCGCGACCCATTATCACGAGCTTACCCGCCTCGCCGAGCGGCTGGACGCGCTCTCGCTCCACAATGTCCGCGCGCGCGAGTGGCAGGGCGATCTGGTGCTGCTGCATGAGGTCGCGGCGGGCCCGGCCGACCGCAGCTACGGCCTCGCCGTCGCGCGTCTCGCGGGGTTGCCGCCGCCGGTGATCGCCCGCGCCAAGGCCGTGCTGGGCAGGCTGGAGGCGGGTCGCGCCAGAACGGGGGGCATCGCGGCAGGCCTGGACGATCTGCCGCTCTTTGCCGCCACCCTCGCCACCGAGCCCGAGACGGCGCCCGATCCGCTGCGCGAACGGCTGGACGATATCGACGCCGACACCCTCTCGCCGCGCGAGGCGCTCGACCTGCTCTACGAACTCAAGCAAATCGCAACATCATCCCCTATATCCAGCTCATGAGCGGCATCTTCGACTCCCTTCCCAGCCGACGCGCCATCATCGATCGGCGCAGGCTCGCCGATGCGCTCGGCGAAACGCTGGGCGCTCTGCACGATGCACCGGCCAAGCGCGCGGCGATCGTGGAGACGCTCAAGGAAGCGCTTGCGGCGGGCCGCGTGGAGGTCGCCAACCGGCTGAAGCGCAATCCCACGCGCGGGCGCGAGGCAGTGACGGCCCAGGCTTTCCTGATGGATCAGATCGTCCGCCTGCTCTTCGACGCGATTGTCGCGCACATCCATCCGGTGAACAATCCGACTGCGGCCGAGCGGCTCTGCCTCGTCGCGGTGGGCGGCTATGGCCGCGGCGAGATGGCGCCCTATAGCGACGTCGATATCGGCTTCATCATGCCCTACAAGTCGACGGCCTGGACCGAGCAGGTCATCGAAAGCATGCTCTATGTGTTCTGGGACCTGGGCCTCAAGGTCGGCCATTCCAGTCGCTCCATCGACGAGACGATCCGCATGGCGAAGTCGGATCTCACCATCCGCACCGCCCTTTTGGAAGCGCGCTTCATCTGGGGCGACCGCGACACCTATGAAGAGATGAGCCGCCGCTTCAGGGATCAGGTGATGCGCGACACCGCGCGCGCCTTCGTCGCCGAGAAACTGGCTGAGCGCGAGGCGCGGCACAAGCTGATGGGCGACAGCCGCTACGTGGTCGAGCCCAATGTGAAGGAAGGCAAGGGCGGCCTGCGTGACCTCCACACGCTCTTCTGGATCGGCAAATATGTGAACCGCGTGCGCTCGGTCGCCGAACTGGTCGACGTGGGACTGCTGACGCCCGCCGAGCTTAGCCAGTTCCAGCGCGCCGAGAATTTCCTCTGGGCCGTGCGCTGCCACATGCATGCGCTCTCGCGCCGCGCCGAGGACCGCCTGACCTTCGACCTCCAGATCGAGGTCGCGCGGCGCATGGGCTTTACCGAGCGGCGCGGGCGCTCGCCGGTCGAGCGGTTCATGCATTTCTACTTTCTCACCGCCAAGACGGTGGGGGATCTGACCGGCGTGTTCCTCGCCCATCTCGACGATGCCATGGCCAAGAAGGGCCGGCGCTATATCCCCAGCTTCTTCGTCAAGCCGCGCAAGCTCGACGGATTCGTGCTCGACCGCGGACGGATCGCCATCCCCAATGACGATTTCCTGCGCGACGACCCGGTCCGCATGATCGAGATCTTCGCGCTGGCCGACCGGCATGCGCTGGAAATCCACCCCAATGCCATGCGTGCGCTCAATCGCGACGCCGGGCTCATCGGACACAAGGTGCGCGCCGATCCGCGCGCCAACGCGCTCTTCATGGACGTGCTCATTTCGCCGCGCGACCCCGAGACAGTGCTGCGCTGGATGAACGAATCCGGCGTGTTCGGCCGCTTCATTCCGGACTTCGGCCGCGTCGTCGCGCAGATGCAGTTCGACATGTATCATCATTATACGGTGGACGAGCACACCATCCGCGCCATCGGCCTGCTCGCACAGATCGAGAAGGGCGAGTTCGAGGCGGACCATCCGCTCAGCACCGCGATCATCCACAGGATTCATTCGCGCCGCGTTCTCTATGTCGCGGTGCTGCTGCACGACATCGCCAAGGGGCGTGGCGGCGACCATTCGATCCTGGGCGCCGAAGTGGCGATGAAACTCTGTCCGCGCCTGGGGATGACGCCCGCCGAGACAGAGACGGTGGCCTGGCTGGTGCGCTGGCACCTGCTCATGTCCGCCACGGCCTTCAAGCGCGACCTCTCCGATTACAAGACCATCCTCGATTTCTGCGAGATCGTGCAGAGCCCCGAACGCCTGCGGCTGCTGCTGATGCTGACGGTGGTGGACATCCGCGCGGTCGGTCCGGGCGTGTGGAACGGGTGGAAGCGCCAGCTCCTGAGCGATCTCTACGACGCCGCCGAGGAACTTGTCCGCCCCGGCCACAAGCAGCGCGGGCGGCAGGAGCGTATCGAGGAAAAGCGCCACCTGCTCAGCGCCGCGCTCGGCGTCGAGGGCAAACCCTTCGAAGCGCTCGTGCGGCGCTTCCCGCAATCCTACTGGATCGCCGAGCCCGACGATGTGCTGGAGGACAATGCCCGCCATCTGCTCGCCGCCGGGGATTCGCCGCTCTCGATCAGCGCCAAGCCCTATCCGGAGCGCGGCGCGACACTGGTGACGGTCTATGCCGCCGACCATCCCGGCCTCTTCTACCGGATCGCAGGCGCCATCCATCTCGCCGGCGGCAACATCATCGACGCGCGCATCCACACGCTGCGTGACGGCAGCGCGCTCGACAATTTTCTGGTGCAGGATCCGCTCGGGCGGCCCTTCGACGGCCCCGAGCAGCTCGCCCGCATCGAGAACGCGATCCGCGACGCGCTGGAGAACCGGCAGAAGCTGATGAAGGGGCTGGACAAGCGCCCGCTCTCCCGCACGCGGGCCGAGGCCTTCGAGGTGGCGCCGCAGGCCCTCATCGACAACAAGGCCTCCAATCGCTTCACCGTGATCGAAGTGACGGCGCGGGACCGGCCGGCCTTGCTCGCCAGCCTTGCCTATGCGTTGTTCCAGAGCAAGCTGGTGGTGCACAGCGCCCATATCGCCACCTTCGGCGAGCGGGCGGTCGACACCTTCTATGTGACCGACCTGCTGGGCGACAAGGTGGAGAGCAAGACCCGCCTCGCGACCATCGAGCGGCGGCTGATCGAGGCAGCGACCAACCAGGCCGCCGAAATGCTGGCCGGCGAGTTCGTCTGAGGCCCGGACACGCGGGCGATGCCGGCATGGCCGCCTGGGACGTGACCGCCTTCTCGAAGCATCATTGCGAGCGGCGAAGCCGCGCGGCAATCCAGCGCTCCACGTTCCGCCACGTTCTGCCCTGAAATTGCTTCCCCGGCTGTCGCCGCGGTCGCAATGACGATCACACCCGGAAGTTGCCGGGATAGGCAACTTCATAGCGCGGCTTGCGCGTGCTCGGCACTTCGCGGGCCTGCAGAGCCTCGGAGAGATTGGCCGGATCGCCCATGCGCCCCAGCGCCACGGCCGCCTCGACCTTGAAGCCGAGCGGCACTTCCAGCGATTCGGCGACGGCCTCGAAGTCCACGCCGGCCATGCCATGCGTATAATAGCCCAGCATCCGCGCCTGTATGGCGAGCAGCCCCCAGGCCGCGCCGGCGTCGAAGCTGTGCGTGCGGCTCGGTCGGCCACTCATCATCGTGTCCGAGAGGATGTAGAACAGGACCGAGGCATCTTTCGCCCAGACGGCATTGCCGGGCAGCAGGAAGGAGAGGAAGCGCTGCCAGTTCCCGTCGTCGCGCTGGGCATAGAGGAAGCGCCAGGGCTGGTGATTCATTGCCGAGGGCGCCCAGCGCGCCGCGTCCAGGATCGTGGCGAGATCCTCTTCCGATATATGAGAGGCATCGAAAGCACGGGGCGACCAGCGATCGAGGAAGAGGCGATCGAGCTGGGTGTCGGTGGTGCGGGATGTCATGCGGGCTCCTGGGCAGCAAAGGAATGGCAACACAGCCTAACCCAGGCACATGCCCGCCGGTCATGAAAAATTTGAGTCGGACGCTGCTTAACGCGGCGAGCAGGCCAAGCTGCCCGCTCGAAATCGAAATCTCTCTTTCCATCGCCTATGGGAGCGCCAACAGGTCCGATATGAAAGCGAGAGTCGCCGCATGCGAAAGCGGCCGAGCGGAGGGCACCCCGTGACGCGCCGCCCCCTGACCGCCTTCTCAGTGCGAGATGAGCAGGGGAATCGGCGCCTTTGCCAGCAGCTTGCGGCTCGCGCCGCCGAACAGCGCCTCGCGCAGGCGGCTGTGACCATAGCTGCCCATGACGCACCAGCCCGCGCCGGAGGTACGGAAGGCATCGAGAAGCTGCTCGCCGATGTCGCCCGCGCGCGCGATGCTGCGCGAGGTGACCTTGCAGCCATGGCGGGCGAGATAGGCGGCCGCGGCCCTGGGATCGGCACCCTCCTCGTCCGCGTCCACGGTCACCACCTCGACCTCGTCGGCGAGGCGCAGCAGCGGAACGGCGGCGCGCAGCGCAGCATCGCTGGGCGCCGAGCCGTCCCAGGCGACGAGCGCCTTGCCGGACATGTCGAGCGCGGTCTGGCCGGTCGGCACGATGAGGATCGGCGCGGTCGTATGCTCGGCAAGCCGCGCGGCGAAATCCCCTGTCTCGGCGGGCTCGCCAATGCCCTGGCGGCCGACGACGATCAGGTCGACGAGCCGCGCGGCATCAGTGATCGAGAGGTCCGAATTGCTCTGGATGCTCGCCCACTCGTAGCTCACCCCCTCATTGGCGAGGCGCGGCTCCAGCCGGTCCATATTGGCATCCTCGCGCTCGCGCTCATCCATGATGAGCATGGCCGAGGCAGGACCCACGCCGAATCCGTCCGCCACCACGGGCAAGCGCACGACATCGAGGCAGACGAGATGCCCCTCAAGCGCGCGCGTCACGTCGAGCGCGCATTGCAGCCGGGATTCCTGCCCGGCATCGTCATGAATGAGAACCATCACCGTCTTCATGGGCCGTCTCCCTGATTCGGGTCATGACCTGGCACAGATGCCGGCCGTCCACTGTCACCATGACAGGATGGAGCATCCTGTCCTTGACCGGAGTCAAGCGCAGCCTAGCAGATCGTGCATCCGCCGTCCCGCCTCGCCTGGAATCCGCTTGCTTCCCGGCGCGCTCGCGACTATAGGCCCGCCCTTCCATGACACATGGAATTTCCGAAGGGACGGGCCGGCCGGTAAGGGCTGCCGTGTTCGTCCGCAATCGTCTGCGGGGCCTCAACGAGGCTTCGCATAAGGACAAAAGGAGACGAAAATGCCCAAGCTCAAGACCAAGAGCGGTGTGAAGAAGCGCTTCAAGTTCACCGCCACCGGCAAGGTCAAGCATGGTGTCGCCGGCAAGCGTCACCGCCTGATTAGCCACAACGCCAAATATATTCGCCAGAACCGCGGCACTGAAGTGATGTCCGATGCGGACGTCGCGCATGTGCGTCTGTGGGCTCCCTACGGCCTGAAGTAAGAGAGGAGTAGAGAGACATGGCACGCGTCAAGAGGGGTGTAACCACCCGCGCCAAGCACAACCGGATTCTGGATCAGGCGAAGGGCTATTATGGCCGCCGCAAGAACACGATCCGCATCGCTCGCCAGGCCGTCGAGAAGGCCGGGCAATATGCCTATCGCGACCGCAAGGTGAAGAAGCGCAGCTTCCGCGCCCTGTGGATTCAGCGCATCAATGCCGCCGTCCGCATGGAAGGCCTGACCTACGGCCAGTTCATGCACGGCCTCAAGCTCGCCGGCGTCGAGCTGGACCGCAAGGTCCTGGCCGATCTCGCGATGAACGAGGGCGCTGTGTTCAGCGGTATCGTCGCACAGGCGAAGGCAGCCCTGCCCGCCGCCTGATCGCCTCATCATATTCGCAAGAAGGGCGTCGGGGGCAACTCCGGCGCCCTTCTTCGTTCCGGCGCCTGCCCTCATCGTCCACCCCTCACCGGAAAGGACAGGCCATGCAGATCGCCATTCTCACATTCGATGGCTTCAACGAGCTGGATTCGTTCATCGCCGCGGCGATCCTCAACCGCATGCGCGCGAAGGGCTGGCAGGCGCACATCACGTCTCCCACCGACGAAGTCACCTCCATGAACGGTGTCACCATCCAGCGGCAGCGCCCGCTCGACTTCGTGGACGAGGCCGATGCCGTCATCATCGGCAGCGGCATCAAGACGCGGCAGATCGCCGCCGATGCCGCCCTGCTCGCCCGCATCCGCCTCGACCCCGCGCGCCAGTTCATCGGCGCGCAATGCTCGGGGACGCTGCTGCTCGCGAAGCTGGGGCTGATCGGCGCGCTGCCGGCCTGCACCGATCTCACCACCAGGCCGTGGGTCGTGGAAGCGGGCGTGCAGGTGATCGACGCGCCGTTCATCGCGCATGGCAATGTCGCTACGGCCGGCGGCTGCCTCGCCTCCCAATATCTCGCCGCATGGATGATCGCGCGCCTCGGCTCGCCGGCCGATGCC
>CBIMKI010000125.1:0-8681 GCA_966244395.1 uncultured Sphingobium sp. | reverse complement strand
GGCGCGGGCGAGGTGGACGTGGGCGGCGCTTGCCGATCCGCCGGGCAGGATGAAGCTGCGGAGCGGCTCCAACCCCTCGTTCATGCGGTCGATCGCGCGCTCCAGCCGATCGACCTGCGCGGGCACGATGCGCAGGACCATGTCGGACGGCGCGAAGTCGCTGCCGGGCGTGGCGAGATCCGCGCCGAGATCGAACAGGTCGTTCTGGATGCCTTGGAGCAACGTGGCGAAATCGCCCGCTCCCAGCGCGGCGATGGCGACGCCGATGGCGCTGTTCAGCTCGTCCACCTCGCCGATCGCAGCCATCAGCGGCGCGTCCTTGGCGACGCGGGAGCCGTCGACGAGGCCGGTCGTGCCATCGTCGCCCGTGCGAGTGTAGATCCGGTTGAGGCGAACCATCCGCCGCCGACTCCGGCGACTAGCGGCCGCTGTTCACGAGCAGCAGCAGCGCCACCGCGAGGATGGCGAGTGCCTGGAAGGTCACGCGGCCCATCATGGCGCGGTTCTGCTTGAGGCTCGACTGGCTCGGCCCCGTGCCGTTCTTGAGGTCCGCCTCGGTCGTCCGCCGGAAGGCGATGCCGCCGCGGACCAGCATCACCACCGCGCCGATGGCGGCCGCGACGATCAGGATGACGAGAAAGGCATTGCCCATGAAAAAAATCTCCGATGGCTCCATCTAGGGCGCCTCGAGCGCGATTCCAAATGGAAAGCGCCCGGCGCGCAGATCGGTTGCAAGGCTCTCCCCATTCATGCCGCCCCCGCGCAGTTCGGCGAGGCTGAGCCCGGCCGCGCGCTTGGCGAGGCGACGACCCTCATGGTCCACCACCAGCGGATGATGATGGTAGAGCGGCACCGGCAGGCCAAGCAGCGCCTGGAGCACGCGGTGGGCATGGGTGGACGGATAGACATCGCGCCCGCGCACCACGTGCGTCACGCCCTGGGCGGCGTCGTCCACCACCACGGCGAGATGATAAGCGACGGGCCGGTCGCGGCCCTTGAGGATGAGATCGCCCAGCGCATGCGGATCGACCGGCACGGCCCCGGCGGTCGCGTCATGCCAGGCGAGCGGCCCGGTGCGGGCCATGGCGGCGCCCATGTCCAGGCGCAGGCTGTGCGGATCGCCCCGCGCCAGCCGCTCGGCCCGCGCCCCCGCGCCGAGGCGCCGGCAGGTGCCGGGATAGAGCGGCCCATCGGCGCCGTGCGGCGCGCCCAGGCTGGCCGCGACCTCGCGGGCAATGTCGGCACGGCTACAGAAACAGGGATAGACGAGGCCCTGCGCCGCCAACGAATCGAGCGCGGCGTCATAATGCGCGAGGCGCTGCGACTGGACCATCTCCCCGTCCCAGCCGATACCCAGCCAGGCGAGGTCCTCAACGATGCCGTCCGTGAATTCGGGGCGGCAGCGTGTTATATCGATATCCTCGATCCGCAGGAGGAAGCGTCCGTTGGCACGGCGTGCGAAGTCATGGGAAAGAAGCGCTGAAAAGCCATGCCCCACATGCAGGCGCCCGGTCGGGCCGTGCGCACGCCGCCGATGTGCAAAAATCCGGTCGGGCTGGGCGCAAAGCGCGTCACCACATGCGGTGTATGGTCGATTTCAATCATACAAGCCCTTGACTGAAAACCGCTGAAGATGCTGTCATGACGTCGTCACGCTTCACCCTTTAGGGAGAATGCCGACACGATAGGGAGCACGTAGCCGCATGTATCATCCCGATCGAATACGCCATCCGGAAAACTGCCCGGCGCTGGTCCTCAACGCCGACTACACGCCGCTGTCTTATTATCCGCTGAGCCTGTGGTCCTGGCAAACCGCCATCAAGGCGGTTTTTCTGGATCGGGTGGACATCGTCGCGAGCTACGAGCGGGAGGTCCACTCCCCCAGCTTCCAGATGCAGATCCCCTCGGTGATCGCCCTCAAGCAATATGTGAAGCCGAGCGAGCACCCCGCCTTCACGCGCTTCAACCTGTTCCTGCGCGACAAGTTCACCTGCCAATATTGCGGCAGCCCCCGCGACCTCACTTTCGACCATGTGGTGCCACGCCGCGCGGGCGGGCGCACGACCTGGGAGAATGTCACCACCGCCTGTTCGCCCTGCAATCTGAAGAAGGGCGGCCGCACCCCGCGCGAGGCCGGCATGCAGTTGCGCGACTGGCCGATCCGCCCGACGAGCTGGCAGCTCCAGGACCATGGCCGCGCCTTCCCGCCCAACTATCTCCACAAGAGCTGGCACGACTGGCTCTACTGGGACGTCGAACTTTTGGCCTGACAGGCCGCTGCCCATTTCCCCCGGCGCCGTTCGGCGCTAGAACCGCGCGAGGACATGTGCGGGCAGCCATGTCCGTCAGGACAGAGGTCTCGTGGACGACAATAATCGCATCGACCGGCGATTTCGCACGGAATTGCCGATCTTCGTCAGCACGGTGCTCGACCGGCAGGAGTCGCGCCTGGTCGACGTGTCGCAGCAGGGCATCAGGATCGAGGGCTTCATGGGCGCGCAGCCGCGCATGCGCGTGATCGTAGAATATGAAGGCGATGCCGTCTGCGGCACGGTGCGCTGGGCCAAGCCCGACGGCACAGTGGGCGTGCGGCTCGATACGCCGCTGCGCGAAGGCCCGCTCGCGGCGATCTGGACCCGCTTCCACGACAATGTGAATGCGTTCGGCGCGCGCAACGCCCGGCCCGCGCCGCGCAGCTTCGGCAAGAAAAGCTCGGAATAGGGGACGGAGACTGACGCGCGCGGGGGCGTGGTCGTCCTTGAATGCGGCGGTCGATCCGGGGCGGCAGCGTGGGGCGCTGGATTGCCGCGCGGCTTCGCCGCTCGCAATGACGATGTGGGGTCAGGCGACCGCGCTCTAAGAGCATGTCGCGATTACAATCGAATCGAGACATGCTCTATTTTCTTTTGTTTTCCGCATTTTCCGATTCGTCAGATGAAGCCATCTGACTTGAAAATGCTCAGCGCGCGGCGCCGACGCTCCTTGCCTGAGGCTGCGTGAGCCAGGCGGCGGCTTCATCGAGCGTCACGAAGATCTCGGCCGGCGCATCGGCGATCATCCGCCGCATCTGCAACTTGAGCAAAGTGGAGTTCACCACCAGCGCGACGCGATCGTCCGCGCGGGAATATTGCATCCCCGCCCTGGCGAGCGGGTCCAGCAGCGACTGGCTTATCACCGCCGTCGCGCCCAGATCGACCAGCAGGCGCAAACGCCCGGCCTGCTCACGCGCCTGCGCGAATTGCGGCCCGGCCTCGCGCGCATAGCGATCGATCTCGGACAGGGTCCACGAACCGGACACCCGCACGCTGAGG
Source organism: uncultured Sphingobium sp. (assembly GCA_966244395.1). Lineage (GTDB taxonomy): Bacteria > Pseudomonadota > Alphaproteobacteria > Sphingomonadales > Sphingomonadaceae > Sphingobium. The sequence continues at coordinate 5,370 of CBIMKI010000125.1, read as the reverse complement.
ATACCGCTGCCCGACTCAAAAGCGAAGTGGAACATGCATCTTTCCCTCATCTCAATCTATATTGTTAGCCACCGAAAGGTAACGAAGAGGTTTATGGACCTCGCAGCCCGGCACCGCGCGTCGATCCCCTTGCACGGCCCGGCGCGCTCGCTAAGACACCGCGATGGACAGAATCCTCATCCGCGGCGGCAAGCCGCTCTCGGGCAAGCTCCCCATTTCCGGCGCCAAGAACGCGGCGCTCACGCTGATGCCCTGCGCGCTGCTGACGGACGAGCCGGTGACGCTGCGCAATCTGCCCCGCCTGGCGGACGTGGACAGCTTCGGCCACCTGCTCAACCAGCTCGGCGCCTCGACCGCGATCGAAGGCTCGCGGCCCGAGGATTTCGGCCGCGTCATGACCGTGCGCGCCGGCAAGATCACCGCGACGCTCGCGCCCTATGACATCGTGCGCAAGATGCGCGCGTCCATCCTCGTGCTCGGCCCGCTGCTCGCGCGCGCCGGCGAGGCGACCGTCTCCCTGCCGGGCGGCTGCGCCATCGGCAACCGGCCGATCGACCTGCATCTGAAGGCCCTGGAAGCGCTGGGCGCGCATTTGGAGATGGCGAGCGGCTATGTGACCGCGCGCCAGCCCGATGGCGGCCTGCCCGGCGGCACCTTCAGCTTCCCCGTGGTCTCGGTGGGCGCGACGGAGAATGCAGTGATGACCGCCGTGCTCGCCAGCGGCACCTGCATTCTGGAGAATGCCGCGCGCGAGCCGGAAATCGTGGACCTGTGCAACCTGCTCGTCGCCATGGGCGCGGACATCGAGGGCATCGGCACCGACCGGCTCGTCATCCACGGTCGCCCGCGCCTGCATGGCGCCACCTATTCCGTGATGCCGGACCGGATCGAGGCAGGCAGCTATGCCTGCGCGGCGGCCATCACCGGCGGCGAGCTGGAGCTGGTCGGCGCCAATGCGGACGACATGCACGCGATCCTCGCCGCGCTGCGCGAGACGGGCGTCCATGTCGAGACAGTGCGCGGCGGCATCAAGGTGGCGGCGGACGGCAAATTGAAGCCCCTCACGCTCTCGACCGCGCCCTTCCCCGCCTTCCCCACCGACATGCAGGCGCAGTTCATGGCCATGCTGACGCTGGCGGACGGCGCGAGCGTGCTCACCGAGACGATCTTCGAGAACCGCTACATGCACGTGCCCGAGCTGGCGCGCATGGGCGCGGACATCACCGTCAACGGCCGCACCGCCGTGGTGCGCGGCGTCGAGAAGCTGACCGGCGCGCCGGTGATGGCGACGGACCTGCGCGCCTCGATGAGCCTCATCCTCGCGGGTCTTGCCGCCGATGGCGAAACCAAGGTCTCGCGCGTCTACCATCTCGACCGGGGCTATGAACGGCTGGAAGAGAAATTGAGCGCGGTAGGCGCGGACATCGAGCGCGACAGCGACGGTTAGGCGCTGCCCGACAGGGCGGCTCATCGCCGGCGCGGGAACGACGGCGCGCAATTTGGCGTGACCGCCGGCGTGGGGCGAAATCCAATATCCCGTCATTCCCGCGAACGCGGGAAACGTCAGTGCGCCAAAGGCAATCCAGTTCGAACGCCGCCGAAGTAGCTGGATTCGCGCGTTCGCGGTAATGACGGTGGAGAGGGTTCACCTGCAAGCCGACCGACGATCCGTTGCGAAATCTCCTCACGCCCGCAGCGATGAGCGCTTTCCCGCCGCTCTTCATGCGTGCGGACGCGACGCCCTTGCCAAGCCGGCGAGACAGGCCCATCTGCGCGCCATGGCCAGCTTGCTGTCTTTCCTCATCGGCATCGTCGCGCGTGTCCTGATGATCCCCGCGCTTTTTCCGCTGCTCGGCTGGGCCAACTGGCTGTTCGTGCCGCTCGCCCTGTTCGGCGCGGGCGTGGGCAGTTTCGCGCGGGGGCCGGGTGCGCGCAATTTCTGCCTCGCCGTGGCGGGATTCGGCATGTTGCGGCTCTGGCTGGGGGGCGGCATCCTGTGAGCCCGCCCGCAGCGCAGAGCGACGCCGGTGCGCAGGCCGCGCACCGCACGGGGCTGATCCACGGCCTCGCGGCTTATGGCCTGTGGGGCATGCTGCCGCTCTACTTCAAGCTCTTCCCGGGCGTATCCTCAGTGGAGATCGTGGCGCATCGCATCGTCTGGTCCGTCGCCTTCCTCGCCGGGCTGATGGGCGTGACGCGGCTCTACCCGGCCTTCCTCGCGGCCCTGCGCCAGCCGCGCATCCTGGGGGCGCTGGCACTCAGCGCGCTGCTCATCGCGGCCAACTGGCTGGTGTTCATCTGGGCAGTGAACGACGGGCATGTGCTGGCCGCAAGTCTGGGCTATTTTCTCAATCCACTCGCCAACATCCTGCTCGGCATGACGTTTCTGGGCGAGCGGCTGCGGCGCGGACAGATGCTCGCGCTGCTCGTCGCGACGGCGGGCGTGGCGATCCTTGCCGTGGGCGAATTGCAGACGCTCTGGATCAGCCTCACTCTGGCGATCAGCTTCGCGCTCTATGGCCTGGTGCGCAAGCTGACGCCGGTGCCCGCGCCAGTGGGTCTCGCGGTCGAGACAGTGGTGCTGCTCGGCCCGGCACTCGCCGCGCTCGGCTGGTTCGCCGCGCAGGGCACGCTCGGCTTCGGGCGCGACGGCGTGCAGACGGCGCTGCTGATCGGCACCGGCGTCGTCACCTCCGTGCCGCTCATGCTCTTCGCCAGCGCCGCGCGGCGGCTGTCGCTGGGCACGCTCGGCCTGCTCCAATATGTCGCGCCTTCGCTCCAGTTCCTCACCGGCTATCTGCTGCTCGGCGAGCCGCTCTCGCCCGCGCGACTCGCCAGCTTCGGCCTCATCTGGCTGGCGCTCGCCCTGTTCGTCGGCGAAGGGGTGCAGACCGCGCGGCGCGGGGGGCGGGCATGAGCGCGGCGCAGGAGGGCCATCGCGACCGGCCGATGCTGGCCATCACCCTGCGGCTGCTCGCCATGCTGATGCTGGCGACGACCTATAGCTGCGGCAAGCTGCTCTCGGACCGATCCACCAGCATCGGCGAGATCGTCTTCTATCGCCAGCTCTTCGCCTTCCCCGTGGTCACCATCTGGCTCGTGGCGACGATGGGCCTGCGCGCAGTGCGCACGAACCGGATCGGCATGCACGTCTCGCGCTCCCTGCTCGGCATGCTCGGCATGTTGCTGAACTTCGGCGCGGTGGCGCTGCTGCCGCTCGCCGAATCCACGTCCATCGCCTTCACCATGCCGATCTTCGCCACCATCCTCTCCGCGCTGGTCCTGCACGAGAAGATCGGCCGGCATCGGTGGAGCGCCGTGGCCGTGGGCTTCATCGGCGTCGTCATCATGGCCAATCCCGATGCCGAACATCTCGCCAGCCTGGGCGTCATCGTGGCGCTCGTGGGCGCCTTCGTCACGGCCATCGTCTCCATCGTACTGCGCGATCTCAACAAGACCGAGCAGGCGCCCGCCATCGTCTTCTGGTTCACTGCGCTTTCGCTGCCGCCGCTGGCCATCCTCGCCTGGATGTCGGCGACGCCGCACGATGCCCATGACTGGCTGCTGCTGGTGATGCTCGGCGTCTCGGGCGGGGTCGCGCAACTGCTCATGACCTTCTCGCTGCGCTGGGGGCCGGTCAGCCTCGTCATTCCCATGGACTACAGCCAGCTCATCTGGGCGACGGCGGCGGGCTGGCTGTTCTGGAGCACCTGGCCGACCGCGACGAGCTGGATCGGCGCGGTGCTGATCGCGGCGGGCGGACTCTACATCGCCTGGCGCGAGCAGGTCCGCCGCAGCGCGGCCGGCGTCAGCCCGGACGAAGACCGCGCCGGACGATCAGGCTGAGATTGTTGGCGGGCATGGGGACGATGCGCTCCAGCCATAGTCCTGCCCCGGCCGCCGCCGCCTCGACATCGGCGACGTCGCGCAGGCCCCAGCCTGGATTGCGCGCACGCAGCGACTGGTCGAAGGCGAGATTGCTGGGCGCGGTCTCGATGCCGGCCTGCACATAAGGGCCATAGAGATAGAGCGGCCCGCCCGGCGGCAGCAGCCGCGCGGCGCCGCGCAGCAGGCCCAGCGTCGCCGACCACAAGCTGATATGGACCATGTTGATGCAGAGGAGCGCGTCGGCCTGCGTCACGGGCCAGTCGGCGGACGCCGCATCCAGCATGAGGGGCGGGAGGAGATTATCGAGGGGCGCTTCGGCGCGCCAGGCGGCGATGGAGGCGAGCGCGGCGGCGTCGGGATCGGTGGGCTGCCATTGGAGCGCGGGGAAGGCCTGCGCGAAGTGGACGGCGTGCTCGCCCGAGCCGCTGGCGACCTCCAGCACGACGCCGCTCTCGGGGAGCGTATCGCGCAGCACGGCGACGATGGCCTCGCGATTGCGCAGCGTCGCGGGAGCATGGCGCTTGTCCGCCTCCTGCGGCGCCGTGCCCGCGAACCAGGGCTGCGGCGCATCCGTCATGGCCGGCGGCCCTTCGCCTGCGCCAGAAGGGCCCTGGCGCGCAGGCCCATCTCCACGGCCTGGCCGGTCACGAAGCCCAGACCGAGCGCAAGCAGCACGTCCGTCACCGAGAGCATGAGCGCCGGATCGACGTCCGCGCCGCTGCCGATCATGGACCGCATGGCGAAGCGCGCGCCGACCAGCACGAAGATGAAGATCATGGCCGCCATCGACCCCTGCTGGCTCACTTCATGGGTCTGCGGATCGACCGTGATCGCCATCAGCCGGCCCCGCAGCCATCCCAGACCCAGGCCCGCGCCGAGCGCCAGCAGCGCATAGAGCCAGACGATGCCGCGCGGCGGATGCGACACATAGAGCGCGGCGACGACAAGGCCGAAAAAGGCGGGGAGAATCCAGAGCTGCTCGACCTTGAGCCGCCGCACCGCCCGCATCCGGCGCATGCGCAGCCCCAGCACGAGCGCGAGCACGCCGAAGCTGAGGATCGTGACGATCAGTTGCTGACTGTCCTGTCCCATGCCGTCCTGCTCCCTGTCAGGCGCTCAGTGCACGCGCCGATCGAGCTTGTTGCCGAAGATAGCCCGGTGCGCGCTCTCGGCGAAACGGTCCGTCATGCCGGCGATATAGTCCGCAATGTGGCGGCTGCGCATCGGCTCCTGCCGGGAACAGCCGGCCGTCCAGCCCTCGCCCATCAGCTCGGGCTTGTCATGATAGGCCTCATAGAGATCGGCGACGATGATGCGCGCGCGGGCGGCCGCCTCCAGCTGCACGGGATGATGATAGAGATTGGCATACATGAAGCGCTTGAGCACGCGCTCCGCCTCGCGCAGCTCGGCGGAGAAGGCGGCGATGGCCTGCCCTGCGTCGCGCACGGCCTGCGCGTCCGCCTGCTCCAGCCCGGCGGCCAC